>DATGII010000262.1:0-37853 GCA_035295805.1 Bryobacteraceae bacterium | reverse complement strand
CCGTCAGGGTAATAGGGATCGCTTGGCTCCCCGCCGTTCCCGCGTTAATTACTACTGTCGCCTGGTAGGTTCCCGCCGCTAAGTTCTTCGGTTGCGCGAAAACCCGGACGGCACCGTTATTGATGTAGCTGATGGGCGGCTCGAGTGCGATCCAGCCGGAACCGCTGACATAGTTGACCGAATCACTCCAAAACATGGTTCCGCCGCCCACGTTCTGGACCGGAATGTAACCGGGCAGGCTCGTCATGCCGCCACCGGAATACGCCGTCAGCTGAATCTGGCCGCCCGCAACTGGCGTGCTCAACTTCGGGAAATAGGAAGCCTGGCAATCGCCTACGGTGCCGCAATCGGCCCCGGGGGTTGTCGCGGCGAACCGCGGGACCGGGTCGGTGCTGGTGGCGGTTGTGACGGTCGAAACCGGCGCCAGTGAGATCGCCACCTGGGCCACGGAACTGGCAGATGATCCTACCGGCAGCCCGAGAAATGTGGGAATCTGGGCATTCTCCACCACGCTAGGGTTGCTGTCCATCACTTCATATACGGCATAACCGGAACCGTTTGTGAGGGTTACTGCGGTCACGGAATCGAGGAGCGCGGGACTGCCGCCGGGTAGCGGTATCGGAGTGCCGCCTGCGCCATTGGCATCGGCTCCAAAGACTCTGGATAGCCGGAGGGTGCCGCTATTCGGAACGTATTGGCCCACCGTAATGGAACCGCCGAGGTCGCCACCCAAACTCGGCACTGCGGCGTCGGAACCAGCGACGTGGTCAGGAAGGTAGACCTGAGCGCCTGCCGGGAACCCGCTGTAACTAAGCAAGAAGCGTGTGCCCGAATCTTCCCCGCTCGCGCGGGCCGCAAAAGCGCTCGAGAATCCCTCAGTTATACGAGTCGAAGCGTGTGCGGTCCCGGCCGCGATCAGGTTCGTGAACGTAAAGGTGGATGGCACGGGGGAACCGGCACACGCGATGGCCGTGCTGGCTTGGCTCGCGAGTAGCGCGGGAGCCAGATTACCAACCGTGACATGTGTCCGATTGAGCGACAGGGGTGTGCTGAGGTCGACGGCAACCGGTTGGCCGGAGGCGCTGAGTTGATTGACGTCCGCGCGAATGCCGGAAATGCGAACGGTGAAGCTGCCGGTCACCGGCGCGGTCAAGACAACTCCATTGAAACTGATGATCTTGCCCGTTACGGATGCGGAAATTCCCGACGGGGTCGCGCCGCCACCGGTATCGACCGAAAGCGTGGCTTGGCTGGTAAATCCATTGGCATCAATCCGGTTCGTGACAGATACCGGAAGAAAAATGGTGAAACTGCCGCTGGGCACGGCGCCGGAGCCGAAACCGGAACATGACATGACGATGTCGCCGAGTACCTCGGTGAGGCCTTCGGCGCGGAGAAACGGAGACTGGGTCGAAACCTGGCAAGCGCCAGCCGATGAACTTTGAGCATGAGCAGCGGAGATAATCAGCGGGAACAAGACTAAAATGGGAGAAAATCGGACCTGGAATAGCTTGAAACCAAGATTCAACGCCAGACGACGGGGGCTGGTGTGGATTGGAGTCATAAGCGAGAGCCGCTGTGCAATTGTAATACCGCGGCTGATCTATAAAGACGCCCCGCAGATTCACTTGGTTTTCGGGAGTTGTGTTGACTGTGCGCGAGAAGAAGTGGATCAATTCGACACGGCTCTGAGACACCCGCTACCAATCCGAATAGGCGCTTCCATCGAGGCTCGTTTTATCGGAACCGCTTTTTACGTCGAAAATGCCGGGGTTGTTCTGGTCCACAGCCTGGCCGGCGTCTTCCATAACGGTCTTCCATGTCTGGTTAGAACCCGTCATCGGATCGACCGGCACCTCCCGCAAATAACCTTCGCTCACCAGGTCCTGCAGCGATTGCGGCGCCTTTTCCTTGTCGTAGGTGTAATTATCGATCACTTGACGCAGTGTAAACAGGTTGTTGCGGAGCACGCTCTCCTTGGTACGCACGATCGATTTCTGGTAGACCGGGATGGCGATGGTGATCAGGATGACGATGATCGTGACCACGACCATCAATTCGACGAAGGTGAAGCCGCGGAGGCCGCGCCGCGCCGGGCGCCTACCACTGGCAGTAGCAAGTCCCATCGGGAGCCTTTTCGGTGGTTTTGCTGAAGACGTCAAAAACGTTTTGACCGCCCCAGCTCGTGGAGTCGGGGGCATCCTGATCGCTACGCATCCCCCACTCGGTTTTGCCCGTGAAGGGGTCGCGCGGGATCCGTCGCAAGAGCCGGATCTTTTGTTCCTTGGCGCTACCGGCCAGCTTCTGCCCCTCCACTAAAATATCGAGCGACTCGGGATACCCGTTGGTCCCTTGCTTGATCGGACCGAACGCGTTGGCATCCGCGTAGTCCTTATACTTGTCAATGGCCCGGCGAATGTCGTCGAGAGCGAAACGGAGCTCGCGTTCGCGTTCGGCGCGGACCTTGGCGCGCGCCAAAGGGACGGCCATACTGGTCAGGATCAGCATGATCGTGAACGCTACGATCAGCTCGACCAAGGTCAATCCGCGCTGGTTGCGTCGTCTCATTCCGCGCTACTGGATGCGAACCGGAAGGCCGGGATTGCCGTCCCCGATCACCTGATTTTGTGAGTTTCTCAGGCTCACGTTGGAAAGAGTGACGGTCGTCGTGCCGCGCGCGACCGCCTGGAAGTTGAGCGTTACCAACACACCGGATCCAGAAACGCCGGCAGCGCCCGGCGGACGGCTCAGCTGCACGGTTGCCATTCCGGCGTCGTTCTGGATGTTTTTGGCAAAGACAGGCGGTACACCGCCCTGCGCCAGGAAGTCTCCGGCCGAAATATCATTGAGCCGCAGAATCTTCGGATCGAATTGGATCTGCATGGGCACGGACATGGCATCGGCGGCGCCCGTGGCCGCGATGGCTACCGAAAACGTGCCGGGGAGATTGGCATCGACACGGTCCGGAATGAAGCGGATCGCGGCATTCCCGGGAGCCGGGGCATTCGGAGCGGGCGGCGGCGGCGGCGCGGTGGCCGGCGGCGCAGGAGCCGGCGGCGCGGTCGCGGGAGGGACGACGCCCGGCGCTAGCGGCGCCGCACCAGGCGCCGGCGCGACCACTGGCGGGCGAGGGGCCGCGGTTTCCGCTCGCGGTCCGTAATTCAGTTTGATCGTAGTGGCATTGCCGACCGAGATGCCGCGCAGGTTCTCGGGGGTAATCTCGGGCCGGCGGATGATGTGCGGGATTAGGGCAATCATCAGCTCGTTGCGGCTGTGATCGACGCTTTCTCCTGAGAACAAGCGCCGGATGAGCGGGATGCTGGACAGGCCCGGAATGCCGGTCACGGTCTTGTCCTCCTGCTGTACGATGAGGCCGCCGAGCAGGTTCACCTCGCCTTCGCGCATGCGAATATCATGGATCACCTTTTTCTGGCTGATGATCGGCTGATTCAGGCCGCCCAGGTTGACCGTGCCGCTAACGTTCGAGATGTCCAGCTCCACATGCATCGAGACGTCGCCGTTATCGTGCACGCGCGGCGTAATGTCGACATTGACGCCGACATCGATATACGTGAACTGCGTGTTGACCAGCGGATTAATCCCGACACCGCCGATGCCGGGCTGAAAGCTGCCGGTAGCAGTCGGCTCGCGGTCGCCGATTTTAAGCGAGGCCTTTACGTTGTCCACCGAGCGGATCTGCGGCGATTGCAGAACCTTCGTGTTGGCGTCGCTCAATGCAGCCTGCAGCAGAGCTCCGGGCAGCGTGATCGAGAAATCCGACGTGGACAGGCGCCCCAGGTTCGAAAGCGGAATGAAGTTGCCGGACGTGTTCGTCGTCGTATTCGTCCCGGAAATGGTGTTTTGCGTGGAGTTGTTCTGATTATTATTGTTGTTGTTATTGTTGTTATTGTTATTGTTGTTTGTATTCTGGACCACCTGCAGGCCGCTACGCGGGCTGAAATTCACAGGCACGTTTAACCCGGTCGACGCCAGCGCGGCCGTAATTTGCCGGCTGAAGCTGGAACTGGCCTGCAACACCACAATGTCCACGACCACTTCCGACTTGGGCTTATCGAGGTCGCTGATGATCCGTTCCGCGAGCGAGACGCGGTCCGCCTCTCCGCGCACGATGATCGCGTTCTGCGAGTTATACGGCATGATGCGGTTCAGTTCGGTCAGCGTCCGAACCGCATTGATGATTTCCTGAATCTCCTGCGCCGTATTGACATTGGACAGGTAGAAGACTTTCATCACCTGGTCTTCATAGTCGCGGCGCTTATTCACGTTGTCGTTGGTGATGAAGATGGTGTTGGCGGACAGCGGTTTCCAGAAAAATTTCGTCAAGGTGGCCAGGTCATCGAGGGCCTGGTCGAGAGTCGAGTTGTTCACTTCGATCGACAGGTTGCGGCCGGTGTTCGGAGGCGGGTTCATGTCGGGATCCCACAGGATGTTGATGCCCGCCACCTTCGCCACGGTTTCGAACAGCACCCGCGGCGACTGGTTGTTCATCTTGAGATTGATCGGCTCGGTATTGAGCGGTTTGAGCTCGGGCACCGGGAGGAGCGTCTTGAGCTTCTCTTCGGTTTCTTTTTTCATCTGCTCGACCGGGGTCAGCGCGCGCTCCTCCGGAGGAGCCTCCTTGCCGGTCTGCTGCACGCGTTGGCGCTCGCGCTGGATCATCTCCTGCGTGCGGCGGATTTCCTGCTCGGCCGCCGAAGAGCCGGGATTGAGGGCATACGCCTTTTGAAATTCCAGCAGCGCTTCGCCGAGTTGGCCCTGATCGCGGATCTTCAGACCATTATTCAAATGCGCCTGGGCAGCCTGGAACCGGACTTTCTCGACCGACATCTGGTACACGATATCCGCCGGATCCTCTGAAAGCGCCTGCTCATACGACTGCAGGGCGGCATCCCATTCCTTTTTCTGTTCATGGATACGACCCTCGGCAAGGAATTTGTCTCCCTTTCGAGTCTTGGCCTGCAGAGGAGCCACGGGCGCCGCCAGCATGACAGCCACCAGTACAGCCGTTAACCGCCTGAAAAAAAGCATGTTCTCCCTATTAACCAAGGCTGCTCCGATGCCCTATGCTAAGATGAGTTGCGTTTGCGCGAGCCAGTGCCATCTAAAGCAGTTGACGAGATACGGCTTTTGCGCGTTGAGTGGAAAATTGGCCGGCAAAGACGCCAACCTGAAAATCCTCAGCGATAACCGCAGGGCCGCGCATGATTATTTCCTGCTGGAGCGGTTCGAAGCAGGGATGGTACTTACCGGAACCGAAGTCAAAGCAGCAAAAGACGGCAAAATTCAGTTAAAGGAAGCGTACGCGGCCGTCTTAAACAACGAAGCGTGGCTCCTCAACGCGCATATTAGCGAATACTCGCACGGTAATCGCGAGAACCACCCGCCGATCCGAAATCGCAAACTGCTGCTGCACCGGCGCGAGATCGATAAACTGCTCGGCCAGACGCGCGAGAAAGGTCTCTCGCTGATTCCGACGAAAATCTATCTGAAGGGCGGCCGCATCAAATGCGAGGTCGCGCTGGCGAAGGGCAAGAAGCTGCACGACAAACGCGAAGCCGAGCGCGCACGCACGGCCGAAGCCGAAGCTCGCGCCGAGATGCGCCGGCGCGCGTAATCTCGGCTTGGGAGCCCGCCTCAAACGGCATTTTGGTGCTATAGTGAGGCTGCACCAAAGAGCCGTCTAAACCGCTTGGACCGGCTGGCTCTCTTTCATGCAGAGTGAGGAGCCCAAATGGTCGAGCGTGCAGCCCTCAGAAGTGCTCCCTCACTAAATAATTTGAAAAGTATGTGCCAGGCGCGGACTGCGGAGGCGCGTTTGGCGTTTGCAGACGCACGCTGCCTGGCCGAGAATAGCCAGGCGCTTCGGAGCGAAATCAAGCTCTTTAATGCCCCGTTCCTCAACACCTCTGCGCGATCAGAAGGAGACTGAAATGTATTCCCGTCAGGAAAAGGATCAAATGCCTTTCCATGAAGTATACAGTCACACGCAACAGTTTCTCGGAGCGGTGTACCTACACCACTCAGCTCGGAAATGGGCCATTAAAGAGTATCCCGGTCAGTGGTTCGAGACTGAAGAATTAGCGCGCATGTGGTTGATTACAAGAAACCAGACAGTCGTCAAGGGCTAGGTCACGATGCCCGGCGACTTCACCGACTCAAAAGTCGATCCGGCCGGCCCGCGCGATCGAGTCCGGCATCGCGACCAAAATGCGAATTTCAAATTGACCGGATTTCACGAGGCGCACGGAATCCGTTGTTTCCTGTACCAGTGCCAGCAGCATGACGGGAGTACGACTGAGTTTACGGTAGAAGCCGACTTAGGATTATTGCGAAAATACGGTATCACGCTGCAGGAACTTCCTTTACTGTGCCGCAACCTCCTGGAAAAGCAGAGTCCGGGCTCCGCCCTGACAGCCATAACCTTCGGCGAAGAGCTAATGAAGGAACAAGCCGATCAGCGGGCGGCGGTGAAGCACGCTGCCGAATTGCGGAAGAAGCATTACCGAAGAGGCGTCCGTCCGCCCGATCCGGGGCAGGATCGCCGCTGAACTAGGCGATTGCGTCTCCTCTTCCAGTCGGCTATCCTCGTTGCGTTTTCAAACCTGCCGCCGCAGCATCTGCCTAGTAAATGGGGCTTCCCGGAGTCAGCGCGGGCTGCCGGATTTCCATACAACCTTTGCCGGTTGGCAAGAGCTTGCCCGGGTTCATGCGGCCGTCGGGATCGAACAAAACTTTGAGCCGGCGGATCAGGTCGAGTGTCTCGGCGCTGAACAGCTTGGACATCATTTCGTTTTTTTCCATGCCGACGCCGTGCTCGCCCGTGATTGATCCGCCGGCCTGGATGCAGTAGGTCAGGATGTCCTCGCCGGAGGCGCGGGCTTTGTCGAGATCGCCGGGTTTGCGCGGGTCGAAGAGGATGATGGGGTGCAGGTTGCCGTCACCGGCATGAAAAATGTTGCTGATCGTCAGACCGTATTTCTTCGAGATTTCGCCGATGTAGCGGAGCGTGGGCTCGACTTTCGTGCGCGGCACGACGCCATCCTGGACGTAGTAGCTGGGGCTGACGCGGCCCACGGCGCCGAACGCGTTCTTGCGCCCCGCCCATAGCAAATCACGCTCCTGCGCCGTCCGCGCCACGCGAAATTCGCGCGCATGGCACCGAGTGCACGCCTGGTGCAGCTGCTCGGTTTGCTCTTCAACCACTTCACGGAGGCCTTCCAGCTCGATGAGCAGCACAGCCTCGGCATCCATGGGATAGCCGGCGTGGGTGGCTTCCTCGACCATCCGCAGCATGACGCCGTCCAACATTTCGACCGCGACCGGCGTGATGGAGCGGGCGGTAATCTCGGCCACCGTGCGACCGGCATCGGCGCTGGTTTCAAAGATTGCGAGCACGGTCTTCACCTGCTCGGGCTTGCGCATGAGGCGGACAATGATCTTGGTGACGAGCACCATGGTGCCCTCCGAGCCGGTGAGCAGGCCGGTGAGGTCGTAGCCGGGCAGATCGGGTTCCTTGCCGCCGGTTTCGACGATCGAACCGTCCGGCAGGACCAACTCCAGGCCGAGCACGTGATTGGTAGTAACGCCGTACGCCAGCGTATGCGGTCCACCGGCGTTTTCCGAGACGTTGCCGCCGATGGTGCAGGCGCGCTGGCTGGAAGGGTCGGGCGCGTAGAAATAGCCGGCATTTTGAACGGCCAGCGTGAGGTCAAGGTTCACCACACCCGGCTGCACCACCGCCCGCTCGTTTTCAAGGTCGATTTCGAGGATGCGGTTCATCCGGGCGAACGCGACCGTGATGCCGCCTTCTCGCGGAATCGCGCCGCCGGAAAGCCCGGTGCCGGACCCCCGGCCGACCACCGGGATCTGCAATTCATGCGCGATCTTTACGATTGCCGCGACATCCTGCGTGCTGCGCGGAAACACCACCAAATCGGGGCGGTGCTTGTCGATGCTGCCATCGTATTCGTAAATCGCCAGATCTTCCGGCCGGTCGAGGTACCCGCTCGGCCCCACAACAGCAGCGATTCGTTCTTTGCAACCGGCCGGCAGCATGTTTACAGCTTAAGGCCCTTCAGGTATTCGCGAAAAGGTCCGCCCAGATCGGGCCGGCGCAGCGCGTATTCGACCGTGGCTTTCAAAAAGCCCAGTTTGTCGCCGGCATCGTAACGCTTGCCTTCGAAGCGGCACGCGTAAATAGGACGCGACCGTAGCAGGTGCCGCATGGCGTCGGTGAGCTGGATTTCGCCGCCCGAGCCCGGGTCGATGCTCTGGACCGAATCAAATATGTCGGGCGTCAGGACATAGCGCCCGATGATGGCGAGATTGGAAGGGGCCTCCGACGGGTTGGGCTTCTCGACCAGGTCGCGAATGCGGAAGACGCGATCGTTCGTATTGTGATAGCTGACCGGTTCGGCATCGATGCAGCCATAAGCGGAAATGTTTTCTTTCGGCACCTCCATCACGGCGAGCACGGGCGAACTGAAAAAACTGTACACGTCGAGCAACTGGCGCAGGCAAGGCGTCTCGGCCTCGATCACGTCATCGGCCAGGACCACCGAGAACGGTTCCTGGCCCACCAGTTCCATAGCGCGGAGAACGGCATGCCCCAGCCCGAGGGCTTCTTTCTGGCGGATATAGGAAACGTTGATCATGTCCGAGATGTTGCGGACGATGGCCAACAGGTCCTTCTTGGCGCGAGTCTCGAGCAGGTTTTCGAGCTCGAAGCTGACATCGAAGTGGTCTTCAATGGCGGACTTGCCGCGCCCGGTCACGATGATGATGTTCTGAATTCCGGAGTGCAGCGCCTCTTCGACTCCGTACTGGATGATCGGCTTATCCACGATAGGCAGCATTTCCTTGGGCTGCGCTTTGGTGGCGGGAAGGAAGCGGGTGCCCAGCCCCGCAGCAGGGAAAACAGCTTTTCGTACTTTGGCTGGCATCTTCTACAGTTTGGTGCCTGAAAGGCACCGTTGGCAAGATGCGGTTTGTATCCGGTAACTCCGCTGTGCTATCTATAGAAAAACTGGAAAAACTCTCCGATGGCATATGTAATAGCAGAACCGTGCATTGGCACGAAAGATACGGCTTGCGTCGACGCCTGCCCCGTGGATTGCATCCACCCGAAAAAAGATGAAGCCGGTTTCGCCGACAGCGAAATGCTGTATATCGACCCGGTGGAATGCATTGATTGCGGTGCGTGCGTCCCGGTGTGTCCGGTTTCGGCGATCTTCGCCCTCGATGATCTGCCGGAAAAATGGGCGGAATTCGCCCAAAAGAACGCGGCGCACTACGGCAAATAACGGGTAGGAACCCTCCTGACAGTTAAACTCATGGGAACCGCGGCCCGGACGGCGCGGCGCCGGCCGGTTTCGCGGAGCCGCGGGTGAATTAACCTTCTACGGCTATTCGAGTCGCGGCGACCGCGGATAAGATCAACCTGTGCCCGCGTTTGGCAACAGGCTGGTTCCCTGGCGAGTCCCGCGGCTGGTTATGACAACCCTGCTGCTGGCGTGGTGTTCGTGCGCCAGTTCCTGGGTCATCGTACGCAAGGACGGTTCGCGCATCCAATGCGATAATCCGTTCCTCATCACGAGCGGCGCGTACACCTTCCTCGATCAGAATGGCGAGCCGCACCGCGTTGCGGTGGAGGAAGTGGACGCCGAAAAAACAGAAGCCGCCAATTCCGGCGTGGTAACGGCCGGGCCGGATGGCGCCTCACTCGGACTTTACCGTGCGGGCGCCTCAGGAGCACCGACTGGCGATGCGCTAGTCACGTTTCAGCCACCGTATGGCACGCCGCCCGCGGCGAGTTGGAGTGCTTTGCAGGTCCGGCCGGCCGAGGAGCGGTTTTTCGTTCACGTGCCCCGTGCCTATACCGGAAGCGAACCGTTCGGCCTGCTCGTCTATTCGGACGGGGAACATCAAACGGGACTTCCGGACGGCTGGGCGGCAGTTCTGGAGCAAAAGAGACTTCTGTTCGTGGCTGCTCAGGGGTCGGAAAATTCCCAAAATATTCTGCGGCGACTGGGTCTGGCGGCGCTCGGAGCACACCAGATGAAGAAGCTCTACAATATCGACCCGGCGCGAGTCTATGCGGCCGGCTTCTCCGGCGGGGCCCGCGTGGCCAATGAACTGGGGTTCTATAACGCGAGCCTGTTTAACGGCGCGATTATGAATTCCGGCGTTGAATTCTATGAGCGCGTCCCGCGAGTCCGGGCCAAGGCCGATACGGCCGGCGCTCCTGAAGGGCCCGGCATGGTGAGGCTGGCGCCGCGCCGGTTGGATGCCGTGAGGCGCAGGATGCGGTTCGCGATAATTACGGGAAGCCGGGACTTCCAGCGTGGCAGCGTGCTCGATGTTTATTACGGCGGCTACGTCGCGCACGGATTTCACGCCATACTTTTCGATGTGGAGGGCATGGGCCACGAAACTTGCGGCGCGCCCACGCTGGCGCAGGCAATTGACTTTCTCGATCGTTGAAACAGGTCACCGCCGGCAACAGCGCCGGCGTTACGGTTTATAAGTGGCGTAGGAAGTGTCGGTTTCCCAAAGCTTGACTGATCCGAGACGAACTCCCGGACCCGCGTTGATGCCCTTATTGACTTCGTCGTAGATAAACTTCGCGATGTTCTCCGCCGACGGGTTCAGCACGTCGAAAGGCGGAAAATCGTTCAGCCATTGGTGGTCCATACGGTCGATCACGGACTGCACCACTCTCTTCAACAGCACGAAATCTACGAGCAGGCCCACATTGTCGAGTTGCTCACCTTCTACCGTGACTTCGCACCGGTAGTTGTGCCCGTGAACGTTTTCGCACTTGCCGTGATAGTTGCGCAAGGCGTGACCCGCCGCGAATGTCTGTTCAATCGTCACTTCAAACATCGAAAAAGCTCTCCACGTCTTCGATCCGGGTGGTGAACGAATAGTCCGGAAGACTGTCAAAAAACATTTGGCCGTACCGCTGTTTGGTGATGCGGTTGTCCAGCAGGACGAGCACGCCGCGATCCGACCGGCTGCGAATCAGCCGCCCAAACCCTTGTTTCAGCGCAATGGCGGCCTGCGGAATCTGGTAATCGTAAAAAGGATTTCCCCCGGCTCTGCGAATGCTCTCGATCCGGGCCTGCACCACCGGATCCGAGGGGACCGCGAACGGCAGCTTATCTATGATAACGCAGCTGAGTTGCTCGCCCGGTACGTCGACGCCCTGCCAGAACGCGGCGGTTGCGAAGAGGACGCAATTCGGCGTGGCGCGGAACTCCTCGAGCAGGGCGCGGCGCGGCCCGGTGCCCTGCAGCAACGTCGGATATTCTACTTCGAGCGATACCGTGTCATACACCAGGCGCATCTGCTGGTAGCTGGTGAACAGCACAAAGGCGCGGCCCCGGCTATGGCGGAGGATGCGGGCTACTTCCATCGCGGCGGCCTTGGAAAATGCTGGGCTGCGGGGATCGGGCAGTTGCTGCGGAATATATAATAGCGCCTGCTTCTGGTAATCAAAATGGCCGGGCACGATTTGGGTGCGGGCGTTATCGAGGCCCAGGCGCTTCTGCACATAGTCGAAGCCGCCGGCTACGGCGAGAGTGGCGGAGGTCAGCACGGCTGTCTCGATGCGGTCGAACAGGCGCTCCGTCAGGATTCCGGATACGTCAATCGGCGTCGCCTGGATAAAGCAGCCGCGCCCGCGCTTCTCGACCCAGTACACGTAGCGGTCGTCGTCCTCCTCCATCACGAAGCGGAGCCCCAGAATCAATTCCGCGGTGCGGCGGAATAACGGCAGGATCTCTTCCGGGGGATTGTGGATCAGCTTGAGGTGCGAGGTGATGAGCTCCAGGATGCCAATGAGGTCGGTGTAGATTTCGTCATTGTCCTCGCGAAAGGCCTCGCGGCCCACGAACGGCAGACGGCCTTCACCGGCGCCGAACAGCGCGAAGAAGCGCAGCGTCAGTTCGTCCAGCCGCTCGAGAATGCGGTCCAATTCCGGCGTCCCGAATTTTTTCAGACGGCTGATGACCGAGAGGTCGCGGCGCAGTTCCTGAAAGCGATGATTGCTGACGGAAACGCCAAAATACTGGCCGGCGATGTCTTCGAGCTCATGCGCTTCATCGAACACCACCGCGTGATATTCCGGCAGGATACCGCCTTCGTAGGTTTCGTCCTTGAGGGCGAGATCGGCGAAGAACAGGTGATGATTGACAATGATGATGTCGCTTTCCAGCGCGCGCTGGTGCATGAGCGTGATGAAGCAGCGCTCGAAATTCGAGCACTTCTGGCCCGTGCAGAGATCGGAGCGCGCATCAATTTTGGCCCAGGCGGTGCTGCCTTCCGGAAGAGTGGCGATTTCGGCGCGGTCGCCGAACTCGGTGGCCTTCTCCCACTGCTGGATGATTTGAAAGTCGGCCAGTTCTTCCAGCCCGGTGAGGATCGGCTCCTTTTCCGCGTCATAGATCTTCTGCCGGCAGGCGTAGTTATTTCGCCCTTTCATGTAGCAGACCTTGAGCGGCCGCGAGAAGTGCTGCTGTAAAAAAGGCACGTCTTTGAAGAAAAGCTGCTCTTGCAGGTTTTTCGTGCCGGTGGAAACCACGATGCGCTTGCCCGAAAGCAGCGCCGGCACCAGGTAGGCGAGGGTCTTGCCGGTGCCCGTCCCCGCCTCCACGATCAGGTGGCGCTTCTCTCCCAGAGCCGCCTCCACCGCCTCGGCCATTTCCACCTGCCCGGCCCGGTATTCGTAATTGGGATGCCACTGCGAGAGCGCGCCCTGCCGGGAAAAGAACTGGCGGGCGGACGCGCTGCGGGCCTCGATGGGCATCAGGATGTCTTGATTTTACCGCGCGGCGTCGAGGCGGCAATCCCGCTGCGAGCCGGTCTCGACGGGCCGGCAACAAGACCGCCGGCATTACTCTCTAATTTGCGACGGAGTTCGGCCGAAACGCGAGGGTTCCGTCCTCCAGTCGCAATGGCGATCTCCACGATTCCATGCTGCACACGCGCCGGCACGATGAAATCGCACTCTTCGGCGGCGTCCGCAATGTTCGCCAAAATCGCGCGGTGCCGGGCCGCGGCGCCGATTTGGCGGTTCACCGCCCGATCGTCGGTTGCCGCGAACACCAGAGCGGCGCCTCGCAAATCGGATACCCGATAGCGCCGCTCGATCAGCCGCACCGGCAACTCTCGAAATTCCGGGCGGATTACCGGCGCGACCACGGTAACCAGCGCGCCCGCGCCCACCAGCCCCCGGGTTTTCCGCAAGGCGACCTTCCCCGCGCCGGCGACGAGCACCCGCCGCCCGCGCAGATCCAGAAATATCGGGTAGTATTTCAACTTTTCGAAATGTAGCACGCTATGATGAGGGTGCATGTCGGCCGCACTCCCCACGGTAGTGATTGTGGGCCGGCCCAACGTCGGAAAGTCGACGCTGTTCAACCGCATTACCGGGCAGCGCCGCGCCATCGTCGGCGATGAGCCGGGGATTACTCGCGACCGCATTCATGGGCTGGCTCAGCATGACGGATCCCGCTTCGAGCTGATCGATACCGGCGGAATCGTCGTCCACGATCAGGATTACATCCCCAGCGAGATCCTGCGCCAGGCTCGCGTCGCGCTACAGAATGCGGCTCACATTATCCTGCTGGTCGACGGGCGCGCCGAAATCACCGGCGCCGACCGCGATCTGGCCCAGATGCTGCAGCGGCTCGGCAGACCCGTCACGCTCGCGGTGAACAAGATTGACGCCGCCGCACGCGAATCGCTCGCGCATGAGTTCTACGATCTGGGGATTGCCGACGTTTACCCGGTTTCGGCCGAGCACGGCGTCGGTGTGGATGCGCTGCTGGATAAAATCGCCGCCACCCTGCCGGCGGCGCCGGAGGAACCGGACACAACCGCCGCTCCCATCAAGGTGGCGATCATCGGCCGGCCGAACGTGGGCAAATCGACCCTGCTCAACACACTGACGGGCCAGGACCGGTCCATAGTCTCCGAAATCGACGGCACCACGCGCGATGCCGTCGACGAACTGGTCACGCATAACGGCGTCGACTACCTGTTCGTCGACACAGCCGGGATTCGCCGCAAAGGCAAAACCCGGCTAATGGCGGAGAAACTGAGCGTGGTGATGGCGCGCCGCCACATCCGTATGGCGCAGGTGGTGCTGCTGGTGCTCGATGCAACCGAGGGCATAGTCGGTCTCGATGCGACCATTGCGGGCTATGCGCACGAAGGGGGCCGGGCGCTCATCCTCTGCGTGAACAAATGGGACCAGATCCAGGAACCGAAAAAACGGGCATTCGAGCGCGACGCCCGCGACCGGTTCAAATTTCTCGAATACGCACCCCTCGTGTTTCTCTCCGCGAAAACCGGCGTCGGCGTCAAGCCGCTGTTCCGTCTCATTCGCGAAGTGGACGCCGCGGCGGCGCGACGGATTCCCACCGGCGAATTAAACCGCTTTGTCGAACAGCTCAGGTTTGAGGAACGGAAGATTTTTTATATCACTCAAGCCTCGGTGCGGCCCCCGACCTTCGTGGTTTTCACCAATCGCGGCGGCCCGCTGCATTTTTCGCATGAGCGCCAGCTGATCAACCAGATCCGCAAGCGCTTCGGGTTCCGGGGCACTCCGATTATCTTGAAAACCCGCGCCAAAGTGAAAGCCGGCGCCGCGCCCTCCTGAGACCTTGCCCAAGTTGACGGATTCCGCACGGAAACTTACAATGGTCTACAAGGAGGCCGTATGCGGTCTATTGGCTTTCCCGAACTTCTCGTCATTCTGGGAGTTGCGGTGCTGCTGTTTGGCGGCAAGAAAATCCCAGAAGTAGCGAAGGGTTTAGGTGAAGGAATTCGCAACTTCAAGTCTGCCTTGAAGGGCGACGAAGAATCCACAAAACAGGAAGAAAAGGTCGAAGCGAAGAAGTAAGCGGCTTCCGAAGGCAGCCCGCGCGTTGGGCTGAGTTCATCGGCTTTTAAACGATGCAACCCCGCGAACCGGTTTCCGGCCGCGGGGTTTTCGCTTTTTTGAGGTTCTTTACTTTTTCTTAGGCGGAACGATCGCATCCTTGGCGGCCTTGGCCACCCGGAATTTCACGACCTTTTTCGCCGGGATTTTGATGCTCTCGCCGGTAGCCGGATTACGGCCGATGCGAGCTTTGCGGTCGACGCGCACCAGCCGGCCGATTCCCGGCAGCACGAAAACGCCGCTCTTCTTCACTTCGGCGATCGCCAAGTTCGAAAGGCCGTCCAGGAAGGCGCGCGCCGTCTTGTTATTGACTTCGCAGCTTTCCGCCAACGATCGCACCAGTTGCGTCTGGGTCATTCTCTGATTCGCCATATCTCTCCTTACTGATTCTGCCGTCTGACTCTTGAATTCTGATTTTATGGAGCAGGTCCGCACATCGCGCGGGGGTCGCGACCATCACCATTGAACAAGGTTGAATGAAGCGGCCTTGGCTGCCACGCCCGTCTCAATTCGATTCCATAATAAGGGAACGTCGGAATGATGTAAAGAGAAAACCTCAAAAAAAGCCCGATTTTCCAGGGTTTTTTTCGTATGCGGTGCGTGGACGCCCCTTTTTACGCTGGTTCCGTGAACCCCCGGTCGCGCCGCCACTCCAGGTGCGCTTCGGCGAACGGCGCGCCCAGCTTGTTCTTCATCACGCGAACACGCACGCGTCGGCCGGAAGCCGAGAGGGCGATCCGCACTGCGGCGTGCAGCTTGAGGGAGGCTCCGCCGGAGCTGGTCTCCCCTTCGCCGGGCGTGCCCGGCCGGTAACGCGTTTGATTTAACAAAATGATCGCGGTTCCGCTCCGCGCCGCGGCCTGCGACAGCCGCCGCAGCTCCGAGCTCAAGACGCGGCTTTGCAAGCCGGCGCCGGATTGTCCCAGCGCCGCTTCCAACTCGAGGCGCGGCACGAGAGCCGCCGCCGAATCGATCGCCACCAGATCCACGGCGCCGGACGACGCGAACTTCCGCGCCATCTCCAACGCTTCCTCCGCACTTTCGGGGGACGTGACGGGCATGCGGCCAACATCCACTCCCAGGCGGGCCGCGAACGACGCGTCAAACACGTGCTCGGCGTCGATCCACGCTGCGGTGGCCCCGCTTCGCTGCCCATGCGCGATGGCTTGTAACACCAGCGCGGTTTTCCCGCAGGAGGCCGGCCCAAAAATTTCCGTGATCGCGCCGCGAGGGAAGCCGCCGGATCCGAGGGCGGTGTCGAGCGCCGCGAAGCCCGTAGGCAACGATTGGCGCGCCGGCGCCGGGTTCATGGCGGAAAGCTGCAGGTGAATATTGCGCCGCCGCTCGGTTTCCTTCATCGAGTGGCGCCGGCCACCAGAACGCCGGCGTTACCGCCGTGCCGGTACAGGCCGCGGCGACGCATTGCTTCCCGCGGCTGCCTCGGCGGCTACCGGAGCGGGCTCCGGCTTCAAAAGACCCAGCGCTTTGCGCAACTCCGTGTCCAGCGCCTGCCGGATATCGGCATTATCTTTGAGGAATTGGCGCGCGTTCTCACGGCCTTGTCCGATCCGCTCGCCCTTGTAGCTGAACCACGACCCGCTCTTCTCGATCACGTTCTGCGCCACGCCGAGATCGATCAGGTCGCCCTCGCGCGAAATGCCCTCGCCGTAGATCATGTCGAATTCGGCTTCGCGGAATGGAGCCGCCACTTTGTTTTTGACCACCTTCACCTTGGTCCGGCCGCCGATGACGGTGTCGCCATCTTTAATGGCCGCGATCCGCCGGATATCCAGCCGCACCGAGGCGTAAAACTTCAGAGCGCGCCCGCCGGTAGTGGTTTCCGGATTGCCGAACATGACCCCGATCTTCTCGCGGATCTGGTTGATGAAAATCAGGCAGGTGCGGGATTTGGAGACGACGCCGGTCAGCTTGCGTAGCGCCTGCGACATTAACCGGGCCTGCAGCCCCATGTGGCTATCGCCCATCTCGCCATCCAGCTCCGCCTTGGGAACCAGGGCTGCCACCGAATCCACTACCAGCACGTCGATTTGGCCCGAACCGATGAGGGCGCCGGTGATTTCCAGTGCCTGCTCCCCGTAATCCGGCTGCGATACCAGCAGGTTGTCCACATCCACGCCTAACTTCTTGGCGTAGCCAGGATCGAGCGCGTGCTCCACATCGATGAACGCGGCCATCCCGCCCTTCCGCTGAGCCTCCGCCACCACCTGCAAGGCGATCGTCGTTTTCCCGGATGATTCCGGCCCGTAGATTTCGCAGACCCGGCCGCGCGGGAATCCGCCGACACCCAGGGCCGCGTCCACCGAAATCGAGCCTGTCGAAATCACGGAAACCGGAACAATGGCGTCTTTTGATCCGAGACGCAGGATGGAGCCCTTGCCAAACTGCTTTTCGATCTGGCCAAGTGCGAGGTCTAAAGCGCGGGAGCGCTCTTTTTCGTCCATGGAAGGCACCTCTTTGGTTCGCGAAACCTCATTGTAACGCGAGAGCATCTCACATCCAGGAGTATAATTTGGGCAGAGGTTTTCTCACAATGAAGGGGCGGATTTTCGCTCTCCTCATGGCGACAGCGCTGCTGTTGCCGGCAGCCAGGGACAAACGAATCGTCGGAACCGCGCGCGGCGAGAATCAGGATCTCGTCATGAAGGTCACGCTGTATCTCGATGCGGAATCCGTGAATCAGGCGGTAGGTTCCGATCTGGGCGGCCATTTTTTTGTCGCTGACGTCAAAATCGAGCCGAAATACGGTAAAGAGATCACCATTAACCGCGACGACTTCGTGCTCCGGACCGACAAGGACGGCGAAAAGGCCTCTCCGTTCGCACCCAGCGAGATCGCCGGCAGCGCCACGCTGGTGCTGAAATCTCAGCGAATCGGCGGCAACCAGGGCTCCATCCTCTATGGAGGCGTAGCGCCGAACGTGAACGGCGGGGTCGTCGTCAAGGACGGCGGCAAATCCCCCGCCGCCGCCGCGCAAGAGAAGATCCTGACCGACAAAGTTCTGCCGGAAAAGAAAACCGACCAGCCCACTTCCGGGCTGCTTTACTTTTCCATGGAAAAGCAAAAGCTGAAGGACTTGGAGCTGACCTACGGCCCGCCGGGGGACAATCGCATCACGCTCCGCTTCAAACCGCAGTAACGCCGAGGGTTTGTCGGCGGCGGGTTACTCGATCAGACTCAGTTGGCGGGGATCCCCGCCGGCCGTGTCCTTGCGCGGTCGTTCCATATCGTCATGAGTCGGATCGAAGTCGCGGATGAGCCGGTTGAGACGCAGCGACGCCTCCCAGATTTCGAACAGCAGCGTGCATCGCCGGCACGCGCCGCGGATTCCGCCCAACCCGTCGATCGCCGGATTGTACCGCTTGTGCTTGCTGCAACGTCCGTCGAATTTGCGTGAACGAATCTTCAACCGAGCTCCATCATTACACCTTAGCAGGCACGGTCTTTGGTGCAGCGACTCTCGCGGTACAATCCGGGTGGATGCCATTAGGTCGGGGCGTTGCGTGGGCCCGATTTCGCGTGACGGTGGTCGCGATCGCGGCCCTGGCGATTATCGCGGTTCTCGTGTACCTGTTGACTGGCGGCACCCTCCTCACCGAAAAGGTCACCCTCTATTTGTACATTCCCGACGCCACCGGCCTGGAATCCGATTCACCCGTTCGCGTAAACGGCATCGGCGTCGGCAAAGTCGACAGGGTGGAGCTGTCGGGATCCTCCGTGCCTAACCGCGTCGTCCGCCTCACTTTGAAAATTGAAAATGAAAAATTAGCGGATATTCCAACCGACTCCACCGCTCAGATCACCATCGAAGGCAATGTCGGGAATCAGTTTGTCGCCATTACCCAGGGGACTGCCGCCACGCGCATCCGGCCCAATGCGGAGATCACCTATCGCGCGGCACCCGAACTGCTGAAAACCCTAGACGTCCAATCCTTCGCCAAGCAGTTGCGCGATGTCGATGCCACCCTGACCGATATCGAACAGGGCAAGGGCCTGGTCGGCCAATTTGTGGTCGGCACTGAGATGTACGACGATCTGCGCCGCGGCCTGGCGGATATCGACCGCAGCTTCAAGGCAGCGGTAAGCGTCACCAGCGAGACGGGCCGGTTCCTGCGAACGGACGAGATGTACCGCCGCATTCGCGATCCCGTGATCGAGCTCGACGATCGACTGAGCCGCATTCAGGCCGGACAGGGCGAGCTCGGACGCCTGCTGCGCGAAGACGGCCAGTACAATGAACTGCGGGATCAAGCCGCCAGCCTGCGCAAATCCATCGCCGATGTGCGCGCGGCTCCGTTTCTGACTTCCGACGACCTGTATACTTCCTGGAATCAAGGGCTCGCTTCGTTGACAGCGCGCATCGATCAGTTCGACGCCAGCCCCATGCTTCGCAATTCGATGGCGTACGACAATCTGAGCGGCTCGCTTCACGAATTGCAAACCAGCCTCCACGACTTTCGCCAGGACCCGAAGAAGTTTCTGCGGATTAAACTATTTTGAAACGAGCGGGCCTCGATCTTCTTCGTTTCTAGGTGTCCGGCGGACGCCGCCGGTGCCAATCCGTGTGCGCTTGAAATTCCCGGCCGATCGCCAGCAGCAGGTTCTCCGTAAAGGGTGCGCCGACGATCTGCAACGCCACCGGCAAATTACCCGCATAGCCGCAAGGCAGCACGAGCGCCGGTAAGCCGGCAAGATTCGCCGCCGGAATCAGGGCGGTCATGCCCTGGTCCTGGGGTCGCGGCCCGCCGCGCTCCTGATCCAGCGGTTGATCGAGCGGCGTTGCGGGTCCGAGCCGGCCCGGCGCCACCAGCACGTCCACCCTGCCAAACAGATCCTGAAAGCCTTCCTGAATTTGGCGGCGTACTCGCATGGCCTTCAAATACGCGAGCGCGGGAATTTCCAGGTTGGCTTTAAGGCCGGCGATCTGGGCCTGGTCCTGCAGTTGGTCCACGCGGCCGCTGGTGATCAACTGCTCGAAAATCGAGGCCTCCTCCGCGCCAATGACGGCCGAGATCACGGCGCCGTAGGGAAAATCGGGCAGCCGGGCCTCCTGCAACTCGACGCCGGACTGCTTGAGCACATCGAGCGCGGCGCCGAACGCCGGCCGCGCCGCCGGATCCGCCCACTCATTGAAGTCAACGGGCGCATAACCGGCGCGCATGCCGCGAACCGGGCGTCCGTATTGCGGCGTGTAATAGAAGCTTCGCCCCGCCGACCCGGCGTCTTTGCCGTCACTGCCGGC
Source organism: Bryobacteraceae bacterium (assembly GCA_035295805.1). GTDB lineage: Bacteria > Acidobacteriota > Terriglobia > Bryobacterales > Bryobacteraceae > PSRJ01. The sequence continues at coordinate 17,625 of DATGII010000262.1, read as the reverse complement.
GATCACCTGCAGAATCAAGCCGCAGTCTTCGGCGCTGCGCGCAAACGGCCCGAGCTTGTCCAGAGTCCACGAGAGCGCCATCGCGCCATACCGGCTCACCAGGCCGTAGGTCGGCCGGAGCGCCGTCACTCCGCAGTACGAAGCCGGCGTCACGATCGAACCGGAAGTCTCGGTGCCGATCGCGAACGGAACCAATCCCGCCGCAACCGCCGCCGCGGGCCCGCTGGATGACCCTCCGCTCCACTTCGTCACGTCCCATGGATTCTTGCCCGGTCCTTGCAGAGAGGCCGTGGCATACCGGTAACCTCCGCCGCCGGCCAACTCCACCGTGGACAGCTTTCCCGTCAGCACCGCGCCGACCCCGGCCAGCTTCGTAATCGCCGTGGCATCATAATCGAACACCTGGCCCGCGTAGGGCTGCGCGCCCCAGGTGGTCGGCTGGCCGGCGAAACTGAGCAGGTCTTTGACTCCGTACGGAATGCCTTGCAACGGCCCCCGCGTCCGCCCGCGCTTGATTTCCTTCTCGGTCTCCTCCGCTTTACGGATGGCCTGCTGCGGGAGAGACAAGGCCAGCGCGTTGTAGCGAGGCCCGAGCTGTTGCAGCCGGTTCGCGAAAGCGCGCGCCAGCTCGACCGTCGAAATCTCGCGCGATACCAGGCGCTGATTTAATTCGGAAATCGTCGCGAAAAAAAATTCGCTGGCAATCTCGGCCATGGCGGCTCAAGCTTTGAACTGGAACGCCGGTTCGGTGCTCATGGGCACGGCTTGCGCCGAGAGCCGCGCGAGCGTGGCTTTGAGCTGATCGCGCGCGGCCTGAAGCTCGGCTTCGGGAGTCCGTGGCTGAGGCGGCGTCTGGGCCAGCGCTGCCCCCGCCGCAAGGGCCGACGCCAATTGGCGGCGTGTTATTTTCATGCGTGTCTCTGCTCCAGCGCTTCGGAGGCAGCCTTGGACATAACCGCCTTCGGCGCCGCCTCGCCGGTGAAGATTTCGAATTGGCGTACCGCCTGCTCGATAAACATGTCCACTCCGGGAATCACGTTCTTACCTTGTTGGCGGGCTCGCTTGATCAGTTCGGTCTCCAGCGGATTATAGACCATGTCGAAGACGATCTCGGCCGGAATCGTGCCGTTGAAGAAACATTCCTTGATATTCGGGAACATACCGAGCGGGGTCGCGTGCACGACTGCATCGAAGTGACGGCCGGTCAGTTGTTCGCGCAGCAGCGCCTCAGCCCCGCAAACTTTCGCCAGCGCCCGCACGCGGTCGGCGTTGCGGCCCACCAGGCAGATTTTGGCGCCGGCGTCGGAAAGCGCGCAGGCGGCGCCGCGCGCCGCTCCGCCATTTCCCACGATCAGAACCGACGATTTGGGCAGGCGAAGCATCCGTTTCAGCGGCTCGGTGACGCCCGCCGCGTCGGTGTTGGCCCCGCGCCATTTGCCCGCTTTGCGCCATACCGTGTTCACCGCCCCGATCCGCCTCGCCAGCGGGTCTACCGCGTCCAGATAACGGATGATCTTCTGCTTGTGCGGGATCGTGACGCTGAAGCCCGCGAGCGGAAGCTTTTCCGCCATGGAAAAGAAGTCCCGCAGATGCGCCGGCGAAACCAGAAACGGGAGGTACACCGCATCCATGCGCCGCGCTTGAAACGCGCGGTTGTGCACGGTGGGCGAAATGGAATGCCGCACCGGATCCGCGATCACGCCAAAGATTTTCGCCGCCTTCGTCAGTTTCTCCACGCGGTAAAGATGCCGAAGATATTTCGCGCTCACCTGGCCGGCGGCCGTGCCTTCCGAGTAGAGCGGCGCGGCGTAGCTGTAGATCCCGCCAAACACCGGTGACAGCACCCGCGTGGGAAAACCTAGTTCCCCCATCGCCAGCACAACCATCCGATGTCTCGGAAGAGCTTTGGCGGCCGCCAGCACGCGCACGTTGTCGGACGGCTTGCGCGCCGTCGTCACCACCTTGTACGCGTCCGCCGGAACCCGCAGCATCCGGTTCACAATCGTGTCCATCGGGGGCGTCGCTTCATAATTGTGGTAAGAGAGGATGACCTGCGCCCGGCCGCGGAACTGGCTCAGACGCTCGGGAGCGACCTCGGCGGTTTCGATCTCAACGTCGATCGCGTGCGCCCCGTGATGAACCGCCCGATCCAATATCGCCAGCTGTTCTTCGATGCTGCCGTTGAATTTCCCGCGGTTCTGATGACGCCGGCACGTCGCCACGATAATGCAGTCCGGAAATTGTTCCAGGAATCCCCGGATCAAGTCCGCGCCCTTGCAGGGCTCGGGCAAATAGTCGAGACGGAACTCCAGGAAGGTCTCACCGGCCTGCGCCTCGCGGCGCGCGTGATCCAGAAGGGTTCCCGTATCCGGCAGGCCCAAGGCGATGCAAATGCGGGGAAACGACCTCGTCGGCGGCATCGTTTGTATAAATAAGTTTATTCAGAATACCACGGAGCCGAAGACCGGATTTGCCCGGGAGAATTCAAATGGGAGAGTGGAACGGGGGAGGGAGGAAGTGAAAAACGGAGGGAAGAACTAACGTTTGCTGCGGGAGCCCCGCGGGGCTGCCGCGCGCGAACTCACGCACTTCAGCCCCATCGAAACCCGCTGCGAACAAGCCTGGCGAGCCAGATCGTGGTTGGGATAACGCTTTAGCAATTCCAGAAACTCGTCCGCGCCCTGCGTCCGCCGACCCAGCTTCACCAGCGACATACCCTTATAGTAGAGGGCTTCGGGAATCTTGTTGTTGGTTTTCTCCGGGTATTTCTCGAGCACCGTATCGAATTCCTTCAAGGCGTTTTCATAATCCCCTTGCTGGTAGTGAATCGACGCGATCCAATATTGCGCGTTCGCTGCCAGGCTCGTATCCGGATACCATCGCAGGTATTTCGCAAACTCATCCAACGCCAGATCGTACTTGGCGCTGCCCCGATCGCGCATCGCGTCGGCATAGAGCTGGCTGGCGGACTCGGTCGGCGTATCGTTGGCAGCGGCCGGGGGCCCTCCTCCCGATGCGCCGGGGGGCGGCGCGGAGGGCGTGGGAATCACCTTGACCGCGTTCGACAGGTCCGTAATCTGCGCCTGTAATTTGCCCATCAGGGTCGTTAGATCAGAGACGGCCTGCTGCAGAGTCCGAAAATCGGTGGACATCTGGTCAACGCGGGCACTCAACCCGGCGACCGGAGCCACTACCTTGTTCTCCAGATCCTTCAGGTTTTGCGACGAGCCGTTCTGAATCACCGCCACGCCGGTGTTGGCGCGGTTGGCGGCATCCAATGACTGTTGAGCGAGCACCTGCAGCGCCGTGAGCTTCTCCGTCAGCGCCATCATCTTGTCGTCTTGAGATTTCTGCAGCGTTTTCACCTGGTCCTGCAGCATCCCGATGTCACGTTGTAACTCCTGGATTTCTCGGCTGGCTGCCGGCGCCATGACGGGCAACGCCAACAAAGCCAGTACACTCAGAGAGCGGGGCTTCATGCCATCCTCCTGACTGGGAGCGGGGTCCTGCGGCCCCGCTCTCCGGTTAGCGCGTCTATATCCATACTACTTGGTATGGTTACTGTCCGGGCGAGAAATGGGCGCGCCGGTTCCTCTGCCAGCACGATTCGTTCGATTCAGTGCACTGCGGCCGCTCTTTGCCGTAACTGATCGTCCGCAGTTTATCTGCGGGCACGCCCAATTGAACCAGGTAGTCCTTGGCCGATGTGGCGCGACGGTCGCCCAATCCCAGGTTGTATTCCGCCGAACCGCGCTCGTCGCAATGCCCCTCCACCATCACGGTGGCGTTGGGGAAATCGCGGAAGATGCCCTTGAGGGCCTCGGCGTCCTTGGTTAGCACGTCGCGGGCGTCAGCGCGGACATCGCTTTTATCGTAGTCGTAGAAAGCGTCTTGTACTTCATTGCTCATCCGCTGCTCCAGCGTGACAGTCGGTGCAGCCGGAGGCGGCGGCGGGGGCGGCGGCGGTGGAGCGGTCACCGTCACGCTCGTCGATGCGGTCGTCGTTCCGCCGGGCCCGGTGGCGGTCAGAGTGTACGTCGTCGAATTGTCCGGCGTGACTCGGGTATTGCCGGTCGCTTGCACAGTACCCACGCCCTGATTGATGGAGATGTTGGTTGCCTGTCCGTTCACTTGCCAGCGCAACGTGGAAGACTGGCCTCGCTGAATCGACGCGGGTTCCGCCGTCAATTGCGAGATGGTCGGCGCGGCCGGGGGCGGCGGCGGCGGAGCCGGCTGTTCCGGCGGCGGTGGGGGTGGTGGCGGGGGTACCTTCTTCTTGCAACTCGCGGCAAATACCGCCAGCGTCACCGCCATTGCGATGACGGTCAAATTCCTAGTCTTGAACATGAACTGCCCTCCTCAACTCTCGAAAAGCTATTTGCCCCAAACGGGGGTCCAATTGCTGCCCTGCGTGGTCAGTTGTTTAACCTGCGTGCCATCGGCCAGCATCGACCAGATCTGCGGCGGCCCGCTCCGCGTCGACATAAATACAAGGTGTTTCCCATCCGGCGCCCAGCTTGGATTTTCATTCCGTCCTTCGCCGTGCGTCAGTTGCGTGTAACTCCGGCTGGCTACGTCCATCACGAAGACATTGAAATTTCCTGTCGCGTAGCCTTGTGTCCAGGAAAACGCGATATGCTGCCCATCCGGATTCCACGATGGATTGGACGCCTCGCCTTCTCCCGGCGTCAATCGCTCGACATCGGCGCCGTCCATATTCATTTTGTAGATCTGCTGCGGGCCGGAGCGCCCGGAGACGAACACCATTTCAGCTCCCGTTTTCGGATTTACCTTGGGTTCGACTTCGATGGCACGCGACGAGGAGATCCGCCGCAGATTGCTTCCATCCAGGTTCGCAATGTAGATTTGGGCCCAGCCACTCGCCGATGAGGAGTAAACGATCTGTTTTCCATCCGGCGTAAAATCCGGTGTCTCATTCAGCGACGCGACCTGGTTATAAAAATTCAACTGCCGGATCGGATCCACCGAAAACAAGAATATACCAGGATTGCCGCGAACGTAGCTAGTAAACGCAATTTTTGAGCCGTCCGGCGAAATCGCCGGCATGATCGACAGCGATTTGAATTGAGTGACCTGCCGCTGGTTGGAGCCGTCCCAGTCCATCATCCAGACTTCTTTGTGACCACTCCGGTTGGAGACAAAGATAATCTTGGTCCCAAACAGTGACTGTTGTCCAAAGATAGCCAGAATGTCGGCGGCAAACTCGTGCGCGATCTTTCGCGCACCCGCATCGTCTACCGATCCCAGATAGCGCTTGCCGATGACCTGCGCGTTGGCCGGAGTTCCCCGACTTAAATCGAACAGCCATCCGTAAAGGACCAGCACGTCATTCTGCACGGCGGTGTAGCCGAAGGCCAGGTAATTGGCCGAGACCGGAGGGCCGGACCAGTCTGTCATCCACAAGCCTCCGCCGCCGGCCGGCGCCGTTTCCCGGCGCGACCGCCCGCGCGGCTCCTCCGCCGGAGCCTGCCGGAAGTCCGACGGTTGCTGCGGAATCATCGTCGGATACAGTGTTTTGGGAATCATCTTGAACAGACCCGCGCTGTCGAGGTCGCTCCACAGCGTCTGGTTGAACGTACCCATCAGGGGCTGCGCCGCGCCGGACCCACGTAGATCCGGAACCGCCATGTTCGGCCGCTGCCCTTCCTGAAGCACGATCCGAAAATCCTGAGCTCTCACCACTAACAAACCGGCGCAGACTGCTATTGCGAACCAGATGGTCTTCTTCATGGTCACCGCCTTAATTCAAAAACGAATTCGATATCCGCCGAGCTTCGCCCCAATCCGGGAGGCAGCGGCGGGAAGGGAATGGAATCGAGAATCGCCCGCTGCGCCGAGTAGTCCAGCGCGGCATTCCCGCTCTTCTGTTCGATGCGGACCGAGGAGGGAGGCACCGAGCCGTCTCGCCCGATCGTGAAGGTCACCACTACCTGCGGCGCCGAATGCAGGCGCGGATCCAACTCGCTGGTCCGCCAGTTGCGCGCCACTTTATCCTTCAGCAGATTCGCGTACCAGCCGAATTGCTGACCGAACGGTGAATTGTTCCCGATCCCGACGCCGCCGGAGCCGGGCATCTGGTACATCGGAGAAACCATCGCCTGCCCCACCGTGCTGTGCAGCTGATTTTCCGGATCGATTTGCTTGGCGCGGTATTTATTCGGCGCGGACTGAGCCCGAGAGGGCTGCTTGGGAACGTTCCGACTCTTGAGTGGAATTGCGTCCGGCGGCGGCTCTTTGACTTCCGGCTTCGGCTTTTCCTTCGGCACCGGTTCGGGAACTCGGGATTCCGTCGGATTCGCAACTGGATTGACCGGACCGCTTCGGCTCGGCAGCGGGATACTCGCCACCGGCGTGACTGCTACCGATCCGATCCCTCCGCCGTTGAGATCTCCCAGTTGCATGCGGTTGTGCTGCTGGGTCCAGTATGCCAGCGCGAGCGATCCCGCCATACAAACGTGGAAAATGATCGACGCTACCAGCCACCGGCCTAACGGGTCCGGTTGATCCAGAATATCGCCGTGTTGCCGCATTACCGCCTTTTCGGTGTCGCGTCCTCCGGCTGTGTCACGATGTTCACCTGAAATCCGCTCTGCCCGAGGACCGCCATCACTTGCGCAATCGGATCGAAGATTGTTTCTTTGTCCGCCCTGACGTAAACCGACTTGGTTTTCCCAAAACGCTGCACTATTGCCGTTTGCAGGTCATTAATGTTGATCGGTTTTTCGTTCAGGTAGGTAGTGCCGTCCTTGCTGATGGTGACGGTCGGCAGATCCCGGACGCTCTCGTGCACCGTCTTCACCTTGGGCACGTCCACCTCGATCCCGTAGTCGATTACGTGTGCCGTCAACATAAAGATAATGAGCAGCACGAGCACGACGTCCACAAACGGTGTGACGTTGATTTCCGACAGCGACGACATGCCGCGCCGCGAACGGGAACCCCCTCCATTGACCGAAAGCGCCATCGCTCGCTACTCCCCGAAACCGCGCTCGGCCATATTGAGGAACTCCAGCGAGAAGTCGTCCATGCGCGCGCCGATTTCCCGGATCGAGTGTCCGAACATGTTGTAGAAGATGGCCGCCGGAATTGCCGCGAGCAATCCCACCGCGGTGGCGATCAGCGCGTCTGCAATTCCCGGCCCCACCGTGCGCAGACTGGTGCTGCTCTGCTGGCTGAGGTCGAGAAACGCGCGGATGATGCCCAGCACCGTGCCAAACAGCCCGATGAAGGGGCAGACCGACGCTGTGGTCGCCAGCCATTGCATGTGCCGTTCCAGCTTGGCCAGCTCTTCGCTGGTCCCCAGTTGCAGTGCGCGCTCGATCGCCGTTCGGTTGGTGACTGCGCCTTTCTTCTTCACCTGCCGCGCAACCTCTTCGTACCCGAAATCAAACACGCCGACCAGCGGTGACGGCCGGTACTGCTCACTCGCCACCATTACCGCTTCCAGCCCGTTCGCCTTGCGGAATGCGCGCAAAAACCGCGCGTTGGCCTTGCGGGCGGCACGAACAGTGCTCCATTTCCCAAAAACCACGGCCAGGGAGAAAATCGAGAAGCAAACCAGGACTCCGAGCACCGCAAGCTGCAGAGGTCCCGTGCGCTGCAGCATTTCCAAATAATTCACTTGAAGGAGGAAGGCAAGCGGAGGTTCGAAAGTCAACACATCTCCTAATCCCAAATCTATCACAGAGACGCACGCCGGCACGCAAAAGACTACACGAAAAACGCCTGCCGAAAGACCGTTATAATCGCGTCAGAGTGCTGGTCGAATTAACCATCGAGAACTACGCCGTAATAGACCGGTTGAGAGTACGTTTTCATACAGGGCTGAACCTCCTGACCGGCGAAACCGGCAGCGGCAAATCGATCGTGGTCGATGCGCTCGGCCTGCTCCTGGGCGGCCGCGCGTTTGCCGGCGTAGTGCGCACCGGGGAAACGCGTGCTCGTATCGGAGGCATTTTCGAAGTGCGGAATGCCCCCGCGATCCGACGCCTGCTCGAGCCCGTCGGAATCGAGATCGAAGATGGCGAAGTGCTGCTGGAACGCGAGGTCCTCACCGAGGGTAAGTCCCGCGCTTACGTGGGCAGCCGGCCGGTGGCGGTGTCGCTGCTGAAAGACCTCGCCCCGCACCTCGCCGACATTCACGGCCAACATGATCAGCAGCTCCTGTTTTCAGCGGATGCGCAGCGCGAGATGCTGGACGCCTTCGCCGCCGCCGGCGAACTCGCGGCCCGCGTCGGCACGATCTATGCAGAGTGGCGCGGCGCCGGAGCCGGGTTGGAGGAACTGGAGCGCTCCGAGCAGGAGAAATTGCGGTTGCTCGACTTGTGGTCGTTCCAGCGCAAGGAAATCGAGGCCGCCGCGCTCGAACCCGCTGAAGACACCGCGCTCGAAAATGAACGGCGCATCCTGCAAAACGTGCAGCGGCTGGAACAGACCGCGTCCGCGGCCTACTCGGCCGTCTACGACAGCCCCGAATCGGCGCTTTCGCTGACCCGTGCCGCGGCCAAGCGCGTCGATGAGCTGTGCCGCATCGATACCTCGCTCGATGCCGTGCGCGAACAATTGAACGCAGCCGCCCTCGGCCTGCAGGAGGCGTCGTACGCGCTGCGCGATTACCTCGGGCATCTGGAGGCCAATCCCGGACGTCTGGAGGAGGTCGAGAACCGGCTGGCGGCTATCGAACGGTTAAAGCGCAAGTACGGTCCATCGATCGAGACCATTCTGCAGTTTCTCGATGAGGTGCGCCGCCAGATTTCCTCCGCCGAAAACGCCGGAGAGCGCATGGAGGAACTGCGCCGCCGACGCAAAAAGCTGTCGGCGGAATTCGAGAATACGGCCGCCGAATTGACGGCCGTCCGCCGAGCAGCCGCACACAAGCTCGAGAAGCGCGTCGAAACCGAACTGGGGCAGCTCGCCATGGAGCGGGCAGCCTTTCGTGTGCGCATTACGCCCGACACTTGGTCCGCCGGCGGAGCCGACCGCGTCGAGTTCCTGGTTTCCGCCAACCCCGGTGAGGAGCCGCGGCCCCTGGACAAGGTGGCATCCGGAGGCGAGATCTCGCGCATCGCTCTCGCGCTCAAGACCTGCCTGGCCGGACCCAGAACACCGCTGATTCGCACCCTGGTCTTCGATGAGGTCGACGCCGGCGTGGGGGGCAGCGCCGCCGAGGGGGTGGGCCGCCGCCTGAAGAAACTCGCCGCCGCCAATCAGGTGCTGTGCGTGACTCACCTGCCCCAGATCGCCTCCTTCGCCGATCACCATTACGTGGTCGAAAAACGGGAGGCGCGGGGCAGAACTGTGGCTGCGGTGGAGGAACTCGATACGGCGGCTCGCACGCGCGAAATCGGCCGTATGTTATCCGGCCAGAAGGTCACGCCGGAGGCCCTCAAACACGCCGAGCAACTCATCCGCATGAGCGTCGCGTGAGTGCGTCGCCCCCTATCCGGCCGCTGCGGATCGGCCTTCGGAAAGCCGACTAGAACCGAGACCCGGCCGCCTTCGCCGAGATCGTCTCCGGCGGCTCGCCCGGGTCCAGAACTCTTGCCCGAATCTATTCCGCGTCGTGCGCCAGTTGCCGCGCGTCGGTTACGGCGCGCTCGGCCTCCGCCATCTTTTGCTTGCCCCGGCGCTTGAGTGCTTCAGTCTGAGGGGAACCCGCTGGTTAGACCCGTTGCCCATATCTCTCCTTATTTCGGAAAGGGGACCAGCCGGTCTCAGCGGTTTAGACGGTTCTCGGATGCTCGCACCGAGTCTACGCCCAATTCGAGACCGGTTTCTGAATCGTTTAAAACAGCACGTCAAAATCGGCTCGATGCCTCAGGTGGTAATTTCCGAAGAAAGTGCCGTACTGCGGGTCGGCGATGTTGGCGTGCACGGCCAACGCGTTGAAGTGATTGCTCAGGTTGAACCCGCTCCAGGAGAAGCGCAGAGTGTATTTGCCGTTCTTCACGGGTACGTCTTTCATCAGTCGCGTATCCGCCGAAAAGTAACCGGGGTACCGCGATCGGTCGCCGAAGGGTGTTCCGACATAATCGCCCAGCGCATTCAGGCGCGCGTACGGAAACCCCGTACGGTATTCCACCATGGGCAATAATTGAAGGCCTTCCGGCAGATTCACCCGGCCATAGGCGAGAAACCGGTTGGGGATGTCGCCGGGCAGATTCGAGTACACGCTATGCCGCACCAGGGGCGCGGGGAAGTTGCCGACGAACCCGCTGAAGTCGTTCAGAGTCCCTTGGGCCCGCCCGTGCGTATAGGTCAGAAACAGTTGCTGGCCGCCCTTCCACTCAAAGCGCCCTGTCACCTCCGCCTGGCGGAACAGCGATCGTCCGGTTCCCCGCATCATGAGCAGGTCCGTCTCGACGTCCTGCGGCTCGAGCACCACCAGTCCCGCCGAGCGGCTGTGCGTGTAGCCCGCCTGGAGCCGGAAAACGCGCGTCACGCGCTGCTCCACGCGGAAGTTCCACGTCCCGCTTCGCGGCGCGAAGTTGCCCGGCACCGGCCGGCTGAAAATCAAGGCCGAAGCCGCGCCCGGCACCGCAGTCAGCACGTTCACGCTGTTGACGGGCGTGCCGATAATCGAGCCATCGGGCGCGTAATCGGTGATGATTCGTTGCGGAATGTGGCCGAACGTGTACACGCTCAGCGGCACGCGATCGTAAAAGATCCCGTAGCCGCCGCGAATTACGGTGCGGCCGCTGGAAAATGGCGCCCAGGAGAGCCCCGCGCGCGGCGCCAGCCGAATGCTGTCGGCAATGTTCTGCCGCTCGATGCGCCCACCCAGATCAAGAATGAAGCGCGGCGTCAACGACCAGTGGTCTTGTATGAAACCGGCGACCTCGGAATCCTTCACGATATACGCGCTGCCGTCGGTAAACGTGATCCGCCGCAGCAGCAGGCCCGCCGTATCCAGGATGTTGATCGGCCGGTCAAACACCTGCCCGCTGTCGTTAAGAAACGTCGCCGAGCCGCCAATCTTCACTTCGTGCGTGCCGGCGGCAGCCAGCATCCCCGGCGACCAGATCTCGAGCCACTGCGTGCGTCCCGCTTCCCGGTGTTGTGTGCTGAAGTAGTTGCCCCGGTTGCCCACCGGCGTCAGCACCATTTCCGCGCTGCCCTGCGCGCCGGTACTGGCATCGTAGCGCTGGATAGATACCGTGCTGTTCAGCGTCCCGCGCCCGACGCCGAGGTGATCGCCGATCGTGCCTACATATTGATGCAATGCGTCATTCGGTGTGGCCGGCTCCGGGTTGAAATACTCCGGGTTTATATAGTTGGTGTGTTGCGGGCTGAAGTGCAACGAGCCCGTCAGCACCTGGCCGGCGGAAACGATGTAATCCAACTGCGTGAGCGAGTTGACGGCTTCCTGCTTGGATGTGTTGTACGGAAACGGCAGCGTCCTCTCCTGGTGCTTCACCATCGCGTACTGCGTGGCATCAAGGAAGTACAGACGATCTTTGATCAGCGGACCGCTCAGCAGCCCCCGCGGCGTGTCGTCGAGAATTCCCCGCATGTGCCAACTGCGCCAGCGGAAACCCGGCAGCGGATCGTTGATCTCGCCGTGCCACTTGTCGCCGCCGCGCCGCGTCTCCACCGCCACGACGTCCGAAGTAAAATGTCCGTACTGCGCCAGGAACGGCGTGCTCATCACCTGCAGAGTGTCAACGCTGTCGATCGGCACGGTCGGGCCGAAACGCCCGGTCGCCGGATCGGTCACATCCGCCTGGTTTACCACCATCGCGCTGCGGTGCTCGCCCGAGCCGGCGATCTTCATCTCCCCGTCGGGCGATTGCACGATCCCCGGCGCCAAAGGCAGCGTCTCGCTCACCGTGGCCGGGCGATAGGGCAGGTTCTTGATGTCGTCGGGAGGGAGTTGCTGTACGTCCGAGGAAGCGCTTTGTTCGACCGCCGCCGCCGTCGCGTGCACTTCCACGCTATTGCGCACCACCAGCGGTTCCAGCGTCAGATCCACTTCCGCCGATTGCCCGGCCTTCAGCTCGAACGCGCCGCTCGTCAGGTCGTGGAACCCCGGCTTGGCAGCGTGCAAAGTCCGCACGCCGCAGGGGGCGTTTTCAAATTGCACTACACCGGACTGGTCGGCCGTTCGCGCCGTGCGATCCGCTCCCAGCGAGACCATCGCGCCCGGCACCGGGCTTCCGGAAGGATCTTGGACGCGCACCTGTAGCTTGGACGCGGTACAGTTCTGAGCGTGAAGCGCCGATGCAGCGATCAGCACGGTAACGGCAGGGAACACCAACCGGAGTACAACAGTCCGTTTTCGAGGAGGTCCGAACACCTCACTCCGCCATTCGTCAATCAAATTTTCCGAGTGCTGCCGCGGCGCAATTGCCGCCCTCACCCAACCGGCAACTCTCAGATGCTACTAAGGATATCTGTTTTTGAGGATTCTGTCGAGAATCAAAGTCCGAATGCCTCGGTACCAGCCGGCCTGGAACCTGGGGGCTCAATGCATCGTTTCCAGATAGGACCCGGTGCTCGCGTCGACGTATACCGACAATCCGGAGGTTCCGGCCGACTCGCCCCAGATCACACGCCAGCTCGGGTTGGTGAATTTTGCCTCTTTTGTTAGCAGAAATGAGATCGTCTGCTGCTGGTTCTGTCTGGCGCTCTCGGCAGCGTTCTTGAGCGCTGTCTTATACGCGGCATCCGTGTCGATTTTTACTGCGCCGATCACAAAAGGCTTATTTCCGCTCCCCGGCCCGCTCCAACTTTCCGGCTGGCTCGGGAACACGCCCTGGTGCAGGTTGGGTTCCGCCTCCACCACCGAATATGTATACACGCGGGCGGCATTCTTGGATTCCGACACGAAAGTCGCCTGCCAAGCCCCCGCTTTGCCATGCACATCGGGAAGCTCCGCCACGTGCATGCTGTTCATGGTGAGCACTTGGGCATCAGACGCCCAGGAGCGTGCCACCTGGTACATACGGTACAGGGCACTCTGGCCGGTCACCGGCTCGGCGGCTTTTTCGGGTTTCTTTTCGGAAACACTGGGCTGATCTGAACAACCCGCCGCCAGGAGGGCCAACGCCCCGAAGACTACGCACCGTGAGGATCGCATCGACAGTCTCATTTTAGCAGTGCGATGTTTTTGACTGGCTGGAGTTCGTGTTTACAACGCAGGTTTGGGCTACGTGGGATAATTGTGGCCGACGGGAGGGCAGTATGGCCGTCAGTACGAACATTGGGATGCTTACGCTAGCAGCGGCAAGTCTGCTGCTGCTCGAACCTGCAGTCGCTCAGCGCGGCGGAACCGGCACACCAGCGCCGCCTTCCACCGGAGGCGGCACGCAACCCGGCGGCACCACCGGGCGCGGCCCCGGACAGGGCAACACAACATCGCCGAATAACACCGGCAATCAGCCAAATAACAATAATCCGACACCTAACCGGCCGATCTATTTGACCGGCCGCGTCATGACCGACGATGGCTCGGCGCTGCCCCTCAACGTGAACATCGAGCGGCTCTGCGGGGGACTGCCCCACATCGAAGGCCACACCGATTCCAAGGGTTATTTCAGCATTGAGTTGGGAGCGAATAACGTCGACGCCTTGCAGGATGCGAGCACCAGCGGCATCGGCGATTTTGGCCAGCCCGGCCTGGCCTCCGGCGCCGGCGGCTTCGGCAACGGCGGCGGATTCGGAAATAGCGGCGGTATTAACCCGCGGTCTTTGGCCGGTTGCGAGCTGCGCGCCGCCACGCCCGGGTTCATGTCGCAGTCGATCGAGCTGACAAACCGCCAGCCGATGGACAACCCGGACGTCGGCACCATCCTGCTCCACCGCATCGCCGGCACCGAGGGAAGCACCGTGAGCGGCACCACGCTGAACGCTCCCAAAAACGCGAAGAAGGCGCTTCAAAAAGGCCTCGAACTGGAAAAGAAAAAGAAACTGGATCAGGCCGAGGCGAGCTTCCAACAGGCCGTCGACGCCTATCCGAGATATGCGGAGGCCTGGTTCCAACTCGGTCGCCTGCAGGCTGCTCAGGGGCAGAGCGAACCGGCGCGCAAGTCGTTCGACGAAGCCATTCGCGCCGACTCCAAATATGTTCCTCCCTACATTGAGATCTCGTTTCTGGAATTGCAGGCGCAGCACTGGCAGCAACTCGCCGATGTCAGCGAAAAGGCTGTGCGGCTCGACCCCTTCAGTTTTCCGCAGGCATTTTTCTTCAATGCCGTCGCCAATTACAATCTGAAACACCCGGATATCGCGGAGCAGAGTGCGCGCCGCGCGCAAAAGCTGGACACCCGGCATAGTATGCCGCAGGTCTCGCACCTGCTGGGCGTCATCCTGGCCGACCGGCACGATTACGCTGGCGCCGCCGAGCAGATGCGCGATTACCTGAGGTTAGCGCCGCAGGCCAAAGACGCCGCCGCCGTGCGGTCGCAACTCGAGGCGTTCGAAAAGGAATCAGCCGGCGCGCAGTAATTTCGAGCGGCGCGTTACAGCTGCCGGTAATTGGCGAGTTCGATTCCCGATCGCGCCAGCGCGGTCTTTACTTCGTCGGCGGTGAGCGCCTCGAGTTCGGCTTCCCGGCTCTCTTTCAGGCGGGTATGCGCCCCGCGCAGCGCCGGACCGCATTTGCCGGGATGGCACATTAGTTCCGTGGTCCCTTCCGGCAGTAGACGCAACAACTCAACCAGCTCCGCAGTGCGCAGTCTGCCGGTGTATTGAAAGCCCGCGAAATGATCGGTCGTCCGGCATTGATGCTGCGCCAGGACGCGGTGAAAGCGCCGGCGCAACAGGCCGATCGAGCGATTCGTCAGCCGCAGGATGGGTGGAACCGATGCGTGCAGCGGGAAGTCAAATGGCCGCCGCACCCAGCCGATCCCGAATTCCTCGCTCACGCGGACCACCGCTTCCAAAACCGCCGGCGCCACGTGGGTATGCTTGTGGGTGTCCAGATGCGTCGGCTTGATCCCGGCATCCACGATACGCTTTACCTGCGCGCGGATTTCTTCATACGGCCGGATCTGCCGGCGCGCGAGCGCTACCAGGAGCCGTCCTACCGTGCGTGGAAACGCCTTACCGCTGAGGAGTGAAACGCCGCCAACCAGCACCAGGTGGCCGCCGATATCGAGCGACGGGGCCGCGCGCGCCCGCTGCAAAGCATCCTCAAACGCGTCGCCGTTGGCCATCAAGGTAGTCGCGGTGAGAATCCCGCGCCGGTGCGCTTCCACGATGCCTTCATTCACGTCCGGCGTAAAGCCGAAGTCATCGGCATTGACGATCAGCCGTTTTCGCGAACTCAAAACAGGCCCAGCTTGATGCGCAAAAACTTTTTGGGATTGGCGCGAATATCCTTGGCGAGCCCCTGGAACTCACGCGTCGTATTATCCAGCTCCTGATACAACTGGGGATTCACGACGAGCTGGCCAATTGTCCCCTGGCCGGCGTCGATCTTATCGATGGTCGTGTTGAGGCGCACGACCAGATCGTTCAGCCTTTGATGCAGCTGCTCGTCTTTGAGCAGTTTCCCCGCTGTTCCCTTACCCGCGTTCAAGTCCGCCACCAGTCCTTTAATCTCATTTAAAGTCTGGTTGGCGTCGTTGAACAGCGCGGGATCTTTGAGCAGCTTGCCCGCGGTGCCCTGGCCATTCTGCAGATCGGCCAGCATCGCGTCCAGCCGCCGGATGGGCGCGCGCACCTCCTGGTAAAGCGAGTCATCATAGATCAGCTTGCTGATCGTTCCGTTGCCGCTGCGAACGTCGGTCAGCAGCTTCTGCCCCTCGGCGGCAATTCCATTCAACCGGTCGTAGAGCTCGCGGTCTTTGAGAAAGAGGCCGAGATTGCCTTTGCCTTCTTCGACACCCGCCAGCAGTCCGTCCACCCGGCCGACGATCCCTTGAAACGATTGCAGCAGGCCGGCCATTTGATTCATCAATTGAGGAATGTCCTGCGCCTGAAGGCTGGGCAGAACATCGCCGGCCTTGACGTGCTGGCTCGCAACGCCCTTCGTGATGTTGATGAACTTGTCTCCGAGCAGATTGGCGGCGGCGATTGCGGTGTGCGAGTCGACTGGAATATTCACCAGGTCCCGTTCATCCACCATCATGAGGAATTCGACCGGACGCTTCGGATCGTTAGTAAGCTGTAAGCTGTCGAGGTAGCCGACCGTAATGCCGTTCAGCCGCACCGGCGTGCCTTCCTGCATGGCCGAAGCGTCGTCCATAAAGGTAATCAGCGGAACGTTGTGGTGGAAGAAACCCTTGCTGCTGGTCAGCAGGAAAATCAGGGTGACCGTGATCGCGATGGCCGCCAGGGCCACGAGCCCGACCCTCAATTGCGACCAGCGTATTTTGCTGCGATCCGGCATCCGCTATTCCCGCTGCTTGACGAACTTCAAGATGTAGGGATCTTTGGCGGCTTCCAGTTGCTCCTGATCCCCTTCGAAGACCAACCGCCCTTCCTGAAGCACCATGAAGGTGGTTCGAACGTCCCGTCTCGCCCCGTTTCGAGCCAGTTCGATACGCCCTTGATCCGAATTGTACCGGAAATTCGCCATCACATTCCCGTCCTGATAGCGGTACGTCACGACCAGCGTGGTGGTCCGCGCCACGTCGCGGGCCTTTACCAGCAGGGCCATGATGGTGTGGGCCGTGATCGGATCCAGGCCGGCGGTCGGCGAATCATATAAGATCAGGGGTGGATTAGTGACCACCGCGCGCGCGATCGCCGCCCGGCGCCGCATGCCGCCCGACAACTCGCTCGGAAATTTTTCCAGTGTGCCGCCCAGCTCTACGAACTCCAATGCCTGCGACACGCGCGGCCGCACATCGCCGGGCGGGCAATGAATGGACTTCTGGTTCAACAGCGGATACGCCACGTTTTCTTCGATCGTGAGTGAATCGAACAGCGCGCTTTCCTGAAACAGCATGCCGACCTTGCTGCGAATTTCGAATAGTTCCCGTTCCTTGAGCGTGGTCAGATCCCGTCCGAAGACGAAAACCCTGCCGGAATCAGGTTTAATTAAACCGAGCGCCGTCTTCAACAGCACCGTCTTGCCGCTGCCCGCCGCGCCCAGGATAACGCGCGATTCCCCCTCCCGCGCTTCGAACGATACGTCCGAGAGAGCCTGCACGTCTTCGAACGAGACAGAGACCTTCTCGAACCGCAGGATGGATGGGAGCGCCTCCGGCATCAAATTTTGGTCTGGCTGACAAAGATCTGGGCGATCAAGTAAGTAAGGGCAAAGATCAACACCGAAGCGGTCACCATAGCCTGAGTCGTCGCGCGGCCGACTCCCTGCGTGCCCCCGGTCGTCTTTAAACCGTAGTAGCAGCCGATGAGCGAAACGACGATCGCGAAGACAAACGGTTTGAGCAGTCCCTGGGTCAGGTCGTTCCACTCCAGCGCCCGCCAAGCCGAGCTCCAGTACAGCCGCGAAGATAAACCCAGGAACACTTCCGAAATCACCCAACCCGCAAATATCCCGACGAAATCGGCGATGATCGTCAGAATCGGCAGCATGACGCAAGTCGCGATCAGCCGCGGCGTCACCAACTTCTGTACCGGGTCGGTTCCCAGCGCGCGCATGGCGTCGATCTGCTCGGTCACTTTCATCGAACCCAATTCGCTGGCCATGCC
>DATGII010000261.1:0-32481 GCA_035295805.1 Bryobacteraceae bacterium | reverse complement strand
AACGTGATCCAGAATCCGCCGAACTACGCCGTTCTCGGTCTGACCGCCAACAGCGGCGGTTTCGGCGCCATTCCGATCACGGTCAATAACGCAGGCCCGCTGGCGGGCAATACCGGCAGCAAAGCTTTCCCGATCGCGACTCTGCGCGCGGTTGATCCGAATATCAAGATGGCGTATGCGCACCTGTGGAGCGCGGCGATCGAGCACCAGCTCACTTCCGCATTAATCGGGGCTGTGGAATACACGGGCAGCAAGGGAGTTAACGAGTACACGATCGACCGATTGAATATTCCCGGTTCGCAGCTGGTTTACGCCGGAACCGGTTCGGCGACAGCTCGCATCAACCCGCAGTATTCTTACATCAACTTCCGCACGAACGGAGGTTATTCGAACTACGACGGTGTGAACTTCCGGCTGGAGATGCGGAATTTCGCGCGCCAAGGGCTTACATTGCGGGCCAATTACACTTATTCGCATGCGCTGGACAACCTGAGCAACACGTTCAGCGAAACCGCGTCATCTCCCAACCTGGGGCTCCTTGATCCGTTGCATCCGGGTTTGGACTACGGCAGCGCGGACTTCGACGTGCGCCACCGCTTCACCCTGGCCGGAGTTTGGGATATCCCGTATAAAGGGAATAACGCTGTCGAGAAGGAAGTGCTCGGCGGATGGAGCCTGATTCCAAACTTCAGCGCGCGCACCGGTATTCCGTTCGCGCTGTGGGATTGCACGAATGCACAATACGTGCTGTGCCCACGAGCAATGTACGATACGCCGTTCCACGTGCAGTACACGAATACGCCGACCGGGCAGCCGAACCAGTTCAACTACTTCAGCGTGGGCAGTCCGGATAGCAGCTATATGAATCCGCTGGCCCAAGCGGCCGATTTCGGCCCGTTCCCCGCAACGATGACGGGCCGCAACGTGTTCCGGGCGCCGGGATATTGGAACGTGGACTTCGCCATTCACAAAGAATTTCCGCTGACGGAGCGTTTCAGACTACAGTTCCGGGCGGAAACGTTCAACATCTTCAACCACTCGAATCTGTACGTCGTGTATTCGAATACGGATCTTTCCGCGACTGACCACATTCAAACGACGCGTGGGGTCAACAACGCGAACAATGGCGGCACCAGCGCCAATCCGTTGCCCGAAAACCGCAACCTGCAGCTCGCTCTCAAGCTGATCTTTTAACAAACGATCAGCCGCCATATCTCCGGAGGCGCCCTTTGGGGCGCCTCTTTTTTTTGGGGGCGTAGGTTAAATCAGACGTTCGGCGGAGTCGGAACAGTGCTGGGACTCGCGCCGCGTGCGCGGCGCTGATCTACCGGAACTAATTCCACGTACTGATTTCACATACGAACGGATGTTCTTTCAGCAGCCTCCATCAAACCGAAGACCGCCTGCAGGATTCCATAGATACCCGGCCGGGTTCCGGCTCGTTCTGCGTTTCCGGCCTTCACAGCCACTTTCCAAGTGTGGTGCTCCGAAAGAAACGGTGGTTCCGGAATCGGAGCACAACCCGCGTCTACAACTCCTGGAAGAGGTGCCGCAATCAACATGTCCACTGGATAGGAGCACTTCCAAGCATTTTGAGCTCTGGCCACGACCGTGCAACACCCCGCGCCCAGAGGAGACACATGCACTCATTGAAATGGATTCTGGCCAGTGTATTCGCGCTAACTCTGAGCGCTGCCGCTGCTTTTGCTCAGACTGAGACCGGACAAATCACCGGGACGGTGTTGGATCCAACCGGGGCCGCTGTTCCGAACGCTACGGTCGCAGTCAAAGATCTCTCCACCAATGCCATTCGTCAAGTCAAATCACCGGACGGGACTTACGTGGTTCCAAACCTGCTGGCCGGCCGCTACGAGATTACGGCAAGCGCTGAGGGGTTTCAGACGGTAAAGCAGACCGTCACTCTGGCGGTAGGCGCAAAAGTAGGCCTCGACCTGCATTTGGCCGTAGGAACCCAGTCCACTGTCGTGCAGGTGTCTGAGAACGCGGTTCAGATCAATACCGAGACGCAGACGCTGGGCCAAAATATTTCGGGAAACGAGATTCTCGCGCTGCCGACGATTACGCGCAATCCGTACGATCTGGTCAAGACCGTAGGCAATGTCAGCGATGCCGATCCGTCGGCCAAGACGCGCGGTGTCGGGGTGGCGATCAACGGTCTGCGTGCCAGCGATGTGAGTGTGCTGCTGGACGGCGTGCCAAACTCCAACAATTTCGATACCCTCGTCGCCATACAGACTCCGCTGGACTCGGTCGGAGAAGTCAACGTGCTGACCAGCAATTTCACAGCGGAGTACGGCCGCGCCGTGGCGGGCGTTGTGAACGTGGACACGAAGCGCGGCACCAATGCCTTCCGCGGGACGGCCTACGAGTTTAACCGGGTCGCCGATCTGGCGTCCAATAGCTTTGACAACAATGCGAACGGCATTCCGAAACCGGAGTTCGTGCGGAACCAATTCGGTTTTTCCGCGGGCGGCGCGCTCATCAAGGACAAACTGTTCGTCTTCGGAAACCCGGAATGGATTCGCGTGCGCAGTTCCGAGATTCAGACGGCGACGGTGGTGACACCCCAGTTTCTTTCGCTGGCCGACCCTGCAACCCAGAATTTCTTCGCGACGTACGGACATCTGAAGTCGAACCTGTTCCCATTGCAGACCTTCACCCGAGGCCAGGTATGCACGACGGGGGCCTGCCTGAATATGCCCGCCTCGACCCCGGTCTACCAGAAGGTGGGTTACAGCGTGCCGGCCGATTCCGGCGGCGGCAATCCCCAGAACACGGTGGAGCTCGCCGGACGCGTAGACTACAACCTGAGCAATTCGACTCAACTGTATTTCCGCTATGCGCGGTTCGACTCGAACCAGTTCGCAGGCACCGTGGTCAACAGCCCGTATATCGGTTACGACACCGGCGAATACGACCTGAAGACGTCATACGCGGTGTCGGTCACGCACGTGTTTTCGCCGACGCTGGTGAGCCAGACAAAGCTGAGTTACAACCGGATCGGTATTCTCCAGCCTCTGGGCGCCGCGCCGGTCAGTCCGACGCTGTACACAACGCTGACGTCGACCAACAGTTTGGGCAACGCCCAGATCGTTTATCCCGGCTATTCCCCATTCAGCCCGGGCAACGCGATCCCGTTTGGCGGGCCGCAGAATTACATTCAAATCAATCAGGACATATCCAAGACGATGGGCAAGCACAGCCTTCGTTTTGGCGGCCTGTTCACGTACCTGCAGGACAATCGCGCCTTCGGCGCCTATGAGGAGGCTGTCGAAGCCCTGGGCACCAACCCAGCCAGCGCGTTCAACGGGCTACTCACCGGACAATTGCATGACTTCCAGGCCGCGATTTACCCGCAGGGGAAGTTTCCCTGTAGCGGCGCCGTCCAGACGCCGGACTGCACGCTGACTTTGCCCGTCGGGCCGCCCGATTTCACGCGCAGCAACCGCTACCATGAGGCGGGGCTGTATGCCCAGGACAGCTGGAAGGTGACGCCGCGCCTGACGTTGAACCTGGGCTTGCGCTGGGAATATTTTGGCCCGCAGGCCAATGGCAATCCGGCAAAGGATTCGAACTGGTTTTACAACAAGAGCGCCGCCAATATCGAACTCGCCACAATCAATAGCCAGGTGCTTCTGTCGACGGATCCCAAAAATCCGGTCGGCGGGTTATGGCACAGAGTCTGGACGAATTTCGGGCCGCGCGTGGGCGTCGCGTACGATGTATTCGGCAATGGCAAGACTTCGTTTCGCGGCGGTTATGGCATCGGTTACGAGCCGAACTTTGGGAACGTGACCTTCAATGTGATCCAGAACCCTCCGAATTATGCGGTAGTGGCGCTTACGGCCAATACCGGGGGCTTCGGCGCGATCCCGATCACGACGAATAACTCAGGCCCGCTAGCCGGGAGCAGCGGCACCAAAGCATTCCCCAGCGCGACTTTGCGTGCCGTCGACCCCTACATCAAGCCGGCCTACGCGCATCTGTGGAGCGCGGCCATTGAGCATCAATTCAGTCCCGACCTGGTCGGAGCGGTGGAATATACAGGGAGCAAGGGAGTGAACCTCTACACCATCAATCGCCTGAATATCCCGGGCTCCGATCTGGTTTACGCGGGGGCGGGTACGGCAACGACCCGGCTTGACCCACAGTACTCTTACATCAACTTCCGCACCAACGGAGGTTTCTCGAATTACGACGCGATGAACGTGCGCTTCGAAATGCGGAACCTCGCGCGCCAAGGGCTTACCCTGCGAGCGAACTACACCTGGTCCCATGCGCTGGATAACCTGAGCAACACATTCAGCGAGAGCGCGATGGATCAGAATCTCGGTGTTCTCGACCCGCTTCACCCCGGGTTGGACTACGGCAGCGCCGACTACGATGTGCGTCACCGTGTCACGCTCGCAGCGGTTTGGGATATCCCCTATAAAGGCAACAACGCGTTTGAGAAGCAGGTGCTGGGAGGATGGAGCATCATTCCCAACTTCAGCGCGCATACAGGTACGCCGTTCACGCTCTATGATTGTACGAATACGGGGTTTGTGCAGTGCCCGCGAGCCATGTACGATACTCCATTCCACGTACAGTACACAAACATTCCGACCGGCCAGCCGAATCAGTTTGCCTATTTCAATGTTGGAACACCCGACAGCAGCTACGTCAATCCGGTGGCGCAGGTTTCGGATTTCGGCCCGTTTCCGGCCACCATGACCGGGCGCAATGTGTTCGTGGGCCCGGGGGTCTGGAATTTCGATTTTGCGATCCACAAGGATTTTGCCGTGACCGAGCGCGTCCACTTGGAGTTGCGCGGCGAGGCATTCAACATCTTCAACCATTCCAATCTCTACCTGGTGTATTCCAGTTCGGACCTCTCGGCGTTTTATAGCCTGGCTAACAAAACGGGTAATGTCGTCACCGCCACGCGTGGCGTCAACAACGCGAACAACGGCGGGACGAGCGCCAATCCCCTGCCGGAGAACCGCAACCTGCAGCTGGCTGTGAAGCTGATCTTCTGATAGGCGTCCGCGTATTCGACTCGAGAGGCGCCCCGGGGAGGGGCGCTTCTTTATGTGGGCGGGGCGTGACGTGAAGCGGTGTATGCTGAAGATTCGATATCCCGCGCGTCATGCGACTCCAGACGTATCTTGGCAGCCTGGCGATGGTGTCGCTGCTTTGCGTTGCCGGCGCTGCCCAGGTGAGTCTTTCGGGGCGGGTGGTGGACGAGACCGGCTCCGGAGTCGCCGGGGCGCGGGTGGAATTGCGGTCGGTGAAGGATGAGGTGGCGGCGGTAGCGTCGTCCGATCAGGCGGGCAACTTTAGTCTGACGCTTGCCGCGGCCGGAGACTACTCCATCCGGGCGGAGCGGCAGGGCTACTACCGGTTTCAGTCGGGCACGCAGGCGCTGGACGCGGGCGAACACGAACTGACCGTCACGCTCAATCACCTGCAAGAATATTCGGAGCGGATCGATGTGACGGCGTCGCGCCCGGTGATCGACCCGCAGCAGCCCTCGGATCACCGGGAGCTCGACAACACGGAAATCGAAAATGTCCCCTACCCGGCGCCGCAGGACTATCGCAGCGCTTTGCCGCTGATGAACGGAGTGGTGGAGGACAACAGCGGCCGCGCGCATTTCAATGGCGGGGACACCAATCAGACCAACTACACGCTTGACGGGTTCAATATTTCCAACCCGGTAACCGGGAATCTGGACACGCGGCTGAACATCGACAGCATCCAATCGATGGATCTGGAGAGCAGCCGGTTTTCGGCCGAGAATGGGCGTGGTTCGGCGGGCGTGCTCGATCTGAAGACGAAGATGGGCGACGACCGGTGGCGGTTCGCCGGCACCAATTTCATCCCCGGGGTTTCTTCCGAAAACGGTTTTCATATAGACAAGTGGACGCCGCGCCTCGAGTTTTCGGGGCCTCTGGCCAAGGGGAGGGCCTGGTTTCATAACGGCCTGGATGGGTTTTATAACGTCGACGTCGTGCGAGGGCTGCCGCGGGGACAGAATCTGACGCGCGGATTCACCGGCAGCGACCTGTCGCGCTTTCAGGTGAACCTGACGCCCGCGAATATCCTCACGGCCAGTTTTCTGGTCAATTATGTGAATCGCGACCGGATCGGGCTAAGCTTTGTAAATCCGGCCGAATCGACCACCAACCAAACACAGCGGCTGTATGTGACCACGGTCCGGGACCAGATCTATTTTGGCGGCGGATCGCTGGTCGAGGTGGGTTTCGCGGACACGCGCGGAGTGTTCCGCGATGCGCCGCAGGGAACGACCCTGTTTGAGATTACCCCGTTCGGCAATCGGGGCAATTATTTTGTCAACCAGGATCAGCACCTCTACCGCGATCAATGGCTGGCGAACTTGTTTCTCCCGACGCTCCATCTGGCGGGCACGCACCAGTTGAAGTTTGGGATCGATTTCGAGCGCGAAGCATTTCACCAGCAGGTCATCCGGCATGATTACGAGGTTTTGCGCGCCGACAACTCGGTGGCGCGTCTGGTGCAGTTCGCCGGAGATCCATTTCAGGCGCAACGGAATTTCGAGGCGGCGCAGTATGTTCAGGACCGCTGGACGCTGCGGCCGGGCCTCCTTCTGGATGCGGGACTGCGGCTGGAGTGGAACGAGATTGTGCGCGATCTGGAGGTGGCGCCGCGGTTTTCGGTGGCCTGGGCCCCGGGATTTTTGCGGAACACGAAATTTTCCGCGGGTTGGGGTATTTACTACGACTCGATTACGCTGGGGTTGATCGCACGCAACCAGGACCAGTTCAGCATATCTTCCTTCTTTCCGCCGGGCGGGCTGCCGGCCGGCCTCCCGCTGCAGACGGCATTCGTGGTCAATCAAAATTCGCTCGAAACGCCCTATTACCGGACGGCCAGCGCCGGCGCCGAGAGGGAACTCCCGTTCGGATTCTTCGGGAAGGCTTCGTATACGCGGCGCGCCGGATCGCGCGGGTTCACGTTTGAAACGGCCGATCCGGCGGTTTTCGCGACCGGCGGCGATGTCGTGTATCGGCTCCGGAATACGCGCCGGGAACGGTTCGACGCTTTCGATCTGACCCTACGCAAGACTTTCGCCGGCAAGTACGAATGGTTCGGCGGTTACACGTGGTCGCGCGCGCGCTCGAACGCGGCCGTGATGTACAGCCTGGAGAATCCGGTGTTCGGGCCGCAAATGCCCGGCGCGTTTCCGTGGGACACGCCGAATCGTTTTCACATGTGGGGCTGGGCGCCGCTGCCGAATCGGGCGCTCCCCGAGCGCTTGCATTTTCTAACGAACGAGACTTCGGTCGTCTATCTGCTGGAGTACCGCACCGGGTTTCCGTTCGGCGTCGTGAATGAAGACGGATTCCTGGCGGGGAGACCGGACGGGATGCGGTATCCCTCCTACTTCAACATCAACCTGCACCTGGAGCGCCGGTTCCGAGTCAAGCATACGCTTTGGGCGTGGCGGTTCGGGTTCAACAACATCACCAACAACGGCAATCCGAATTCCGTGAACAACGTGCTGGGGAGCCCGTTGTTTCTGACCTACGGCCGAGGACAGGCGCGCGCGTTCAGTGTGCGGCTGCGGCTGCTGGGGCGGAAGTAGGACTTCGTTTTCCGGTACCATGAGGTAGGTTTCGATGTCGTCGCCGCCGATCCCGCCTTCGCTCGACCATCTCGCAACACGGCCGTTCTCGTTCTATCCCCCTATTCTCAACATCGAACGGAACGAGTGGCTGTACCGGAAGGCGACGTGGTCGGAAATTCTCGTGCTCAATTGCAAGAGCGCCGAAGAGGTCTGGATCCCGCGCCGGTTTCTGGGCGAGGTTTCGCGCGTGGATGATCCGGTTTTGATCGTCGGATTGACCAAGGAACTGGAATACAAGGCCGGCGCGGTGTGGCCGTACCAGCGGCGGGTGATCGAGATGCCGGTGGCGGTGGGCGGCGGCGTCCGGCCATCGGCCGCCGAGCCGGAGCGCACCGAGCGCGCGCCAGTGGTGGACATTCGGGTGCCTCCAAGCACCGATAAGCGGATTTTTCGGCTGATTGGGGGCGCGCTGGCCGCGGCCATTGTTCTCTACCTGGCGGCGGTCAATCTCACGCGGATCGGTGACATCCGGCAGCGGCAAACGGCCGTTACGGCCGTCGACCAGTCCTATCTCGAGATCACCGGCCGCGATGATTACACCGCGGTTGTGGCCAAGGTGGGCTACCCGGCGCGCGACCGGTGGATGAACGAGGGGGGCGCCCTGCAATACCGCGCGCTTTCTTATCCAGATCGCAGGTACAGCGTCATTCTGATGGGCAGCACTCGCCAGGGCGCTACTTACATTGGCACGATGGACGAGAACTGGAGGCCTCTGCATTCGGTGGAATTGCCTTCCGGCGGCACGACGGCCTCCCTGCTGCGCGGACTACGCCGGTTTTAGTAGACTCTAGGGCGTGAAGATCCTCGCTTACCTGGTCTGGGCGGCCATCGCCGCACTGGGCGCTTTTTGCCTCGGCGGAATCGCCATCAACCGCGCGGAGCCTATCAACAGCCTGTGGCTGGTCGTCGCGGCCGCTTGTACTTACGCCGTCGGCTTCCGCTTCTACGCGAAATTCATTGCCGCGCGCGTGATGATGCTGAATGATAAGCGCGCCACCCCGGCCGAGCGGCTGCGCGACGGCCTGGATTACGAGCCTACCAACAAGTGGATTCTGTTCGGCCACCACTTCGCTGCGATTGCGGGGCCGGGGCCGCTGGTGGGACCTGTACTGGCGGCTCAATTCGGATACCTGCCGGGGACGCTCTGGATCATTATCGGAGCGGTGCTGGGCGGAGCGGTGCAGGATTTCGTGATCCTGTTCGCGTCGATGCGGCGCGACGGCAAATCGCTCGGACAGATCGCGCGCGAGGAAGTCGGCACCGTGGGCGGGTTTACGGCTCTGGTAACGGTGCTGCTCATCATGATTATTCTGCTGGCGGTGATCGCTCTCGTGGTCGTCAATGCGCTGAAAGGCAGCCCCTGGGGGACATTCACGATTGCCGCGACGATGCCCATCGCGCTGTGGATGGGAATCTACCTGCGGTGGATCCGGCCGGGCAAAGTGCTGGAATGCTCGCTGATGGGCGTGGCGCTCGTCATCCTAAGCATCTTCGGCGGCCAATGGGTGTCGGAATCGGCGACCTGGGCGCCGTGGTTCACCTTCGGCGCCATGGGGCTCTCGATTGCGGTGGTGATCTACGGGTACTTTGCGAGCGCGCTGCCGGTTTGGCTGTTCCTCGCGCCGCGCGATTACCTGTGCACGTTTATCAAGCTGGGCGTGGTTCTGGCGCTGGCAGTGGGAATTCTGTTTGTGCGTCCGGAGCTGCAATTGCCCGCGTTCACGCGCTTCACCGACGGCACGGGGCCGATCTTCGCCGGTAAAATCTTTCCGTTCTGCTTTATTACGATCGCGTGCGGCGCGGTCTCGGGTTTTCATGCGCTGATTTCGTCGGGCACTACCCCCAAGATGATCGCGCGGGAATCGCACGCCTACCCGGTGGGGTACGGCGCGATGTTGATGGAAAGCTTTGTGGCGATCATGGCCATGATCGCGGCCTGCATGCTGCAGCCGGGCGTGTACTTTGCCGTGAATTCACCGGCCGGCGTAGTGGGCGCGACTCCGGCGGCGGCGGTGGCGACGATTTCCAACTGGGGTTTTCCAGTGACCGCGGCCGATATGGCGACGCTGGCCAAGAATGTCGGCGAGCAAACTTTGTTTTATCGGACGGGCGGCGCGCCGTCGCTCGCGCTGGGCATGGCGGCGATTTTCGCCCGCGGCGGCACATCCATGTTGGGTTTCTGGTACCACTTCGCAATCATGTTCGAGGCGCTGTTCATTCTCACGATCATTGCCGCCGGAACGCGCGTGGGCCGGTTCATGCTGGTCGATCTGACGGCCCAGTTTTCGCCGGCAGCGGCGCGAAAGCTGACCGGCATCGTGGGCATCAATATAGTCAGCGTGGTGGTCTGCGCGGCGTGGGGATATTTCCTCATCCAGGGCGTGCGGGATCCGTTGGGCGGCATCAATTCGCTCTGGCCGCTATTCGGGATTTCCAATCAGCTGTTGGCATCGGTGGCGCTGTGCGTCGCCACCACGATTCTGCTCAAAATGCACGGGCCGAAATTCATGTGGATCACCTGCGTGCCGCTGGTTTGGCTGGTGGCGGCGTGCTTCACCGCCGGCTGGCAAAAGATCTTCGCGCCCGAGCCGAATCTCGGATTCCTGGCGCATGCGACACAGCTTGAGCAGTTGATGCGTACCCATCCTTCCGCGACCACCGCCACCTTGATATTTAACGACCGGCTGGATGCGGTGGTGACTGGCATTTTCCTGATTCTGGTGGCAACCATCCTGATAGACTCGCTGCGCACGTGGATGGGTATCCTGCGCGGCACGCGCGAATCGCGGATTTACGAGTCGCCGTTTGTGCCGACGGCGCTGCAGCCGGAGGAAGTATGATCGCACTGCGGCGTTTCGGAGCATTGGTGCTGGGGCTGCTGCGCGAGCTCGCCGACGAGAGTGCTTATGAGCGGCACCTGGCGGCGCACGGGCGCGCGCACTCCGCCAAGGAATGGCGGCATTTCACCGAGCACCGGCTGCGGGCGAAATATGCCCGCGCGAAATGCTGCTAAATCCCTGAGAAATTCCCACGGCCGAGCCGACTACTGGCTAGAAAGCCATGAAGTGGATACGTTTGCCCGGATTCGGCGCTGTTGTTCTCGCCCTCTCCGCGTCGGCTGCCGAGCCGGGTTTCCACGCGCAATTCGTTGGTGGCACGGTTTCCGGAGTTGCCGCCAAATCCAAAGCGCACCTGGATTTAAGCGGGATCGAGGCGCTCGTGTTGCGCGGCGGGGAAGCCGCAATCCGAATTGACTACCGCAAGATCAGCACGCTCGAATACGGGCAGAACGTGAGCCGGCGCTTCGCCGAAGCGATTCTGATCTCACCGGTGCTGCTGCTTTCGAAATCGCGGAAGCACTTCGTGACCATCGGCTATCAGGATGAAGCCGGCCAGCAGCAGGCCCTGGTGCTGCGGTTGGATAAGGGCGATATCCGTTCCGCGTTGGCGAGCCTGGAAGCGCGCACCGGACGCCGCGTCGAGTATCAGGATGCGGAAGCGCGAAAGGCAGGGCGCTAGATGATCCGGCTGGCATGGATCACGTTATGCATCATCGCACCGGCGGCGCGCCCCGAAGAGCCGCCCACCCCCGCAGCCCTCGAAGAAAGCGGGTTGCGGGAATTGCGCAATGTGCGGCGCGTGTATGTCGACCGCCTCACCGGCGGCGAGACCGCGGCGCAAATGCGCGATATTCTCATCAGCAGCCTGGAAGCCGCGCGCATCTTCAAGGTGACCGAGAATGAGGAGAGAGCCGATGCGATTCTGCGTGGGGCCGCCGAAGACCTGGTGTTCACCGACGTCCACTCTTCCTCCGACAGCCTGGATGCGCGCGCCAACTTTGGAAGCGGCCGCTCCAGTTCGTCTTCGCGCAGCTCCTATGGGGGAGTAGGGATCGGCCAGAACGAATCGGAGCGAGCTGCCGAGCGTCGCCATGAGGCGATCGCCTCCGTGCGCCTGGTCAGCAAAGACGGCGACGTCATCTGGTCGACCACGCAGGAGAGCCTGGGCGCGAAGTTTCGCGGAGCCAGCGCCGACGTGGCCGATAAAATTGCCGGGAAACTGAAAGAGGATTTCGAAAAAGCGCGCAAGCTCAAATAAGTACTTCGGCGATCGCGGTCAGCAGCGCCGCCAGACCCACCGGCTTGGCGATGATGCGCGATACCATCCGTTCTTCGGGCCGCCCTTCCAAATCTTGCGGCCAGCCGGATATCACGATTACGGGTGCGCGGCAGCCCGACTCCCGAATGCGCCGAATCAGCGAAATGCCTTCATTCGCGTCGGAGTCGCCCTTCTGGTTGCGGAACCGCAAGTCCATCACGACCAGGTCGGCCGAGGGCAGCAGCCGCAGCGTTTCCGAGGGGCAGCAGGCCACCGAAACCTGATGACCGCCGGTTTCAAGCAGCTTCGCGCGCAGCTCGAGCTGCGTCGGGTCATCGTCGGCGACCAGAATTCGCGGCACGGCCTATCTCAGTAAATCTTCGAGTTGGATCTTGGTATCGGTTTTGTTGTCCCGGTATTTCACAATCACCGGCGTGTAGATCGAGATTCCCCAGTCTTTTCCCGGCCCGTGCGTGATGGCGCGGGTTCCGGCCACCACCACCGCATCCTCCGGGATGATCAACGGCTCGTCATCGCTCGCTTTGTGCACGGCGTTCCGCACCAGGTCGTAGACCGGTGTCGAACGATTGAGAATGGTTCCGGTGCCCAGCACCGCGCGGCGTTTCACCACCGTGCCTTCGTAAATTCCGCAGTTGCCGCCGACCAGAACATTGTCTTCAACGATGACCGGCATCGCGCCGATCGGTTCCAGCACGCCGCCGATCTGGCTGGCAGCCGAGATGTGGCAGTTCTTGCCGATTTGCGCACAGCTGCCGACCAGCGCATGCGAATCCACCATTGTGCCCTCGCCGACGTACGTGCCGACATTGATATACATCGGCGGCATGCACACCACGCCCTTGCCCACGTAGCAGCCGTCCCGGATGCTGGAGCCGCCGGGCACCAGCCGCACGCCGTCCTGCGGGCCCACCCGCTTCACCGGGTAGGTGGACTTATCGAGGAACGGTTGCCGCTCGGGATCGACCGACATGTCGACAATCTGCCCCATGCGAAACCCGATCAGAATTCCCTTCTTCACCCATGCATTCACGCGCCAGCCCGTGCGCTCGGAAGGGCAGGGCTCGGCGGCGCGGATGCGGCCTTCGTTCAGGGCAGCTTTGAAATCGGCGAAGAGCTGAAAATCCGCGCCGGCATAGGATGACGGGTTCTGCTCGAAAAGACGTTCGATCTCAGCTTGCAACGCGCACCTTCCCCAGCAGGCCCACCGCAGCCAGAACTTTTTCGATCCGCGCCAGGTTGGCGGGCGAGGGAGCACATAACGGGAGCCGGTACACCGGCTCGAGCAGGCCCATTAGCCCCATCGCAGCCTTCACCGGAATGGGATTCGATTCGACGAAGTTGACGTTCATCAGGGGCAGATACCGCGCCTGCAGCGCCCGTGCGGTCTCGAAATCGTTTTTGAGACAAGCTTGGATGAGCTGCGTCATTTCACCCGGAATTTCGTTCGAGACCACCGAAATCAGACCGCGGCCGCCGAGCGCGATCAGCGGCAGCGCAATGGCATCGTCACCACATAGCACGGTGAATCCGGGCGGGACTTCCTGGATGACGTTCGCCATCTGGCCGATATTCCCCGAAGCCTCTTTGACCCCGATGATGTTTGGGATCTGCGCCAGGCGGGCAAGCGTGGCAGGCTCCACGTTGATGCCGGTGCGCCCCTGAACGCTGTAGACCACGATGGGAATGCGAACAGCCTTCGCGATCGCCTGGTAATGTTGAACGAGACCTTCCTGGGTGGGCTTGTTGTAATACGGCGTGACCGAAAGGATGCCGTCGGCTCCCATGTGCTCCAGTTCGCGCGCCAGCTCGATCACTTCCTGCGTGTTATAGCCGCCGGCGCCGGCCAGAACCGGCACCTTGCCTTTCGCCTCTTCCAGCGTGATCTCGACTACGCGCAGGTGCTCGGCGCGCGTCAGTGTCGGGTTTTCGCCCGTAGTCCCGCAAGGCACCAGAAAATTGATGCCCGCCTGGATCTGCCTTCGCACCAGCTTGCGCAGCGTTTCCTCGTCCAATGCCAGATCGCGCCGGAACGGCGTAACCAGGGCCGTGCCGCATCCTGTAAACATGTCCCACCTCCTCCTTGACCAGCAGCCGTTATCCGCCGCCGATGAACACCGGCCAATTAACCGCGGCCATCAAACACAATATCCCCGAACTCGTAAAATCCCTTCTTGCCGATCACCCACCGCGCGGCCTGCAGCGCGCCGCGGGCAAAACCCTCCCGGGAACGCGCGGTGTGACGCAGCGTAATCGTATCGGCGCCGGAATCAAATCCGATCTCGTGCGTGCCCGGCACGGTTCCAGCGCGGTTCGAGCTCACGTCGATCGGCCGCGTGTATCCCGCTTTCTTCATATCTTCGACCAGCTTCAGTAGTGTACCCGATGGCGCATCCTTCTTGGTGGAATGGTGAATCTCCCAGGCCCAGGCGCCATATTCGGGATGCGCCGCCAACAGGCGCGCTGCTTCCGAGACCAGGCGGAAAAACGCGTTGACGCCGACCGAATAGTTCGGACTCCATACCAGCCCGATACCGTTTTCGGTCACGGCGCGCTGAACGGCCTCCGCATGCTGCGCCCACCCGGTGGTGCCGATCACCAGGTTCACGCCCAGCTTCGCGATGGCGCCCACGTTCTCATGAACCGCGCCAGGAATCGAGAAGTCCACGGCAACCTCCACGCCCTTGAAGTTTTCTCGGGTTACGCCCGCGCCATTCACGTTGTTGAATTCGTCCAGCTTCAGAATGACGTGGAACCCGTATTCTGGTGCGAGTTGCTCGATCAGTTTCCCCATCTTCCCGTAACCGACGATGGCCAGGTTAGGCATGCACGGCCTCGCTGCGTTCGAACACGGCGGGATCCAGCTCGGCGAAAAATTCGCCGTGCAGCGCCTCAACCGTGGCCACGAGGTCCTTCTCCGCTACTACGAAGCTCAGGTTGAGCAGCGAAGCGCCCTGCGAGATCATTCGGATATTGATGCCTCCGAGAGCGCTGAAGACCCGACGCGCCACACCGGGCGTGTATCGAATGTTTTCGCCCACCAGGCAAACGATCACCTGGTCCTTTTCGGCGTCGACTTCGGCGAACTGCCGCAGTTCGGCCGCAATCTCATCCAACCGCCCCAGATTGTCGATGGTCAGCGAAACGCTGACTTCCGAGGTGGCCACCATATCGACCGGCGTCTCCAGTCGATCGAATACCTCGAAAATGCGCCGCAGAAAGCCGTGGGCCATCAGCATTCGCGTGGAGTGAATGTTCAGTAGCGCGATCCTGCGCTTGCAGGCGATCGACTTGACCACGTTGGAACACGGTACGCTCTCGGCTACGATGCGGGTGCCGGGCACGTCGGGCCGCCGCGAATTCAGGATCAGCACCGGAATGCTCTTTTCGATGGCCGGCAGGACGGTGGCCGGATGCAGTACCTTGGCGCCGAAATACGCCAGCTCCGCGGCCTCGGCGAACGAGATGCTTTTCACGCGATGCCCGCCAGGCAGAATCGTCGGATCCGCCGTGAGCATGCCGTCGACATCGGTCCAGATCTGAATTTCTTCGGCGCCAATGCCGGCGCCGACAATCGAGGCTGTAAAGTCGGAGCCGCCGCGCCCGAGCGTTGTGGTGACGCCGTCCTCGGTCGAACCGATGAATCCGCCCATCACCACGACCGCATGCTGGGCCAGCGGGGGCACCGTCGCGGCAAGCCGTTTATAGGTTTCCGGGAAATTCGGAGCAGCTTGCGTGTGCCGCTTATCGGTGAGAATCACGCGGCGCGAATCCAGGTGCTCGGCCGCCATTCCGAAATGCCGGAACGCGAGCGCGACGATGTAGCTCGAAAGCCGCTCGCCGTAGCTGGAAATCGCGTCGATTGACCGCGGCGTCAACTCCCCCAGGACCGCCAGGCCTTTCACCAGCTCCGTCAGCTCCTGAAAATGTTCATCGAGCGTGCGGTCGAGCTCGGCGCGATGATCGAGCGGCACCACCTGGCGCGCTTCGCGCGAATGAAAGTCGCGCAGATCGTGAAGCTGCCGGATGTAGTCGGCCCTGTCGCCCTTCATGGCGGCTGCCGCGATGCCCAGCAGCTTGTTGGTCGTCTTGCCCATCGCAGAGACCACCACCACCGGATGCCTGCTTTCCCGCGCCCGAACGATGCCGGCGACGCGTTCGATAGCGGACGCCGATTCCACCGACGTGCCGCCGAATTTCATAACGATCATTGGGCTACGTTCCTTCCGAATCTCGCCGGCGCAGAGCGCCGTCGTTATTAATCCAGCATGCCTTCGGAATGCATCAGCTCGGCGTTAAGCACCGCCGCACCGGCGGCGCCGCGAATCGTGTTGTGCGCCAGCACCACGAACTTGTAATCCAGAACGGGGCACGGCCGGAGCCGCCCCACAAACGCCGCCATCCCCCGCTCGCGCTCGGCGTCTTTGCGCGGCTGGGGCCGGTTGCCCTCGTGCATGTAGATCACGGGCCGCGGCGGCGCGCTCGGCAGGTTCCGCTGCTGCGGCACGCTGGTGAAGCTTTCGTAGGTCGCGTGCAGTTCCGAGATCGCGGGTTTCTCCGACAATTCCACCGAGACCGTCACCGTGTGCCCGTCCACCACCGCCACCCGGTTGCAGTGCGCGCTCACCTTGGCCGCCAACGGCTCGATATGATCGCCGCGAAATTCGCCCAGGATCTTTTGCGTCTCCTGCTGCATCTTTTCTTCTTCACCGCTGATGAACGGTATTACGTTCCCCACGATATCCATCGAGGCTACGCCCGGATAGCCCGCTCCCGAAATCGCCTGCAGCGTCGTGGAGACTACCCGTGTAATGCCGAACTGCTTTAACGGCGCCAGGCCCATCGTCAACGCGATCGTCGAACAGTTGGGATTCGTCACGATTTGACCCTTCCAGCCACGCGCCCTCTGCTGCCCCGGCACGAGTTGTAAATGGTTCGGATTGATTTCGGGCACCAGCAGCGGCACATCGCGATCCATCCGGTGATTCTTCGAGTTCGACACCACTATATGGCCGGCTTTGGCGAACGCTTGTTCGATTTCGGTGGCCACCGACGCATCCATGGACGAGAACAGTAGCCGAGGCGCATTGCCGGGCTTGCAGTCTTCCACGGTAAGGTCGCCCACGTGCGCCGGGACCGATCCTGACAGGTGCCAGTTCATCGCATCCCGGTAGCGCTTGCCTGCCGAGCGGTCGCTCGCTCCCAACCACTTCAAGTCGAACCACGGGTGTTCCTGGAGAAACCTGATGAAATGCTGCCCCACCATGCCGGTGGCGCCCAGGATGCCTACTTCGATGCGCGTTTGCATAGCTGCTTCACCATTCTTTGATACAGTTGTACGGCTTCGGCCAGTTCCTTCTTCGGCACCCGTTCTTCGAGCGTGTGCGCCACGTGAATCGAGCCCGGGCCGATCAGAAACGGTTCGCCCCATTTACCGGAGAATGCCGGAATATCTGTGGTGTATGCCACCACGGTGGTTTCCATGCCGTCGAGCGAGCCCAGTCGCAATGGAGGAATTTCCAGGACTTCGCGCAGTTCGGCGCGTCCTTTCACGGCGCGTTCCAACGCGTGCCGGGTTTCGGTGGAATCGCTGACCAGCCGGACAAAAATTTCAGCGCGGGCTTCATCCGCGATCACGTTGGGCGCGCGGCCTCCGTGAATCGTGCCAATGTTGAGCGTGCTCGCGCCGAGCAGCGGATCCTCCGGCAAGGCAATCCGCCGGATTTCCGCCAGCGCGTCGAGCAGCTTATTGATCGCCGAATCGCCCAGTTCGGGGTACGCTGAATGCGCCATTTTTCCGGTGGCCGCGACCTCGTACCGCAGCGCGCCTTTAGAACCGAGGGCCAGCTTGTTCTCGGTCGGCTCGCCATTGATTAGAAACCGCGACCCGCGGGACTGCTTTGCCGCCTGGTACGCGCCCGCGCTGTTGCGCTCCTCGCCCACCACGAACAGGAGCCCGAAATCGCGATGCCCCGCCTGGAGCAGCGCCTCGGCGGCCGTAATCATACTCGCGATGATGCCTTTGGTATCGCAAGCGCCGCGCCCGTAAATGTGATCGCCATCCTCGCGCGAGGCGAAGAACGGCGGCACTGTGTCCATGTGGGTCGACAGCGTCACCGCCAGCCGGTCGCTCCATTGCGCGAACACGTTGAAGCGGCGCGGCTCGACTTCCATTCGCTCCACCCGCCCGTCGAAGCGCGCGGCTAATCCCGAAAGGCAGTCGTAGAGGTAGTTCCCGACCGCTTCTTCGTTGATCGTGATCGATTCGATGTCGATCAGCGCGCGCGTGAGTGCAAAGACGTCCATACCAACCAATCGGGGGAAGGACCGCAGGGAGAAGGGAAAGACGCGTAGACGATCGCGTGTTTCGTTCTCGATAGCGCTCCACCCGCCCTGGCAAACGGATGACAGTGAGCCGGGATTAACCGGACTCCCCAACCGGAAGGGCTTGGCTGCCGCATCCCGATTTCGGCGGAAACTGCCGGCCCCTTTCCCCGAGCCTCCGAAGCACAATCGGAATTCCAGCCCGGCTACTCATGGCCGCCGCACCTCTACCGCGAATCCTCAGAATAGCGAGCCCGATACTGCAAGTCAAATTGGCGGGGTTAAAATCGGCGAAGAGTGCTCACTCAAGTTTACGAGCGATACCTCCGCCTCCTTGGAATCCATAACGTTCCCTCTGGTCTCGAAGGCCTTCGCGAGATCGTTCGCCGGCACCTCGGCCGCGCGCCGTTTGAAAACGTTTCGAAGCTGCTGTTGTTCGCGCGCGAAGGCGCAGGCCGCGCATTCACGCTCGAGGAATTCCTGGATGGCATGGAGCGGCATGACCTCGGCGGCACATGTTATACCTGCAATCCGCATCTGGCCGGCTTGTTGCGCCACCTCGGCTACGAGGCCGATCTGCGCGGCGCCGACATGACCGCTGCCGACGTGCACACTTGCGTACGGGTTCGCATCGACGGCGTTCCCTACCACGTGGACTGCGGCTATGGCGGACCTTTCCGCGAGCCGCTGCGCCTGGACCGCCTTCCTCACGAATTCCAGGAAGGCGGCATGCGATATGTGCTCGACCGCGATACGCGCCCCGCCGCGTACGGGATGGGAGTTTTTGCCGGCTCTCAGCCGGTCCATAACTACATCGTTCATGATCCGCCGCGCCCGGCGGACTTCTTTACACCCGTAGTTCTGAAATCATTTGCGCCCGGTCAGACGTTCATGAAGCATCTGCGGATCGTCAAGATCTTCGAGGAGCATTCGGTCGAGCTGTTCGATCGCAATCTCGCCATCCACCGCGGGGGCCGGACAAGCCAGACAGAATTGAAGAATCTGCGCGAGTGGAAAGATGCCGTGGCTGACGAGTTGGCAATGCCGCGCTGTCCCGTCGAAGCGGTGCTGGATCTGCTGCCTGCACTCGCCGCCGGTCTGTGTTAGATCAACTGCGTTGCGGGGGTTCGTCCCTCCATCACTTCCCGCACTACGGCCAGCGCTTGCTGCAGCCGCGCACGCGTGGAGGGCACGCCCAGGCAGATCCGCACCGCGCGGGGCGCCGGTTGTGGTTCCACCGCGAACCCGGCTGCCGGCGCCAGGATCACGCCGCGCGCCCGCACGCTCGCCACAAGCTCCTCCGGCTGGATTCCGCCGGGCAGCGGCAGCCATAAGTGCGCCGCAAAGTGGTAGTCGTGGAGGTCCAGCCCGAGGTACCGCCAGGCCATCTCCCACCGCCATCGAATTTCAGTACGCTTCCAGTCGATGATCCGGTCGACGGTCCCATCCTCCATCCAGCTGGTTCCGACCGCCGCCGTCAAGGGGGACACGGTCAGCAGGCTCGTCCGCACCATTTCCGCCACCCGTGCTGCGCCGCCCGTTGGGCACACGACGAAACCGAGCCGCAGTCCCGGAAATACACTCTTCGACAGTCCTGTCACCACGTAGCTGCGCTCGGGCGCGAACGCCGCGATCGGCGGCGGTCCGCCGTCCACCAGGAACGAATAGATGTCGTCCTCCAAAATGGTGACATTCCGCCGGCGCGCAATGTCCGCGATCGTTTCCCGCCGGTCTTCCGACATCAGCGCGCCTGTTGGATTGTGCAGAGTGGGGATGATGTAGAGGATCCGAACCGGGGCAGTCGCGCAGAGCCGCTCGAAGGCTTCCGGCAGCAGGCCTTCGTGATCGATAGGCAGACCCGCCAGCCGCAATTGCAGCTGTATGGCGACGTTCTTCACGCCGGGATAGGTCAGGTGCTCCGTGGCGATCAGGTCTCCGGGTCTGGTCAGCGCCATTAGCGCGGTGAAAATTCCGTGCTGCGCCCCGTTTGTGAGCACCACCTGTTCCGCGTCCGCCGCCAATCCCCTGTGCCCGAGCCAGCGTGCCGCTGCTTGCCGGTGCTCCGGGCGACCCGCGGCGTTCGGATAAATCTCCATCAAGGTGCGGAGGTCGGTGTGGTCGCGAAACGCGGTCCGCAACAACTGTGCAACCGCACCCCCTGGATCCCACCGGATGAAATTTTGCGTCAGGTCGAGTTCGCCCGCGGCATCGTCCGGCGCGTCGAGGCGCGCCGCCACGAACGTACCGCGCCCCACCGTCCCCGTGATGAGCCCGCGCTCGCGCGCCAGCGAGTACGCGCGGCTCACTGTCCCGACCGAAAGGCCGAGGGTGTCGGCCAGTTCCCGGTGGGGCGGCAGTTGTGCCCCGGCTGCCAGGCTCCCGGCATTCACAGCCTCAGCCAGAGCCTCCACGATTCGGTGGGCTGTCGGTCCGGACCGGCGTTCTATATCAGGCCGCCACATTGTACCAGATACAATATTTAACTTGATTTGATACATTGTCAAGAATATTCTAGAGACAAGTGGCGTCATGGCTTCTGCGACCGCGCAAGTGATTGCAAGTACAGCAATACCGCCAGACCTCGTGCGTTCCGAATTGTCCCGAATCCAGCACCATCCGCTGTTCATTCGGTCCGCGCGCATGAGGCGGTTTCTTGAGTTCACGATCGAGTCCGCTCTGTCCGGCACCGCCAGAGAGCTGAAGGAATATGTAATCGGGCTCGAGGTGTTCGACCGCTCCACCGCCCATGATCCGCGGATCGATCCGATTGTCCGGGTCGAGGCGCGCCGGCTCCGGGCCAAGTTGCGCGACTTTTACGCCCGGGAAGGTGCCGAAAGCCATCTCATCATTGAGTACCCACGAGGATCCTATGTCCCGCAATTCCGGCTGCGCTCCGAGCTGCCCGCTGCGCCCGTCATCGCCGTGCTGCCGTTCGCCGCACGCCGTGGAAGCAACTCGGTCCGCTTTGCCGACGGTTTGACGCGAGAGCTCATTCACGAGTTGAGCCGCTCGGAAACCGTCCAGCTTTTCTCCGGCGAGACCCCGCTCCGGGTCCGTCTCGAGGCACTGCTCACCGGCTCGGTGCGCCAAGACGGCCCTCGTCTGCGGGTCACCGCCCAGCTTCTGAGCACAGGTGACAATCAGCACCTGTGGTCCGCGGAATTCCAATCGCCCGCTTCCGACCCGGTTACCGCGCAAAAGCAGATCGCCTTCGCCACCGCGCACGCCCTGTTGTTACATTTCGAGCAAAAGTAACGCGCATACCTCGGCGTCCCGGTTCCGTGATAGCATATCTATACTTCGTAATCGAATGTCGAAAACGAAACCCGACTATCAAGACGACCGGGACCTTTATTCCGGTTTGATGCGCCTGCACATCCTGCACCACGCCGCCGAAGAGCCGATTTTCGGCTTGGGCATGGCGGAGGAGTTGGCCCGTCACGGATACCGGATCAGCCCCGGAACCCTTTATCCCCTTCTGCACGGTCTCGAGAAAAAGGGATATCTGCGTTCCAGCGGCCAGCAGAACGGCAAGTCGCGGCGCACCGTGTACCGCATCACGCCGCTCGGCCGGAAGGCGCTCGAGGCCGCGCGGAGCAAGGTCCGCGAATTGTTTGGAGAACTGATCGAGGGCCACTAGAGCACCATGCGGCGGACCATCTTGTTGTTTCTCACAGGCATGGAGGTTTTCGCGCAAACCCGCGCCCTCACGGTCGGGGAGGCCGTCGAGAGCGCACTCCGAAATTATCCTTCTGTGCATGTCTCGCAGGAACAGTTGAACGCCGCGGCGGCCCGCATCGATCTGGCGCGCACTGCGTACCTGCCGCGCGTCGATGCCCTCGCGCAGTTCAATCGCGCCACCCGCAACAATGTGACCGGTCTGTTGCTGCCGCAAAATGCGATTCCTTCGATTTCCGGACCCGTATTGGGCACGAACAATCTGGGAACTGTCTGGGGGAGCGCGGCGGGCGCGCTGGTCAGTTGGGAGCCGTTCGACTTCGGATTCCGCGGCGCCAATGTTGCGGCGGCCTCGGCCGCGCGAAGTCAGGCCGAGGCCGCCCTGAAACACACGCAATACGACGTTGCGGTCGCCGCCGGCGACGCCTACCTGACGCTGGTCGCTGCCGAACAGACCACGCGCGCCGCCGAGGCCGCGGTGTCGCGGGCGGAGGTTATTTCCCGCTCCACGCAGGCGCTGGTGGATGCCGAGCTGCGGCCCGGTGCGGACGCCTCGCGCGCCCAGGCGGAATTGGCGGCGGCACGGACGCAGTTGATTCAGGCCCGGCAGGCGGTCGAAGTCTCGCGCGCTTCAGTCGCGCAGTTCCTCGCCATCGAACCAGCGCAGGTCACGACCGCATCCGACCGGCTGCTTCAGCTGCCGCCGGAGACAATACCCGCTCCCTTGGATACCGCCGCCAATCCGATCGTGCAGGAGCAGGACGCCGTCATTGCCGCGGCAATGACGCGCCTTCGCATTCTCGAACGATCCTACTTTCCGCGGTTTTACCTGCAGGGCGCCGCGTATTCCCGCGGCACCGGCGCGGAAACCGATGGACGGCGGCTGGGCGGCCTCAACGGCCTCGGCCCCAACGTGCAGGACTATGCGCTCGGCGTGACGATTACGTTTCCGATTATGGATCGCGCATCCATACACGCCCGCGAGGCCGAGGAATCGGCGACCATTCGTGCCGAGACCGCGCGCGCTCAGCAGATCGCTCTCGATTTGAAAGCCCAGTGGAATCGCGCCGTCGCCGCTTTCAATGGGGCGCGCCAGGTGGCGGCGAATACTCCGGTCGAATTGATGTCGGCGCGCGCCGCCGTCGATCAAGCTTCCGCACGCTACCAATCGGGGCTCGGCACCATCGACGCGGTCGCCGAAGCCCAGCGATTACTCACCCAGGCCGAGATTGACGATGCCCTGGCCCGCCTCGGCATCTGGCGCGGCTTGTTTGGCATCGCCGCCGCCGCCGGAGACCTGCAGCCCTTCCTGACCGAGGCCAGCCAATGAAGCTCGTTCTGGGGGCTCTCAGCCGGCCCGTCACCGTCATCGTCGCGATCCTGGCCGTCGCGCTCTGCTCGATTCTGGCAGTCAAGCGCATGCCGGTGGACATTTTCCCGGAAGTCGGCGAACCCGCCATCTACGTCGCGCAGCCTTACGGCAGCATGGATCCGGCGCAGATGGAAGCCTTTCTCACCTACTACTACGAGTATCACTTCCTCTACATCACCGGCATCGAATCCGTGCAAAGCAAGAGCATCCAGGGCGCCGCCTTGATGAAGCTCACCTTTCACGAAGGGACCAATATGGCGGATGCGATGGCGCAGGCAGTCGGCTACGTGAACCGCGCCAAGGCATTTATGCCGCCGGGGACCGTCGAGCCGTTCATCACGCGTTTTGACGCCGGCAGCGTGGCCATCGGCCAGTTGGTGTTCAGCAGCGAAACCCGCACGCTCGGCGAGATGCAGGACCTGGCGCTCAATCGCGTGCGCCCGCTGTTTGCAACCCTCCCGGGCGTCTCCGCGCCGCCGCCATTCGGCGGCAGCCAGCGCACCATCGTCATCACGCTGAATCCCGACAAGCTGCGCCAATACCGGATCTCTCCGGAAGACGCCGTCACCGCCGTTAGCCAAGCCAGCCTCGTGTTGCCTTCGGGAAATATGTGGACCGGCAAGATCGAGCGCATCGCAAGAACCAACGCCACCCTGGGCGGCAACCTTGCTGTGTTGCTCGACACCCCTGTCCGGCCGGGCTCGGGGCCGGCGGTCTATCTGCGCGACATCGGAACCATTCAGGACGGTACCGATCTCACCACCGCGTATGCTCACGTCAACGGACGCCGCACCGTGTACATTCCGGTGACCAAGCGCGCCGACGCCTCCACGCTGGAGGTGATCAATAGTGTCAAAGCCGCGCTTCCCGGCTTCAAGAAGATCATCCCGCCGGACATGGATGTTCGGCTTGAATTCGATCAATCTCCGTATGTCGCCAGTTCCCTGCAGGGATTGCTCAAGGAAGGCTTGGCCGGCGCGCTGCTCACCGGCCTGATGGTGCTGATCTTCCTGCGTGACTGGCGCAGCGCCCTGATTGTGGTCGCCAACATTCCCCTGGCGCTGCTGGCCGCGGTAGTCCTGCTTTGGGTCACCGGCCAGACGATCAACATCATGACCCTCGGCGGCCTCGCGCTAGCCGTCGGCGTTTTGGTCGATGAAGCCACGGTTGAAATCGAAAATATCCATACCCAGATGCTGCCCGGCGTCTCGCGCGCGCGTGCCGTAATGGAGGCCTGCAGCCGCACGGCGCTGGCTCGCCTGCTTTCGATGTTCTGCATCCTGGCTGTGTTCGTGCCATCGTTCTTCATGGTCGGGGTGGGACGGCAGTTGTTCGTCCCGCTATCTCTGGCGGTCGGCTTCGCCATGATTGCTTCGTACCTGCTCTCCAGTTCGCTGGTTCCCGTCTTCTCCACGTGGATCATGAAGCAAGGGCGGCCCGACGAGGAGAGTCGGCTGCGCAATCTCTATGGCCGCTATGTCGCCGGCGCGCTGCACTACCGCTGGCCGCTGGTTCTGGTTTATCTGGCTGGCTCGCTCGGGCTCCTCTACGTGCTGGTTCCCCGCATCGGAACCGAGATTTTTCCCGAAACCCATGCCGGGTTGTATCGCATCCGTCTGCGCGCGCCCGTGGGCACGCGCATCGAGGAGACCGAACGCACGGTCCTGCACGCACTCGATATCATTAAGAGCAGCGCAGGCCCTGACCAGGTGGAGATTACCAGTGACTTCACGGGCGTGCAGCCCTCCAGCTATCCCGTCAACCTGATTCACCTCTTCACCGCCGGTCCGCAAGAGGCCGTCATCCAGGTATCGCTGAAGCCTGGCGGGCTCGCGGGCGAGCCCCTCCGTGAGAAACTCCGGGAGCAATTCCGCCGCGAGTTGCCGGGAACGGAAATCTCTTTCGAGCCCGGCGACATTATCGGCCAGGTCATGAGTTTCGGATCGCCCACGCCGGTGGAAGTGGCGGTGCTCGGGACGAATCTCCAGCAGAACTACGCCTATGCCCGGAAAGTGCGCGCCGAAATGGCGAAGCTCGATTTCCTCCGGGACACTCAATTCGCTCAAGAACTCAACTATCCCACGCTCGACATCGATATCAATCGCGATCGCGCCGGCCAGTTCGGCCTCACCATGGCCGATGTGGTGCGCTCGGTGGTTCCCGCGACGTCGTCGTCACGGTTCACGTCTCCCAACTACTGGCGCGACCCGGCGTCCGGAAACGCCTTCCAGATTCAAGTGCAGCTGCCGCAGAACCGATTGCAGAGCGTGGAGGCGATCGGAGATCTTCCGGTGATGCGCGATGGCCGCAGCCAGCCGCAGCTCACCGACTTGGCCGCTCTGCACTTCGGCACCATGCCCGGTTTGATCGAGCGCTATAACGGCCAGCGTGTCGTCAGCATCACCGCCAATATTCATGGCCTGACTCTCGGCCAAGCCGCGCAGCGATTAAATGCGGCGCTGAAGAACGCCGGCGATCCGCCGCGCGGAGTGACTCTGACGGTTCGCGGCGAAATCCCCGCGCTCGAAGCGACCGTGTCCGGGCTCCGAACCGGTCTGCTGGTCGCTGTGGCCGCCATCTTCCTGCTGCTTGCGGCGAATTTTCAATCCGGGCGGCTCGCGTTGGCGATCCTGCTCACAGTTCCTGCGGTTCTATGCGGCACGCTGCTCATGCTGCTCGTTACCGGCACCACGCTGAACATTCAGTCGTTCCTCGGTGCCATCATGGCGATCGGGATCGCGGTCGCAAACTCTATCCTGCTGCTTACGTTTGCGGAGCGCTCCCGGCGCGAAAACCGTCCCGTGCGCGAGGCGGCGCGCGAAGGTGCGGCCAGCCGCCTGCGGGCCATCCTGATGACGGCCGCTGCCATGATTTCCGGCATGGTTCCGATGGCGCTCGGCATTGGCGAAGGCGCCACGTCGGCCGCGCCGCTCGGCCGCGCGGTCATCGGCGGCTTGCTTGCCGCTACCTTTACCACCCTCACCGTCTTGCCGTGCATCTACGCCATCGTACAGAGCCATGCTGTCCAAACCTCGCCTTCGCTGAATCCCACGGACCCCTCGAGCCGCTACTATGAAGCGATTTAATCCCGTTCTCTTCACCTGCTGCCTGCTGGCCTCCGCGCACGCCGCCGATCTCGCGGCCGTAGTCTCCAGGCCGGTTTCCCGCGCCATCGAGCTGCCGGGTGAGATGCTGCCATTCCTCAGCGTCGCGCTGCATGCCAAGGTGCCGGGATATGTGGAGCGAGTCACGGTCGATCGCGGCAGCATCGTCAAGCAGGGAGATTTGCTGCTGGAGCTCAACGCGCCGGAAATCGCCGCCCGGATTGCGGAAGCGGAGTCCAAGGCGCAGGCTGCGCAATCCGACCGTGCCGAAGCCGAAGCCCGCCGCGCTGCCGCCCAGAGCACGTATGAGCGGCTCAAAAAAGCCTCCGAAACCCCCGGCGCTGTCGCCGGCAACGAGCTCGTTCAGGCTGAAAAACAGGTCGAGGCTGCGGACGCCCTGGTGCGCTCCCGCGAAGACGCGATCCGTTCCGGGCAAGCAGCCGTCCGAGCCGCGCGCGACCTCGAAGCCTACCTGAAAATCACGGCTCCGTTCGATGGCGTAGTTACCGATCGGCTGGTACACCCCGGCGCGTTGGTCGGCCCCGGCCCCGACCCCGCGTTACTAGTCATCCAGCAGATCGCGCACCTGCGCCTCGTCGTTGCCGTCCCGGAAGAAGATGTTGGCGCAATCATGCGCGGCGCCGAAGTCTCGTTTCGCGTGCCTGCCTATCCGGAGCGGATGTACTCCGGCAGGGTGGCGCGTATCGCCCACGCGCTCGACCCCAAGACCCGTACAATGTCGGTCGAACTCGACGTCATGAATCCCGATGGCTCGCTCGCCCCCGGCATGTATCCCACGGTCAAATGGCCGGTCCGCCGCAGCCGTCCCGCCCTGTACGTGCCCCGCACCAGCGTTGTGACCACCACTGAGCGCACCTTCGTCATTCGTGATCAGAACGGCAAAGCGCAGTGGGTCGACGTGCAGACCGGCCCCGCTGACGGCGACCTCATCGAGGTGCAAGGCGATTTGCATCCCGGCGACAAAATCGTTCGCCGCGGCACCGACGAGCTGCGCGAAGGCGCGGCAATCCAGTAATGCCGGAGTCAGTGTTTCAGGCCTTCCGTCCACGCGGGCTTGCCGGCCCC
This sequence comes from Bryobacteraceae bacterium, assembly GCA_035295805.1. Classification (GTDB taxonomy): domain Bacteria; phylum Acidobacteriota; class Terriglobia; order Bryobacterales; family Bryobacteraceae; genus PSRJ01. Next base: position 5,129 of record DATGII010000261.1, on the reverse strand, counting down.
TTCGAGATCCCCCTCCCATTTATCGATCACGCGCCCAGTAGCGAGGTCGTGCAGTTCGCAGTGCGAAGCCTGCTCCCCATGCAGGGGTCCGTCGTGATACGCGATTTGTTTGCTCCCCGCGACGAAAGCCCAGCTATAGAAAACCTGCTCGGACTCGAAGCGTTGGATGACTCTCCCATCGCGCCAGACCACCAGCTTTCCCGAGATCGGGTAGCTCACGCCGTCGACGTTGTAGGTGACCAGCCAGCCCGCCGTCCCGTCCGCGGCCACCGCCGTATCGCTGATGCCGGCCTGCCCGTATTCCTTCGGAACCACAATCTTCCGCCTGCCCGGCACCGTAATCTGCGCGGCGCCGTCCGGCGTGGCCGAAACCGTTATGCGATCATTCTCAGGAAATGCGCCGGGAGGCACAAGCGCGCACGCAAGCTGGAACAGGAGCAGCGCGCCCGGCCGTATCAGGGGCATGTTCAATTCTCCCAGCAAGACCGGCGCACGGCAACACTGGGCAGTAGAATCAAAAGGAATCGAGGTCGCATGATCCGTTCTTGCCGTATCGGCCTGCTCGCATGGGGCGCCGTGCTCGTGGCCGGCACATCCGTTTTTGCGTTTCAGCCCCGCGGCGGCTACCACCTGCTCCGCAGGATTTCTCTAGGCGCGGCCGAGGGCGGTGGCGAGTACTTCGACTACATTACCTTTGATCCCGTCGCGCGCCGCGTCTATCTCTCCCACGGCACCGAGGTGAAAGTTCTCAACGCGGATACCGATGCCGCGGTCGGCTCCATTGCCGGCCTCAAACGCGACCACGGCATCGCGCTGGCTCCCGAACTGAACCGCGGATTCATCACCGATGGCGATGCCGGCCAGGTCGTAATCTTCGATCTGAAAACGCTCAACGTCATCGGCCGGGTAAAAGCGGACCGCGATGCCGACTCCATCCTCTACGATCCCGCCTCCAGGCACATCTTCTGCTTCAGTGGAGAGCCCAACACTGCGACCGTGATCGATCCCGCGAAGGGAACCGTAATCACGACTCTGTCTCTCGGAGGCGCACCGGAGCAAGCCGTCGCCGATGGCAAGGGCATGATCTACAACAATCTCGAGGACAAGGGTGAAGTGATCGCGATTGATTCGCGCGCGCTCAAGATCACCGCCCGCTGGCCTGTCGCTCCTGCTACGCAGCCGGTCTCTATCGCAATGGATCGCACGCACCGGCGGCTGTTCATCGGAAGCCGGAACCCCAAGCTATTGGTCATGATGGATGCCGACAATGGCAGAGTGATCGGGCCCACGTTTCCGATTGGAGGCCGGGTCGATACCAGCATTTTCGATCCGGAGACCGGCATGGTCGCCAGTTCCACCGGTGATGGCACCATCGATATTTTTCACGAAGACTCGCCCGACAAGCTCAGTAAAGTGGAGACAGTCACTACCGAGTTTGGCGCCAAGACCATGGCGCTCGATCCGAAGACCCATAACCTGCTCGTCGATACTTCGGATTTCGGTGCGCCGGTGGATCTAGGCAAGGGCCGCGGTCCGCAGCGCCGCGCCGAGCCCGGCACCTTCCGCCTGCTGATTTACGGACGATAACGAACAGCGGCGGCTCCGTGTGGGGAACGGAGCCGCCGCAGTCCTTCAGGAGCAACCTGTTAGTTCTTCGCGGCCGGGTTCTGTCTCCTGTCCTGGAACCGCGGGCGCACGGGAGCAGTTAGCAGAGCGCAGCCATCAGGGCGCCGCGCGCGGTCGCGTGCAGTGCGTCGGCCGACATGCGGACATCCGAAAGCTTCACCGGGAAATTGGCGGCGTTCAAGGCCTTGCCGAACTGGTCGAGGAAGCCTTTCGGCATCGCGGTTCCACCGGCCAGCACCAGCGGGATCGCCTGATCGAGCTTGGGCAGCCGCTGCGCGGCGGCGATGTGGTTCCGCAGCGTTTCCACCAGGTTCGTGATCATCTCCTGGTAGTACACGGTCAGCGCGTTCTGAATGCGGTCGCCATTCATGCCGTTCAAGTAAAACGACTGCTCCTTCTGAATCCGCAGGCGCGTCGCCAGCTCGCCCGTAACTTCCGCCGCCTTTCCGTCGATGTAGTCTCCCGCCTTCGGGACGCTGAAGCTGATCACCGGAACCGAAAGCACCGCCAGGCAGACATTGCACAGCCCGCTGCCGCAGGAGATGCCGATGCCGGTGTAATTGCAGTTGCCGAGTTCACCGAACACCACCGCCAGCCCTTCGGCGATCGGCGTGGGATCGTAATTGAGGTCGCTCAGAATCGATCGGATCGTCGCGTCGTGATAGGTCAGGCCCCCTTCCCCGTCCGGGCCTGCCGACGGCACGCTGAAGAACACCTTCTGGCCGGGCGCCGACGCCCTGCCAATCAGCTTGTTCACGATCAGGCGCAGCACCGCGGGACTGTGCGGCTCCTGCGGATTCAACACCCCGTTTTTCATCGGGCGGCGCGTTTCCACGTGAAAGACTTCCGCGAATTTCTGAGCGTCATTGCCGGCCACCAGGATTTCCGACCCCTGGACTTCGTGAAAGACTTTCTCCCGCTGCAGAAGGCTCTCGGCCAGTTTGGAATAAGGAATCGTCAGAAAAGCGTTGAGTTCGGTCTCGTACTGATACTTCTTCTCAACGTTTCGCGCCACTACGATTCGGCTGGTGCCTACATCCAGTCCGAGCGGTTGCGTGTATTCGGTCTCGGGCTTACTCATTGGTTGTGTCCTCCCAAAAAATCAAATCTACTCGTAAGGAAGCAGCTGTTCGCGGCGCAGGTCGTCGGCAAAACGCCTGACTCGCAACACCACATCGCGGTCCATCGGTAATTCCCTGGTCCGCACAGAAGCGGCCAGGGCCAGCAACAGGATCATCACGGTGGGAACGGCAATCAGCATCTGTCAAACCTCATTGGGGCAAAGTGGCGCGCTCGAGCACGGATGCCAGGCTGCTCACGCCGATAGCGCTGCCCTGCGGCACGCAGAACCCCGCCGCTTCGGTGAGTCGTTCACATTCCTGGTTCTTCGATTTCTGCCATGCGCGGAAATTGTCCTGCTCCTTGGCGATCTCATCGAGATTCGCCTGGATCCGCGCCATGTGCGCCTTGGTGGCTTTTTCCAGCTCCGCCTGAATTTTGTTGTTCTCTTCGGCCTTGGTCAGCTCGAAGTGTTTGAGCCGGGCCCGCTGCGCGTCTTCGTACTCGGTGAGGGCTCTTTGTCGGAGCACGGCATCCTGTAGCACGTCTTCGACGGCCACATTGGCCGCGTCCAATGCCATTAACAAGGAGTTGCGCTTCGCATCCGCCGACATCGACGAAAGGTGCGGGCTGTGCACCATATCCGCAACTTTTAAGATGTTGTACGAGATCCTCGGCAGTTTGTTCGTCAGGCTTTGGTAAATCTGCTCAAACGAGCTGTACCGCCCGGGCGTGCCGTTCGGCGGTATCGCGGGCGTCGGGCTCACCGGGCGTACGGCCGGTTCTTCGTACTGAGACACTTGTTCCCTCGTCTGTTCCGCCGATGCATTCCGCACCGTTGGCGTTGGCGGCGCTAATTCTTCCGTTGCTGAAAACCATTTCCGTAGCATGTGAACTCCTGCCGCACGTCCCGATTCTCTGACGAGCGCGCAATCCCGCGGCTGGATCGGCGCTTCCATAGTTTCCCGGATTGACAGTTGGCGCTCCCAGCTTGCCAACCGCGCAGTTAGCATATTAGGAGGCTGATGCTTTTGAATAATAGACCATCGTTAGTTAGGCTTACCGCGCTATGAGAGTACTGGTCGGTCTGTCCGCCCCGCCCCCTATTAACCTTCGTTAACCGGGCCTCTTACCTCGATCGATATCCTTGTGCGCTTGATGTCTGCCTCGTTAGGATGCAAGTTGCATAGCTGCCCACTCCGTGAGGGGCATGCTATGTCTGCGCCGTGCCATTCGCTAGAAACGCAAATCGGTTGGATCGCCCCAAGATCGTGAACGGCTCCGTGAAGGCGCCGGAAGCGGCAAAGCTTTTCTTGTGCCCAGCCAAACCGGAAGCCCGGGAACCGTCTCTGCTCCGCCGGTATTCGACCAATGGCATGAACTGGTATGCGGGGCAGATTCAGGATCCGGTGGCGCGGCTGAAGTTTCTGCAGCGCGCCGCGCCGCGGCTGCGTCTCACCTACCGCACTCCGTGGCGCATGGTCGGGCTGATCCTCGCGTTGGGAGTCATCGCCAGCACCGCAACATTTTTCCTCATTCAGCGCGCCAGTCCGCAGCCGCCCGTCGTCATTCGGGTACGTCCCGTCGAGCAGCATAGCGGTTCAGTCGCGCAGACGCCGCCGGACGTCTGGCAGGTCGAGAAGACCGCGAGCTCCGAAGTCTACAGCAACGGCCTGCGGATTGACACGCGCTTTGCGGTCTCGAACCGGTCGCGCTCCTACCTCGTATTCCCGCTGAACGGTTCCGCCTCGGCCGCGGGCGTGCAGCGCACACAGCCGGTCGGCATCGTGTTTCACACCACCGAGAGCCAGCTCGCCCCGTTTGAGGCCGATCAGAACCGTGTGCTCAAACGATTGGGAGAGTCACTGCTCGAGTATGTGCGCCGCGAGCGTGCCTACCATTTCCTCATCGATCGCTTCGGACGGGTCTACCGCATCGTGGCCGAGAGCGACGCCGCCAATCACTCCGGCAACTCGATCTGGGCCGACGACCAGTCGCTGTACATCAACCTTAACCAGAGCTTCTTCGGCGTCTCGATCGAAGCGCGCACCGAACCGGGACAGGTGGAAGCGGAAATGAGCCCGGCCCAGCTCCGCGCTGCCGCCATGCTGACCGAGATGCTGCGCAGCAAGTATCACATTGCCGCCGCCAATTGCGTTACGCACGCTCAGGTTTCCGTAAACCCCTCCAACATGCAAATCGGTTTGCATGTCGATTGGGCCTCGAGTTCCCCCTACGAAAAATTGGGCTTGCCCGATAATTACCAGCAGCCGCTGCCGGCTCTGTGGGCCTCCGGCTTCGAATACAACCCGGAATTTCAGCACTGGGGCGGAGCGCGTATTGAGGCGGGAATCCAGCTGGCGGAAGACCGGCTCGCCGCCCGGGCCGCCGAAGCCGGCATGTCCGTGCCTTCCTACCGGAAGCTGCTGAAGAAGCGGTACCGC
>DATGII010000260.1:0-13339 GCA_035295805.1 Bryobacteraceae bacterium | reverse complement strand
AGCCCCTTCACTTCGCGCAGTTCCGTTGCCTGGGCGCCGATTGCGAAGATACCTGTTGTGACGGCTGGGCCGTCACCATCGACCAGCCGACCTACGAAAAATACCGGCAGTGCTCCGACCCGGATTGGCGCTCGCGCTTCCAGCAGTTGGTCACGATCAACCAGAATCCCACCGCCCCCGACTACGCGCGCATCCGGCTCGCCGCCACCACCTGCCCGTTTCTGTCCGAAGGTCTCTGCTCTATTCACAAAACTCTTGGCGAAGAATATCTCTCGGTCACGTGCGCGAGTTTTCCCCGTGTCTGGAACGCCGTGGACGAGGTGCTTGAAAAATCGCTGGATCCAGGCTGCCCCGAGGCCGCCCGCCGCGCCTTGCTCGATCCCGCGCCCATAACCTTCCAGGAGGGCTCGCTCGGCGGCGCCGATTTCAGCGCCGCGCGCATAGCTGCCATCGATAGTTCAAGTGATTCGTGTTCCTCCAAGCCCTATCGCCATTTCGCGGCGGTGCGCGCATTCATCGTCTGGCTTCTGCGGAATCGGGCCCTTCCTCTCTGGAAGCGCCTCGTTATCCTTGGCTTCTTTTGCGATAAATTACAGGAGCTCGGAGCCGCCGTGACCGAAGCCCAAGTTTCCGAGTTGCTCCAGGGATATCAGGCCGCCCTTGCCGCCCGCCTCTTCGACGAGACCTTGAACCAAATGCGCGGCGACACCGGCATTCGCGTCGAAATGTTGCTCGAGTTGATCGTCGCTCGCATCACTTCCGATTTCACGAACCGCCGTTTCCTCGCCTGCTACAAGGAATTCATGGATGGCCTCCAGTGGGGCCCGAATTCCAGCATGACCGATATTTGCGCGCGCTTCGAGGACGCGCACTCCCGCTACTGCGTTCCCTTCCTGAGCGCGCACGAACACATTTTCGAAAATTACCTGGTCAATTATCTGTACCGGAATCTGTTTCCCTTCGGCCCGCAGGAGACCACCTATAAGCTCCGCGATCAGACGATCGATCGTTCCATCCACTCCGAATTCATGCTGCTGGCGGCCTATTATTCGATGATCGACATGCTGCTCGGCGGCATGGCGGGCCTGCGCAAGGAAACGTTCGGCGCCGCTCACGTGATCCAGGTGGTTTACACCTTCACCCGCACTTTTGAGCACAGCCTTACGTTTCCTGAGCGTGTGCTTCAGGCGCTCGATGAAAAAGGTCTCAGCAACCCCGCGGGCGCCGCGGTTCTCCTGAAGAGCTAGCTCGCGACGTCCACCCAGCCGCGCCGCTGGTGGCTGGCGCGCTCGGCTTCAATCAAAACCATCTGCCGCAAGCCGTCGGCGAACTGCGGATATTCGGGCTCGGACCCGGGAGTTTCGATCGAACGGTAAAAACGCCGGAATACCTGCTTGAAGGTATCGTCGTAGCCCTCGCTATGGCCGCCCGGCAGATCGGCATACGATCGCGCGGCCTCTTTCATCAGCGAAGGGTCTTTGATCAGGATCTGGTTGTTGGTGTTCCGGTTCCCGATCCATAACTCATCGGGCCGCTCCTGGTTCCACGCCGCCGAAGACTTCGAACCGTATACCTCGATCCGCAGACCGTTCTTGCAGCCCGCCGATACCTGGCTCGCCGTAAACGCGCCGCGCGCGCGGTCGCCCATGCGAAAGAGGACCGACCCGAAATCTTCGGTGTCGATCGCGACTTCCGTGTAATCTCCCGCGGCCAGCGTCTTTCCCGCGAATGTTTCGATCGATCCCTTCGGCCGCTTGCGCGTCTTGTGAAATGTCTGCAGATCGGCGCACAGAGCCGTGATCCGCAGCCCCGTGACATGCTCGGCCATGTCGCACCAGTGCGACCCGATGTCGGCCATCACGCGCGACGGCCCGTTCTCGCGCGAATCGAGCCGCCAGTTCCAGTCCGTGTCGTACAGCAGCCAGTCCTGCGAGTAGGTGCCTTGCACCACCAGAATTTCGCCCAGGTCGCCGGATTCGCGCATGCGCCGCATCTGCTGCACCATCGGGTAGTACCGCAGGTTGTGACACACGCAGTTGCGCAAACCTTTCGCGCGCGCCAGCTCCGTCAGGCTCCGCGCTTCTTCAGCCGAGACGGCGAGCGGTTTTTCGCAGAGTACATGCTTGCCCGCTTCGAGCGCCGCCTGCGCCAGCGGAAGATGCAGCGCGTTCGGCGTGCAGATGTGAACCGCCTGTATGGACGAATCGCTCAAGACCGCGCGATAATCTGCTTCTTTGCGCGCGCTGACATTGAATGCGTCAACCGTTCCCAGCCGGCGCAGCGCCTCCAGATGGACTCGGCCCATGAAGCCGGTTCCGACAATCGCGGCTCGCATGCACTTAAACCCACCACGCGGCCGCGGGCTGCTCCCGCATCACGATCTGGTTCAAAAATCCCGCCGCGCGCGCCAAGCCTTCTTCCGGCGATAGCAGGCTGTCTTCATGCTCGATCGACAGCACCGAGTCGTATCCGAACATCCGCAGCGTTGAAGCGAATTCGCGCCACCATTCTTCTCCGTGTCCGTACCCGCACGTGCGAAAAATCCACGCCCGGTTTCGTTCATCGGTGTACGGCTTGGTATCCAGCACACCGGTCAGCGGCAGATTGCGGTCATAAATCTGTGTGTCCTTCGCGTGCACGTGAAAGATGGCGTCACCCAACACGCGAATCGCCGCGATGGGATCGATGCTTTGCCAGAACATGTGGCTCGGATCGTAATTGCAGCCCACCGACGGTCCCGCGATCGCGCGCAGCCTCAGCATTGTCTCCGGATTGTAGACCACGAATCCCGGATGCATTTCAATCGCGATTTTGACGCCGTGATCGGCGGCGAATTTCGCGTGCTTCGTCCAGTAGGGCGCGACAACTTCGTCCCATTGCCATTTCAGCGTGTCGAGATATTCCGGCGGCCACGGGCACGTTACCCAGTTCGGCCGCGCCGCATTCGGCCCGTCGCCGGGGCACCCCGAAAAATCCACCACCACCGGCACGCCCAGTTTTTCCGCCAGCAGGATGGTTTTGCGGCTCGTCTCCTGGTCGCGCTTGGCGCGCCCGGCATCGGGGTGCAGCGGGTTTCCGTGGCAGCTCAGCGCGCTGATCTTGAACCCATGATCGGACAGCGTCTTCCGGAACGCCGCCAGCGCTCCCCCATCGTCGAGCATCGCGAGCTTGCAATGCGCATCGCCGGGATAGTTGCCCGTCCCCAGCTCGACCGTGTCGATCCCGTAGCCCTTCAGTTTTTTCAGAACGCCGTCGAGCGGAAGCTGCGACAGCAGCGGAGTAAATACGCCGACTCTCACGTTACTGTTTCCTGCCCGCCTGCGGTGGATTGATCCGCGCTTCGTCCCAATGTTCTTTGATGAACCCGTTCTCGACCCGAATCACGTCGAAGTGATTCCATTTGTACTCCCGGCTGGCATCGTCCGGATCTTTCGCCATGCGATCCCACATGAAGAAACAATAGGGCCCATTGAGCAGCGTCAAAACCGGCGGATTCGGCCACTGGTCTGTGATCGGCTTGGCGTCTTCCGGCCGGCGCCCCGGGATGCGGCTCATGAATTGTTTGAAACCGTCGCGCCCCTGCGGCACGTTCGGATTGTGCTGGATATAGCCGGGGTCCATGGTTTTATCGGCCAGTTCGAGATGCCCGAACTGCAGCATGTCCCGCAACTCTTCGGTGCCGAGCTCCAGCGTCTTCTTTTCTTCTTTCGAAATCTTGCCGGTGTTCCACTGCATCGGCGGCTTGGGCGAAACGCCGGTTGGCACATTGCCCGTGCCCTTATTTTTCTGCGCGCTGTCCCAGTGCTCCTGCACTTTGCCGTTCTGAATCCGTATCACATCGAAGCTGTTGTAGTGATAGGTCTTCGACGGGTCGCGCGGATCCTTCTCTTCGTGCTCGAAGATCAGCCACACGTAATCGCCCTTGGCGCCCTTGACCACCGGTGGATTACGGAGCGCCGTCGGAATCGGATCCACCGGCTTGCGAATTTTGCTGAAGAACTGGACGAAGCCGTCGCGCCCAGTCGGCACGTTCGGATTGTGCTGGATGTAATCAGCAGCCTGGTACTTGGGAGCGAGTTCGGTGTGCCCGCCGTCCAGCACCTCGCGCCACCAGTTCAGCACCAGATCGAGGTTCTTCTTCTCCTGGGCGGTCATCGGGGCGGTCTGCGGATTGGTCGGCGGGTTGATCGATTCCGCCGGGCAGACCGCGGCCACCAGCAATCCGGCAAACAGCTTCAGTTTGGAAATTTTCATGTGCCTCCTTGTTACATCAGTTTCACTATTCTATCCGTTACTCGTGCCTCGGATTGGCGCGGCGCCTCCCGGGCGCTTCCACAAATTTGACTCAAATTTGAGCGATCCCCTTGACAAGTGTAGCCCGTCACTGATATATCTTTCCCCCCAGGGGGAACGGGGTCCTATGCGCAAACTCACTTTACTCGCACTCACTCTGCTTGCGGCCTCCACGGCTGTAATCGCCCAAACGGCGCAAATTAACGGTACGGTTCGCGACGCGACCGGCCTGGCCATTCCTGGAGCCGCTGTCAAGGCGACGCAAACTGCCACCGGCGCCGTTCGGAATACGGTTACCAGCGCAGATGGAAGTTACGTGCTTCCCAATCTTCCCATCGGCCCGTACTTGGTTGAGGTAACCAAGGAAGGGTTCACGAAGTACGCGCAAACCGGGATTGTGCTGCAGGTGGATACAAACCCGACCGTGGATGTCTCCATGCGAGTCGGCGCGGTCAGCGAGCAGGTGACCGTCGAGGCGGGCGCGGCGCAGGTAGAAACCCGCACGACCAGTATCGGGCAAGTGGTCGACTCGACGCGCGTCCTCGAGATGCCACTGAACGGCCGCGAAGTGCATGAGCTGATCTTCCTCGCCGGGATGGCGAACTACCCGGGAACCGCGTCTCTCAATACGGTTCGTAATTACCCGACCGTGGTGGTCTCGGTGGCCGGCGGAGCGCCGGATTCGGTGGGGTACTCTTTAGATGGCCTGATTCATCAAGACCCTTACAACAACCTAAGCCTTCCGCTGCCGTTCCCCGACGCGTTGCAGGAGTTCAAAGTCGAGACCAGCGCCATCCCGGCCCAATACGGGTATCACTCCACGGCGCAGGTCAACGCCGTCACCAAATCGGGCACCAACGAATTTCACGGCGACCTGTTCGAATTTCTACGGAACCGCGATCTGAACGCCAACGATTTTTTCAACAACTCCGCAGTGCCTTATAAACCGCGCGATACGCTGAAACGCAACCAATACGGAGGAACGATCGGCGGGCCGATCAAAAAGGACAAGCTCTTCTTCTTCGGCGGATACCAACGGACTTCGCTGCGTTCGGACGGATCCGCGGCTACGGCGTTCATTCCGACGTCGGCGACCTTAACGGGCGATTTCACCGCGCTTGCCTCGCCTGCCTGCAACGGCGGCGTGGCCAAAACGCTTCCCAGCGCGTTAGGATTCACGAACAATCAGATTTCACCAACTTCGCTCGACCCCGTGTCGGTAAATATATTGAAGACCATCCCGGCCTCCGCGGATCCTTGCGGCCGCACTAACTATAGCCTGATATCAAACCAGGATGAGGATCTGGTGGCCAGCAAAGTCGATTACACGATCAACGCCAAGCAGTCTCTGTTTGGACGTCTGTATGTGGCCAAGCTGAACGCGAGTTCCACCTACGACGGGAAAAATCCTCTGTCGATCTCCAGCTACGGTTTCAACGATTTCGACTGGGGCATTGTTTTGGGACACACGTTCGTAATCGGTCCGACCCTGGTGAATTCGGTCCACCTCGGCGCCAATCGGACGAATATCGCGAAGATTCCGGATCAGTATAAGTCGTTTGCCGCCCTGGGCGGGAATGTCTCGCCGTTGGGCGGCAACATGATTGCGATCGCGGCCTCCAATTTCACGATTGGCGGCGGCGCGGCCGCACCCGGAGTCTCGCACAACGGACCGCTATGGTCGGTGGGCGATGATTTCAACTGGGTAAAAGGCGCGCACCAGATCAGCTTCGGCGGCAGCATCTATCACCAACAGCTGAACTACTGGTCGGCAGGCGGCGTCAATGCCACCGGGCTGGCCACGTTTGACGGCTCGGTGACGGGCCTCATCCCGGCGGACTTCATGCTGGGGCGGTTCGTAAGCTGGAGCCAAGGGACGTTGTACGGGTTTTACAGCCGACAGTTCTACCAAGCGTTGTACATCCAGGATTCATGGAAGATCACTTCGCGGCTGACGGCAAATTTCGGCGTTCGCTGGGAGCCGTACACCGCGGTTTATCAGTCGCGCGCTCACCAGGATCTGCATTTCGATCCGACGCTGTTCGCGCAAAATGTGCGCAGCACGTTCTACACGACGGCGCCGGCGGGGCTGGTCTTCTCGGGCGACCCGCAGTATACGTGCGGGAACAGTTTCAACTGTCCCAAGTGGGACAAGTTTTTCCCGCGCGTAGGCCTGGCGTGGGATCCCAAGGGCGACGGGAAAATGACCATTCGCGCGGCCTACGGGATGTTCGGCGACCGGATGAGCATGCTCTCGTTAAGCCAGGAGCAGTTCGGCGCCCCCTTCGGCAATCAAGTGGCTGCCAGCAGCGGCACGCTGGCGAATCCATGGGTGAATTACCCCGGCTTGGCGGGAGGCGCGTCGCAGCCCGGCCAAAACCCGATGCTGGTTCTGGCGGCTCGGGCCGGTTTTGGGTACTCGGCGCCGAATATTCCGTTCCCCACATTCGGATCCTACGTGGGATCGAACTTGAGCAACTTCAACCCGACTTACGTGAATCAGTGGAATCTCAGCATCCAGAGACAGGTTGGTGAGAACTGGCTGCTGACGGCAAATTACCTGGGGACGAGCACAATCCATTTCATCAGCGGCGAGAATCTGAATGCTCCGATACTGGTTCCGAATACGGCAGGAACCGCCCTGGGCACCTGTCCGCCGGGAGTGACGGCCGGTTGCGATTCAACCGGCAATTCGAACCAGCGGCGGCCGCTGTACCTGGCAAATCCGGCGTTGGGCGTAGCCTATGCCGGTGTCGGCTTCGCCGACGACGGCGGCACCGCGAGCTACGAGGGCCTCTATTTTTCGGCCCAGAAACGGCTCAGTCACGGTGTCACGGTCCTGGCCAACTATACGTGGTCGCATTGCATCAGCGATCCTTGGAACCAGAACCCCACCAACGCGGGAGTTGCTCCCCCCAATGCCCGGAGACAATGGCGGAGCAATTGCATCGGCAGCGACCTGCGGCAGTTGTTCAGCTTGAACGCAGTCGCGACCACTCCCAAGTTCTCGAGCCGCGCGGTGCGGCTCCTCGCCAGCGATTGGCAGGTCGCGCCGATCCTGACGGTGAAGTCGGCGCAGTTTTTCTCGGTGCTGGCGGGACCGGACCGGGCGCTGACCACAGTGCCGGGACAACCGGCCAGCTACAATGGCAGCAGCCCTTACGCTACCAATCAGAGTGTGACGCAATGGCTGAACCCGAGCGCGTTCAGCCAGCCGGCCCTGGGGACCTACGGGAATTTGGGTTTGAACAACCTGAAGGGGCCGGGAGTGTTTCAGCTCAACATGTCCCTGTCGAGGAACTTCCCCATCGCGGAGCGCAAGATGTTCCAGTTGCGCGCCGAAGCATTCAACCTGCCGAACCACCTGAACCCGTTCACGCCGGGGATCGGGCCGATCAACGGAACCTTATTCGGCGGGCAGCAGAATCAGAATGCACCCAACCTCGGGCAGATCACGAGCGATATCAGCGGCAACAACGGACTGCAGGCGGGCGACTTCCGCGTAGTCCAATTTGCGCTGAAGTTCATCTTCTAAGCGGCGGGGCAGGCTTCCCGCCTGCCCCCTACTTGTCGTATTCGTCGCGGCGCCGAACCCACCGTTGCGGCGTGTCGCCTTCGTCGCGTCCCTTGGGCGTCAAATCGATGTAGTGATAGGCCGTGTTCAGGATGTCGATGCCGCGCGCATAGGTGGAATAGGTGTGAAACACGGTGCCGGTTGCATCTTTAAAAAACACACTGGCGCCTTCGCGCTCGGCATGGCCGGGATTTTGCTCCGTGTAGTTATAGAACGCCTTTTTGCGGGCTAACTGCTCGGGTGTGAACGAGACGCCGAAATCGTAATTGAAATCGGATCCGAACGAAGAGAACCACTGGAAAGTCCAGCCCATCCGCTTTTTGTAGGCCGCAAGCTTCGCGTAGGGTGCGCGCGAGACCGCGATCAAGGTTGTATCGCGATGGTTCACGTGCACGACGATGCTGTTGAAATTGTCGGCCCAGAACGAGCAGTGTTTGCAGCCGGCGTCCCACTCCGGTTCGAACATGAAGTGATATACGATCAGCTGGCTGCGGCCGTCAAAGAGCGCCGCCAAGCTCTGCTTGCCCGCGGGTCCTTCGAAACTGTAGTCCTCGGTAACGGCTTCCCAGGGCAGGTCGCGGCGCTGGCGGTTCAACTCATCGCGTTGCTGTGTGAACTCCTTCTCTTTAGCGAGAAATGCGGTGCGGGCGGCCAGCCATTCCTCGCGGGAAACTACACGGTGATTTCGCAGATCGGGCGCGCTTGAATTGCTCATGTTTCTCCCTTCTGGCATAAGCTATCCTGTCGACCGGGCGCAAATCAATTGCTATCATCCCTATAAGTTTTCGGCCCTCATTGTGGAATGTCACAATCCCCGCCCATCTCGCGCCCAGGTGTGTTGCTGCCGCAGTGGCAGGCGCGCTCGGTGCGCGCTGCTGCAGGTTGGCTCGGGAGGCGCGTCACTGTGCGCGCTCAGCATGCGCTCGGATTTTTGGATCGAATTTTTCGACCATATCGGCGCCCTTTTGGCGGAGGCGCATGCCGTAAAAGAGAGATTGATTGCGGGGGAGAGCAGCCGGAGTTTTGCAGGCCTGATGGACGGACTTTTGCGGGGCCGCGCGCGGCGATGGACAGGCGAAGCAGTTGTTACAAACGATTCGCGCCTTCGCGGATGCCAGCTTCAACGTCAAGGAGACGGCGCGGCATTTGGGCGTCCACACCAACACCGTGTATTTCCGGCTCAACCGCATTCAGCAACTGACTGGCATCGATGCCCGCACGTATTCGGGAACATCGCGGCTGCTCACCGCGCTGCGGCTGTTCGAAATACAGACGAGTGAGAGCCCGCGTACTTGAATTTCGCTTGTGGCGCGGCGCGCGGGCATGTTAAACCTGTCGGATTGAGGAGTCATTAATGAGCAGAGCACGTGTACTGGTTGGCACACGCAAGGGTGCGTTCATTCTGGAGTCGGATGGAAAGCGAGAGAAGTGGGACGTCAGCGGGCCGCACTTTGCCGGGTGGGAGCTGTATCACGTCAAGGGATCGCCCGCGGACCCGAACCGGTTGTATGCCTCGCAATCGAGCGCGTGGTTCGGGCAGCTGGTGCAGCGCTCGAATGACGGCGGCAAAACCTGGGAGCCGGTGGGCAACAAGTTCGCATATGAAGGCACGCCCGGCACGCACAAGTGGTACGACGGTACGCCGCATCCGTGGGAATTCAAGCGCGTCTGGCATTTGGAGCCATCGCTGAACGATCCCGATACGGTGTATGCGGGAGTCGAGGACGCAGCAATTTTTCGCAGCACGGACGCCGGTGCGACGTGGGAGGAACTGCCGGGATTGCGCGGGCACGGCACCGGCCCCCACTGGCAGCCGGGCGCGGGAGGCATGTGCCTGCACACGATTCTTCTGGATCCGGTGAATGCGGGGCGGATGTACATTGCGATATCGGCGGCGGGCGCGTTCCGCAGCGACGACGGGGGGAAGAGCTGGAGGGCGATCAATAAAGGGCTGCACTCGCAGTACATTCCGGATCCCGATGCCGAGGTGGGCCACTGCGTGCACCGCATCGCAATGCATCGCTCGCGGCCCGACACGCTGTTTATGCAGAAGCATTGGGACGTGATGCGCACCGATAACGCCGGGGAATCGTGGACGGCGGTGAACGGTAATCTGCCGCCCGAATCGGAAGCGGCCGACGCGCGGCGCGGGTTTGGCTTCGTGATCGACGTGAACACGCACGAGCCGGAGACGATCTACGTGGTGCCGATCAAGAGCGATTCCGAGCATTTCCCGCACAACGGCGCGCTGCGAGTGTTTCGCAGCCGGACGGGCGGGAACGAATGGGAGCCGCTGACCAAAGGGCTGCCGCAGAGCAATTGCTACGTCAACGTGCTGAGGGATGCGATGGCGGTGGATTCGCTCGACAAGTGCGGCATTTATTTCGGGACGACCGGCGGGCAGGTCTACGCATCCAATGACGCCGGCGACACGTGGAAGGCGATCGTGCACGATCTTCCGGCGGTGCTTTCGGTGGAAGTGCAAACGCTGCCATGATCCGGGTTTGGCTGCCGGCGCATCTGCGGACCCTGGCGCGCACTTCGAGCGAAGTGGAGGTGGATGTCCAGGGGGTGGTCACGGTGTGCTCGATTCTGGACGCGCTCGAGGCGAAATATCCGATGCTGCGGGGCACGATCCGCGATCACGGCACGCAACTGCGGCGGCCGTACGTCCGATTCTTCGCGTGCGAGCAGGATTTTTCTCACGATCCGCCGGATACGCCGCTGCCGGCAGCGGTGGCGCAAGGCAAGGAGCCGCTGCTGATTGTGGGCGCGATCGCCGGCGGGTAAGAAGCTAGGCGGGCGGCGTTTCGGACCCGGCTTCGAATTGGCGAATGAGCGCGCGAAATTTGTTGGCAGCGTGCGTCATGAGAGCGCGGTAAGGATCGCGACTCAAGGCGGGGTTGAGCGCGCGAACGGCTTGAGCGATATCGGCGGCGAGGGCGTCCACGCGAATCTGCAGCTCGATGACATCGGCGGGGGGCCGCGCCGCGGCTGCGGCAGGCCCCGGCCGATTGCGCAAGGAGTAAATGGCGGTGCGAATGCGGTTGGCGTTGGCGGGGATCAGGGCGAGTTTTTCGCCATCGATCTCAATGGTTTCGCCGTCGACGCGCGCGACAATTTGCCGGTACATGCGGGGCGAGACGCGCGCGATTTCGGAGAGCCGGAAGTAGGCGTCGCCGAACTCGGCGTGCTGACGAATGAGGCTGTCGGCATGAGGGCGGCTGATACCGGCATACTCTTTGCAGAATTCGTCCCAGGTGAGGCCGAGGTCGTCGAGAATCTTCGAATCGCGGACCTGCTTGAGGCACTGAGCGCGGGCGGCTGAGCAGCTGCCGGTGACGATGGCGAACGCCTGCTGGAGACCGGCCCAGGAGCCGAGATCCACTTGTTTTTGCGTATCCATGTGGGTGCTTACGAGTCGTACGTTTCGGAAATTCGGGAAGGTTTGCTGCAACCGCAGGCGTTAGCGAGGACTTTACGATTTGTACAAATCGTAGCGCGCTGAACTGCCGCGCGGCGCCGATTCGGTTGGTGGCTAGCCGCATTGCTCTCCTCCCGTTCTCATTATGGCGGCGGCGTAGCCGCGCAGACGATTCCGGCAACCCTCGATTATTATGTAAGTCGCCGGTTTCAAGCAGGATAAAAATATTTGTCAAGCCTGTTACTGAAAAAAAGATCTCATCAGTTTGCTGACGGCAAGCCGGGACTGGAAAGCTCTCGAGCGCAGGAGGAAATACGTTCGAGTTGGGCCGCGATGGCAGTTACGGTTTCAGGCCGGCCGTCCAATTCATAACGACCGTAATGGGCGCCGACAATGTTGCTTCCAGCGGTACGTTGACCAGAAAACGTTGCCCGTCGGCGGAGACTTGGTAGCGGCTCCTCCGGGGCTCCATTTCCAAACGCACTTCGAAGAGAGGTTTGGGGCTGCCCCATTGGAAGACCGGCCCGTCAGTCTTCACATCCACGGCCATCAGCCGTTTACCGGCCACATAAAACAGCTCCTTGCCGTCGTGACGCCAGTAGGGTTCTGCACCGCCGGCAGTGGAGACCTGCCACTTGCCGCCCGTCGGCGGAAAGCTCTGAACATAGACCTCAGTCCGGCCTGATTCATTCGACTGATAAGCCATCCACCTCATGTTGCGAGTAATGTCGGGTCTGCTTTCCCCCCGCGTAGGAAATAATGTTGTCTCTTTCGGCTCGCCCTCCAATGAGAGCACCCGCAGTTTACCTTCGCCTTCATAAAAAACGAACCGCCCGTCGGGAGACCAGCTCTCTATAATTTTTTGGCTGCTTGTTTGAGCTTTCCTGAAGCTGGTTTGAAGCAGTGGTTGGGCCTTACCAGTGCCTGTCACCGGCTTCAAATAGATGTCCAAATTCCGAAAGCTGAAGGCGATCTGCCGGCTGTCGGGAGACCAGGTGGGATTCGTCTCTTCGCTCGGGTCGAACGTGAACCGGGAAGTTGTTCCCCGCACCAGATCCAACAACCACAGGTCCCTGGTTCCAATGTGCGGGTCTATGCGAGTCACCGCGAGCGTCTTCCCGTCAGGTGAAAGAGCGGGAACGGAATAATTGCCGGCCTCACCGACGGCGCCTAACCGGCGTCCTTCTCGATCGAACCAGACCAGTTCCGTGGTCGCCTGACCAAGTGTTTGGTAGGCGAGTAGCCTGGTCCCCGATACCGAAAACGCGGCAAAGCCCGAGGCTGGGCTTGGCGGAAGTCGCACATCCTCAGTTACCGGGAACGCCTCGCCCTGCATCTCCAGCTTGCTCGGGTCGAATCCTTGAGCCATCAACGTGGCGGCGTGCATGAAAAGGAGGTAGCCGCGTCCGGGCGGCATGCCCGCAAAAGCTGGGAGCGAGCTGGTGTTCACCAAACGCTTCTTCTCTTTGGAATCCAGGGAACCGGCATAGATCCCGGTATTCTCCGGCAAAGCACTCTGCACCAGGTAGATGAAATGACGGTTATCGGGCAAGAATTGGGGCCACGCGTGGAAGATCTCAGAACGAGACGGATCGACTGCCGTCACCGGACGAGCCTCACCTCCGTTTGCCGGCACTTGAAACAACCCGCGACGGTCGAAACTGTTAAACAGGATCAGCCCCTGGCGGTTCCAAGTTCCCACGGGCCGTACATCGGCAGACGCGTCACAAAGGACTTGAGGAGGTCCGCCGTTCAGGTCGCTTCTTTTGAGCTTTCCATCTGCGAAGAACCCGAGCGAGCGGCTATCAGGAGACCAGAAGGGTGAAACGGCTCCTTCCGTGCCCGGGACTTCTTCAGCCGCCAGGGAGGAGAGTGGGCGAACCCAAAGCCGTGTTTTGCCGTCTGGGTCGACTCCAACGAAAGCCAGCAGCCTGGCGTCGGGAGAAACCGCCGGTGGACCCGGCCACAGTACTACTTTGTCCGGCGGTAAGACGAAAAAACGCAGCGGTTGCTCATTGGGTTCAGTTTGCCGGAATTGCCTAACGTAC
>DATGII010000259.1:0-17597 GCA_035295805.1 Bryobacteraceae bacterium | reverse complement strand
CGTCGATCGCCTGGTCACGGTTAAATCCGCGGAGTGCCTGGGGTGCATGGAGTGTGTTGCGGTCTGTCCCGCCGAGAGTGCCCTGCTGATGTCCGGGCCATGCCGGCGCCGCGCCCCGGCTTGGGCGATTGCCGCCGGCCTGGCGATTCTGTTCCTGGGAGTAACTGGCTATGCGCGCTGGACCGGTCATTGGCGTACAGACCTGCCCGGCCGCGTCTATTTCGAACTGATTCCGCAGGCTGGCGAAATTACGCACCCTTAGATTCCATTTCCATCGCCCGCGGAAACAGGATATTGTTTTCCAGGTGAATGTGCCGGTGCAGGTCGGCCTCAAACGCGGCCAGGCTCTTATATAAGTTCTGATAGCTGACGCACGCGTCCGCGGATGCCGTGTACCCCCGGCTCGCTTCGCGCATCGCGCGCAGAGCCGCGCCCGCGCTGTCGTGCTCGTGCCTCATCATCGTGACCGGATTCCGCAAAGCGCCGAACGGCGGCGGCAGCACCGGCTCCTTCGCAATCACCGCTTCCTCCATCCGCACAATGTAGGGGAACAGCACAGCTTCCTCTTTCATCATGTGCATGCTCAGTTCCTGCGCCAGTCCGGCAAACGTCTCCCGCATCTCCAGCAGTTCGGGATGGTTCTTTCCGTGGACCGAGCAGACTCTCTCAAACAGCGGACCGAGCCGCCGGATCTCATCACGCGTATAGCGGTGGTGCGTGTCCTTGATATGGCCGATCAGATCGAACAGCGGTTCAAGCGGCCAGTCGCGATCCGGCGCGACCGCCGGGGTCGCTGCCAACGACGCTGCGACTCGCTCGACCGGCACATCCGCTACCGCGCAGGCCCGCTCCAGCGTCTGATCTCCTCCGCAGCAATAGTCGATCCCCAGTTCTTCGAAAATTTGTGTCGCTGCCGGGTTCTCCAACACTAGCTCCCGCACCGTTCTTTCCGCCGCCATGCTCATAAAGTCCTCCGACGAAACGAGCTTATCTCGGCCGCTGTTTGCGGCCTATGACTTTGGTCACCGGCCTATTCGGGCGATTGTAGCTCGGCTTCCAGCGCCGCCAGATCGCGGACGATGACGCTGCGGCCGTCGATCGCCAACAGCCCCTCGGCCTGGAAACGGGAAAGGTTGCGGGAGACCAGTTCACGAACGGTACCGATCTGCGCCGCCACTTCCTGGTGGCTGGCCGGCAGGGTGATCTCGAGGCCTTTCGCCGTGCGCTTCCCTTCGCCTCGCGCCAGTCGAACCAGAAACGAAGCCAGCCGGTGCCGGACTGTGGTGAACGAGAGTTCTTCGATGATGCCAACCAGCCGCCGCAGACGTGCACCCACGACCCGCAGCACCTTCAGCGCCACCTGCGGATGCGCCAGGCACAGCGCATGAAAATCCTGCTTGCTGACGAACAGGAACGTAGCGGCATCGACTGCGGCCCCGGATGCCGGATAAGCCCCGCCGTCAAATACCGGCAATTCCGCCACCGAACTGCCGGGCCCGTCGATCGCCAGCACCTGTTCGCGGCCGTTGGCCGATGTCTTGAAGATACGAATGTGTCCGCTCTCGACCACGTACAGTCCCGCGCACGGCTCGCCTTCGGCGAATACTACTTCACCCGGCGCATAGTGCCGCGGAACCGCGCGTTGCGCCAGAAAACTCAGTTCCGATTCGGTCAGCCCGGAAAAAATCGCAACCTTCGCCAGCGTCCGGCCGCTCTCCCCAGGCGTCACAGGCACATTGTAGCGCCGGTGCTCGAAACACCGTTGCGCCCTGACGGGGCACGATAGAATCAAAGAAATCCCGTGCGCAACGTCTGGAAACACGTCCGAGCCCTGCTGGCCGGGCGCATTCGGTACCGGATTACCCGGGGCGGTGTGCTCTTCACGCTCACGATTATTGTGGTGGGGCTCGCCGCCATCATTTCAGCCAACAATCTGTTGTTTCTGATTGTCGCCACCATGATGGCAACGCTGCTGGTCTCCGGCCTCGTCAGCCGCTTGTGTCTGGCCGGCCTGGAATTGGACTTTCAGGTGCCCGAACACGTCGCCGCCCGCCACATCGCCCCGGGCCGCCTCTTTGTACGCAACCAGAAATGGCTGATGCCCTCTTTCTCCGTTCGTGTGGAAGGCATCCAGGACCCGCAAAGCCCGGTCCTCAAAACCGGCGTCTACCTCCCGCTGATTCCGGCCGGCGCGACGCTGGAAGCTCCCGTCGAAGTACGGTTCCCGCGCCGCGGCACGTATCGCCAGAACAGCTTCGCGTTTTCCACCTCGTTCCCCTTCGGGTTTTTGGAGAAATCGGCGCGTGTCACGCTCGGCCGCGAAACCATCGTCTATCCCTCCATCCAACCGCGCCCTGGATTCGAGGATTTGTTCCTTGGCGTTGCCGGCGAGATCGAAACTCACTATCGCGGCCTGGGCAAGGATTTCTACCGCATCCGGCCGTATGAGAACTTCGAGAGCGCGCGGCACGTCGATTGGAAAGCCTCGGCCCATATCGGCAGTTTGCAGGTGCGCGAGTTTGCGCGCGAGCAGGAACAGACCGTGGAAGTCTTCCTCGACCGGGACGTCGCCCCCGTGTTCGACGCATGGTTCGAGCATGCCATCGATTGCTGCGCGTTCCTGTGTTGGCGATTGGCGGCCCGCGGCACCGCCATTCATTTTCGGGCTCCGGGCTTCCTCTTCCGCCTGCCCCTCGACGGCGACATATATACTATTCTGAAGTACCTTGCTTTGGTGTACCCGCAACGCGGGGGCGTGCTGGAGAAGCCTCTGGACGAGATCAGCTACAAGATCGTATTTACTCCGTCGCCAAACCGGTTCCTGGATGCCGGTTGGACGGGGGCGCGGATGCTCGGCCCCGGTGTGCTGGCCATTCCAGCCCCGGACGCGGCGGCGGAATCAGTTTGAAGGAGTGCGCATGATGGATTCGGTGGTGCGGCGCCCTTGGATACTCGTCCTGGCGCTCTTGGTGGTTCCGGCTTTGGGGTCCGCTCAGGTGACGGCTTCCATCTCAGGAAAAGTGGAGGACGCGGCGGGCGTGGGCGTGATGGGCGCCACCGTCACTGTGAAGAGTCTCGAGACCGGGGCCGCCCGCGTGGCGGTGACCGATGACATGGGCAATTTCCGCGCCCTCTCGCTCCCCGTCGGGCCCCAGGAAGTTAAGGCGGAAAAGAGCGGATTCAAATCCGTGGTGCGCACCGGCATCAATCTGGCTGTCGGTCAGGAGGCGGTGGTGAATTTGCGCCTCGAAGTCGGTGATCTCGTCCAGCAGGTGACCGTGACTGCCGATGCGCCCGTCGTTAATACCACCACGGCGGCGATCTCCGGAGTCGTCAGCGAGCAGCAGGTCAAGGAACTACCGCTCAACGGCCGCAGCTTCGATAACCTCCTCACGCTAAACCCTGGGGCCATCAACTTCAGCTCCATGAAAAGCGCCCAGACCACTACCAGCAACGGCAGCACGTTTTCGGTGGCGGGCAGGCGGACTTCGGAAAATCTGTTTCTGCTCAACGGCGTCGAGTATACGGGCGCCAGCCAGCTTGCCGTCACGCCCGGCGGTACCAGCGGCCAGTTGCTCGGCATCGACGCGGTGCGCGAGTTTAACGCTCAGACGGATACCTATTCGGCCGAATACGGCAAACGCGCCGGCGCTCAGGTCAGCGTCGTGACCCAATCGGGCAGCAATCAGCTCCATGGCACATTGTTCGAATTCCTCCGCAACAGCGATCTGGACGCGCGCAGCTTCCTCGACCAGACTCCCGGGCCGCCTCCCTTCAAGCGCAACCAATTCGGCGGCGCGTTGGGCGGCCCGCTGAAAAAAGATAAGCTGTTCCTGTTCGGCAACTACGAAGGCTTCCGGCAGCGGCTCTCGACCAGCAACGTGGCCGTGGTTCCCGACCAACCGGCCCGCCAGGGGATGCTGCCGAACGCCGCCGGCGTGCCCACCCCGGTTGCCGGTCTGAACCCATCGATGCTGCAGTACATGCAATTCTGGCCGCAGCCGAACGGTCCCGAGTTGCTCCAATCCAACGGCCTTCCCAGCGGAACGGCCTTCTCGTACAGCACCCCCGCGCAGCCCAACCGGGAAGATTTCGGCACGCTCCGCACCGACTACACGATCGGTCTGAAGGATACTCTCTCGGGGTCGTACACGATCGATGACGGCAGCAGCCTGACGCCGTTGGCGGATCCCCTCTTCGGATCGAATCTGGTGCTGCGCAGTCAGGTCGCGAGCCTTCAGGAAACGCATGTGTTCTCGCCGCGCGTTCTCAATACGCTTACGGCGGGATTTTCGCGCGCGGCCTTCAATTACAATTCCTACGCCCTGGTTTCGTTTCCGGCCGAAACCTCGTTTGTAACCGGCATGGGCCCGGGCGGCATCATTATCGGCGGCGGCGTCACCACCAGCGGACCAGCCGCGATCACGTCAGCCGGTCCGATCAACAATGCCAACGTGTGGAACCGGCGCAACCTGTTCACCTTCACCGACGGCGTGCAGATCGTTCAAGGACGGCATCAGTTCAGCGCAGGGGTCTGGCTCCAACGCCTCCGCGACAATGAGGACACAGCGTCGCGCCAGAATGGGCAGGCAAGTTTCAGCACCCTCCAGACATTCCTTCAGGGCACTTTGAGCAGCTTCCAAGCCGTGCTCAACCCGCACGAGCTCGGCTGGCGCAGCCTTTTTGGCGCCTGGTATATCGAGGATTCCATCCGCCTGCGCTCGAATCTCACGCTGCAGGCCGGCCTGCGTCACGAGTTCACTACCGGCTGGAACGAAGCGTTCGGACGCGCCGCTAACTATGTCACGGACGCGAACGGGGTGCTGGTGACGCAGCCGCGCCTGGGCAGCTCGGCATTTACCGAAAACAATGCCACCAAGTTGTTCGGTCCGCGTGTGGGGCTGGCGTGGGATGTGTTTGGCAATGGCAAGACCGCCGTCCGCGCGGGCTTCGGCACCTATTATTCGCTGATCGATGACCTCGCGTTTCTGCTGAACTCGATTCCTCCGTACAACGGCTCCCTCTCATTCAGCGGTTCCTTGCCGGCGATCCTGCCGCTCTCCGCCGGCACGCCCGAACCTCCCACGTGCGGTCCCGCCGTTCCCTCACCCTGCACCACCTATGCACCGCAGGGTATCCAGCCTGATGCGAAAACGCCTACGGTTGAGGAATGGCGTTTTGGTGTGGAGCAGCAGCTCGAGCGCAACACCGTCCTCCGTGTGGCCTATGTGGGCTCGCATGGATACCACGGCTTCTTGAGCATCGATCCGAACAGCGTTCCCGCCCAGATCTGCGCCACCGCGGCCGGTTGCGGCGCCGGCGGCACCGGGTCGGCTACTTCCACGGTGCCGCAGGGATCTCAATATATTCCCAAAGTCACGGGCCGGCCGAACCCGTATCTCTCCGCCGGCTTTTTCTGGTACACCGGCGGCAACACCAGCTATAACGCGCTGCAGGTGGATGTAACGCGCCGTCTCAGCCGCGGTCTTCAGTTCCGTGGGAATTATACGTGGTCGAAGAACCTGGATCTGAACTCGGCCTTGACCATAGCGCAGGCCAACAACCAGCCGCAGATGGTGATGGATCGCAACGATCCCAGGCGCGATTGGGGCCGTTCCGCACTGGACAACACGAATCAGGGCAGCGTCTCGGGCCAGTACGAACTACCTTTCGGCAAGGGCAAGCACTGGGCGGGCAACGCCACTGGTTTTGCCGCCAAACTTGCGAGCGGCTGGCAGGTGAACGGCATCTTTACCGCGCTGAGCGGATTTCCGTTCACGCCGCTGATCGGCGCCAACCGCTCCGGCGACGGCGATATTCGCAATCCCGACCGTCCTTCTCTGAACCCGGCGTTTACCGGTCCGATCGTAACCAACAATCCGCGCCAGTGGTTCAATCCGGCTGCGTTCATTCTGCCCGCTCCCGGAACCTGGGGAAACCTGGGCCGCGGCGTCTTCACCGGGCCGCCGCTATCGGAGTTGGACGCTTCGCTATTCAAGAACACGGCGATTACGGAGCGGACCGTCCTGCAATTCCGCGCCGAGTTCTTCAACGTTCTCAATCACACGAATCTCGGCACGCCCAACGCGACGGTGTTCTCCGGGACCATCGCCAACGCATCCGCGGGACTGATCACCACCGCCGCCACTATTCCGCGTCAGATTCAATTCGGTCTGAAGCTGATGTTTTGACACCGTAGCGGTGTTGGCGCCGCGTACACCCACCGGTCCGCCAGCCAGAAATTCACGGGCGCGCACAGCGCAATGGCGGCAGCGGCCGCCGGCAGTGCGGGAATGTGGCAACATTCCCCCAAAGCGGAAATCACCGCGGTATTGCCGACCAGCGAAACCAAGCCATTGCCGGCGTGGAAACGCCAGAACCGGGTGATCGTCGCGCGCACCCCGGCGCACTCCCGATCCCGCCACGTGAACCGCTCGTGCCACAGGAAATTGTGTATTACAGCAATCTCCACCGTGATCGGCGTCGCCGCTACTTTCGCCAGGTTGCAGCGCTCGATCAGGAGATACAAGAGCAGAACCTGCAGCCCCGCGCCCAGCAAACCGACCGCGTTGAATTTCCCGAACCGCAGAAATTGGCGTCCTGCGCCGGTCAAACGAGTGTCTCCTCGCGATATAGCATTGCAGTGTGACGGATCGCCGCGCTCAGGAGCATTGCTGCCATTCCCGCGATCGCGATGACTCCCCCTACATCGAAGAGCAGAAATGTCCGCCCCGCAATTTCGGAGTACGGGTGGAAATACGCCACCCCGTTGCCGGCTGCCAGCAAGATTCGGATTTCCGTCGGACCGAACCAGCCGTGCGAAAGCTGGAAGCGTCCAAGCGTATAGGTGGCCAGGTAACTCTCGATTGAAAGCGCATAGAATCCTACCAGCATGCCCGCCGCGACTGGCCACTGCAGGTAGCCGGAGCACCCCAGCCCCGCGATTAGCGCCAACGCGCCCAGCGTGTCGACGACGTGGTCCACGTAAAACCCGTACCGCGGCCGCTGCTGGTTGCGAACCCGCGCCAACGTGCCGTCAAGGCTGTCGCCCAGCCAGTTGAGGATGAGAAACAGGTTCACCAGCCACAGCGCGCGCGCGTCCCACGCAGCGAACGCATAAGCGCCGCCCGCGCACAACTGCGCGGCGAATCCGGCGGCGGTCAGGTGGTCGGGATTAATGGCCGCCGGAGTTCGCCGCGCCATCCAGATCAACAGCCGCTTTTCCGCCGCCGCGGTCAGCGCCGTGTGAATCCGTGGTGCATTGACGAAGCCGTTTGGCCGCGCCTCTTTGACCTCAGTTAACAGCATCCGGTCCCTCTTTCTGCGCATTCGCCAGGAGCGCATTCTTAGTAGCCTTCAACGTGAACTCCAGCGATTCCCTCGGCAGCGTTTCGATAATCGGGGAGATCAGCCAGCCGAGGCCCAGCGGAATACTGCGCGTCAGGGAAACCGCCTCGCATTCGATAATCAAGCCATCCTGCGTCGCAACGAAACTCCAGTAGGAATTCAGGCGCCAAAGGAAGCCATCGTCGTCGCCCTCGGGCCGCCGGTGCTCGCGCGGCGTCCCGGCGTCCTCGACCTGCCAGATGTGCTGGCTGCGTGAAATGCTATAACCGCGGTCCGCGCCCGTAAGCCCGTTGCGCCCTTCGAACTGTGCGTCGAGCACCACTGTCACCACCTTCTTTTTCTTGAAGCGAATCAGGCTGGAAGTCTTGCTGTCCCGTGGGAGCGCCTGCGAGGACACAACCTGCGGCGCGTAATAACGGGATAGTCCGTTTGGATTGCGGAGCAGGTTCAACATCCCGTCCGGCGCTACACCCGGTACCAACACGGCCGCGCGCCAGTGATGCATGAGGGCTCCGCCCGCCTGCCATGTCCCGCCGTCGACGGGTTCGATCCACGTGCCTCCGGAAAACAACCTCCCCTCGGCCGCGGTTTCGCCGTTTAAAGTCGCCAGGTAACTGCCGCCTGGGGCGTGCTGCCGGTCCAGCTTCTGCTCGAGTTTGGTGATGTAGACCGTGAACGCCTGTTCCGCGGCCGGCGTCAGATGGGCAGCGGCGCTGTTCACCGCCGCGATCACCAGCACCGCCGCAGTCTGCAATTTCATCTGCATCACTCACCTCGCGATTGCATTCTGCTTCGGCCCCCTTCCCCCGGGCAATGCCTGCCGTATCAAACCGCGCTCCTTTCCACCTCACCGTGCAAGCGCCTGAATTCACTGGTCTTGTCGGAAATCCTCAACGGCAGTTACACTGAACGTGCGATGTTCGAAGACGCTCGGCGGCGCCTGTTCAGCTTCGGAGTGTTCGAGGCCGATGAGGCCCGCGGAGAGCTGCGCAAGCGCGGCATCCGTATCAAGCTGCATGCCCAGCCGTTTCGTGTCCTGACGCTCTTATTGGAACGGCCTTCCGAGATCGTGACCCGCGAGGAGATGCGGCAGCGGCTCTGGGGTCAGGACACATTCGTGGATTTCGATCATGGTCTGAACAGCGCCATCAACAAGATTCGCGATGCGCTCGACGATTCGGCCTCCCAGCCGCGCTTCATCGAGACCGTATCCGGCAAAGGGTATCGTTTTATTGCGCCGGTGACGCTGCGCCCCGGTGCCGAAATGCCCGCGCCGCGCGCCGGCGGCGATCCTTCCCCGCCGGCCCCTCCACCCCTGGCAGACACCGTCGCAGCCCCGCTCGCATCGATCCTTACCACCCCCGACGAACTCCCCACTCCCCGGCGAAATCTCGTTCGGATTCTGCTCCTCCTGATCCAGGTGATGTACCTGGCGTTCTACTTATTGGCCTTGGCCAACCTCCACGAGATCGATGACCTTTTCCTGGAGGCGCGCCTGCTCCCGCCGGCGGCGATGATGGCAATCCTGATCACTACCGCTGCCGCTCTCATTCCCGTCCGGCTCTACCTGCTGGCGGCGATCGCCTTTGACCTGCGGCAGTTGCCCGCCAAGTTCGCCAGGATCTTTCCAGTGCTGGCTCTGCTCGACCTCCTCTGGGCGCTCTCCCCATTCCTGCTCACTCACTACATCGCGACCGGCTTGGCGCTCGGGATGAGCGCGGCGTTGGTTTATCTGCCATTTGCCCAGCGCTCGCTTGTCCTGATGTACGCGCGGGGACGGTGAGCCCGCGTATTTTCAGTAACTTGTGCTCTGCCGTCCCGCGACTCCATTAACCAACGAGAGCATTGTCTTACTGTCGGGGCAGCTTTACCCTGAAGCCGAAAGGTAGGACCTGGTGCCAACCGCATTGCCATTGGATCTGTCGACGAATCTACCCATCTGGGACGAAGGCCTTCCCGCTATGAGCACGTTCATGGAGCAGAGACGAACCCGGCGGTTCAGCCTGCAGCTACCCCTTTCCATCCGGTCTGCCGGCCGGGAGAGAATCCCTTTTTCGGGCGTGACCAAGAACATCAGTTCGAGCGGCGTACTGTTCACCTCCGGGAGAGAGCCCGACCTCGGCAGCCCGATCGAATATATAGTCACCTTGAATCCCGAGGGCCCGCAGCCGGTGAACCTGCGTTGCGTGGGCAAAGTGTTGCGGTCGGAGTTGGTCGCGCCTGCAGACGACGCCCACGAACCCGCTTACCAGATCGCGGCCACCCTGGAACGCTACGAGTTCGTCCGCAACCAATAACCGATTAGAGAAATCTACCCGGCCGCGCGGCAGCCTAAGGCGCCGTGCGGCCGCGCCACACCTGCGCGTGGAGCGCACGCGTCCCGGTCCCCGCGAATGCGTCATTTCCCGGCATTGCGCCTGGTGGCCTTAGATCTGCAAGGGCACTCCCGAAGCGATGCTCGGAATCCTGCTGCTGTCCGTTCTGTCTCTCCGCGGGTCCGAATTGGCCGGCCAGCGGATCAGCGAAGTGGCGGGAGTGCCGCCGTCGGTGGCATTGGAAACGCGAGCCGGCGGCTTGTTCGATCCCGTCAAGCTCCAGCACGACGTGCATACACTGTGGCGTACCGGGCGTGTCTCCGACGTGCAGGTGGAGGCCGTCCCGGATGCCGGCTCTGTCCGCGTGATCTTCCATCTCAGACCGAAGGCCACCGTGCGCGTCCGCAAGATCCAAATGGATCCGCCGACGCCTGGGGTCCGCCTCCGGCTCCAGCCGGGCGCCGAGATGGACCTGCAGGACGCGCAGCAGGTTGCGGCCGGCGTCGTCAAACAGCTTGAGGCTTCCGGTTATGCGAACGCCGAGGCCGACGCACAACTGGCGCCCACCGGCACTGGCGCGGCCGATCTCAAGATCCACATCAACAAGCAGCGGCCGATTGATGTAAGAAGCGTGAATGTTTCGGGCGATCTCGGAATGAATGCCGCCGACGTGTATGGCGCGTTGCGCGCCACTCGCGCCAAGACTATGGTGCCTGGTATTCCGGGCATTTGGAAAGGCTGGCGTGTTCGTCCCGGCTACAGTTCGGATGCCGTCCAATCCGATCTCGCCAATCTGCGGTCGTTCTATTACCGCGGCGGCTATTTTGATGCCGACGTACGCGTCGCTTCGATCGACCTCACCGCCGGTGAGGCGCACATCGGTTACGCGGTACAAGCCGGGCCAAAATACCAGGTGGCGATGCTCAACGGAGTTCCGCTCCCCGGTGCTCCGGATCGTCCGGGCGATGCCGTTTGCCGCGAACTCTTCGATGAGCGGCGCGCCGCCGAGCGCGCGGGAGTGCTCGATTTCGCGGCGCGTGTCGAGATTCACGGGGCCGGTCCGACGGTCGAGGCAATCGCCGGGATCACGCAAGGTCCCGCCTATCGCACGGGCCGGATCGAGTTTCGCGGCAACCGGCGCGAGCGCGACGAGACCCTCCGCCGCATGCTCCTGCTGGAGGAAGGCGGGCCGCTCGACCAGCTGTTGCTTCGTCAATCTCTGGCGCGTCTGAACCGGACCGGCTGGTTCGAACCGGTGACCGCCCGCGCTGTCGTCTTAAA
Organism: Bryobacteraceae bacterium; assembly: GCA_035295805.1. Lineage (GTDB taxonomy): Bacteria > Acidobacteriota > Terriglobia > Bryobacterales > Bryobacteraceae > PSRJ01. Next base: position 6,654 of record DATGII010000259.1, on the reverse strand, counting down.
TCCCGCGCCTGAAGCCGGCCGTGCGGACGTGCAAATTCTCCTCAAAGAAAGGCAAACGCGGAACTGGTATTTGTCCGGCCCGGTAGGCCCGATGAGCCTTGGCGGCTCGCTGCACGCCGCGATCGAATCGCGCCTGCCCGCGTGGGGGCAGGGCGTGTTCGAGCTTTCCACCTATACCCTTTCGCTCAATCTCATGCTGTTCGCAAAACCCCTCGGCGCCCTGGTTCCCTTTCTGCCCAACCGCCGCTTCCTTCCCTTGCTCACTCTCAACCGGCCCATCCTGCCGGGCCAGCGGCTGCTCTCCGGGTTCACGATCGCTCCCCAGTTGGGATGGCAGGGCATGCTGGCCGGTTATGCAGCTTCGCAGACGCGCGCGTTTCTCGCCGGACTGCTGCAAACCGAACCCGGCTTGACTCCCGATCTTCTGCTCACAGTCTCGCACGAGGAGCACGGGGGAACGCTCCGCTGCGAGCCGCCCAAGCCGCGCTTTGATCGCATGCGCCAGATCGCTGCTGCTGCGGTCAACCTGCTGTTTTCGTTTTCACCTTTATAGAACCTGCGATCTGGTCGCCGGCCCTTTTCGCCGATACGCGAAGAAGATCCCCGCCCCAATCAGGCTGAACAGCACGATGACCGCCGTCACCTTGATCGTGAATGCCCGCGGGTCGGGAACGTCAATAATCGGAAACACCGACATAACCGCGAACAGCGCCGTCATCACAAAACCCGAAACCGCGGCGGCTCTTAACCACAGCGGCGGCCGCGGAGTCATGCCGCGAAAACCGATCAGCGGGAGCGCGAACATGACCAGGTACGCAAACGAATAGAACGTCATCGCCGCGTTCTGCAGCAATTGGAACGCTTCCTGCTGGCCTGCGCCGCTCAGCGACGCGATTCCCAGCGCGATCGTTACGATGCCGACCAACAGGATGGAATTCGACGGCATCTGATGTTTCGGATCCAGACGTGTGAACCACTTGGGCAGCAGATGATCCCAGCCTGCGACCAATGGCAGGCGGCTGGCCGCCGTGAAATTGAAATTCTGCTGGGAGATATTCGCGAGCAGCATGCCGATAATTACCAGCGGGATTAGCAGGGCCGCCGTGTCGCTTGGGCCTGTGCCCGCAGCCAAAGCCTGCGAGATGGGACTGACCAGGTCGACCTTGTCATCGGGAACCAGAGCGCGCACCGCGCTGGTTCCCAGGATGAACAGGAGCACGATCAGCGGCGCGGCCAGCACGACGGCGCGCCCGATGGAGCGCGCGGCATCCCGGCATTCGCCCGCGAAGATCGCGATATATTCGGACCCGGCCATGGCGCCGAAGCCGATTTTGGCGAGGATGTTCAGACTGAGCAGCGAGACAGTAGGCAGCGCCAGTGTCAGCGGTTGATAGGCCGCCATCCGCCCCGTCGCGACGCTGCGAAACGGCATCACGATCAGCGCAAGGAAGATCACGAGGAACAACGCTCCGCCGGCGTTGTTCACCCATTTTCCGACGCCGAGGCCGACGGCAGCCACCCGCGCGTAGGCGGCGATGATGAGAACACTCGCCGCTGCCATCAGCCATTTGTTCTCCATGAAGGCGGCGCCGCGCGCGCCAATCGCATATGCCAGGATGGTGACGCTCTGAATTCCGACTTCCGCCGCCAACACCACGCAGTTCAACCACAACGACCACGCCACCATGAAACCGGTAAAGTCGTTGAAGCCGAGCCGCGCCCAGGTGTATAGTCCGCCTTCCAGGGGCCGCAGCCGGTTCAAATAGACCACCACGCTTACCGAGGGCAGGTAGAACAACAAGACGGCCAGCAGCCAGAATGTTAAGTGCGGCGGCCCGAGCTTGGCGGCAACCCCCACCCACGTTAGGCCGACGATGTTGATCACCTGCGCGAAAAGCAGATCGCGCAGGCCGAGCTCTTTCCGAAATTCCCCGCTATGCGCGGCCGCGGTCGGCTCGGGAAACGTGGCGCCCATCAGTCCATCGTAACCCCGGGGGATCTCGTTACCCGCGCAACAAGCAGCCGGCGAGAGGATTATCGCTGTTATTTCAGCAGCAGCACGGCTACTTTGCCATCGGTTTCCAGGCTGTCGCCCGTCGCATTCTGCCCGTGCTGCGGGACCTGCGGCCGGTCCACCAGTTCCACGCCCATAACATGCCCGGAGAAGATCAGATCGTTCACTACCTTGGCGCGCTCGCGGTCGATCTGCGAATCGATCTTATGAATGAACGTGCGGTCCTTCTCGGAGAAGCTGATTCCGGTGTCATGTGTCGCAGCCACCGCCCAGACAGCGTTGCCTTCAAATGTCGCCGGCCGCCGCCACACCCGCAGGTGATGGCGCTGCGCAAACGTATTATTCAGTTTTTCGAATACCTGATCGGGCGGCTTGCCCTCGAGCAGTAGAATCGAGACCGGCGCTTCGCTGTAGCCGCGCGCTTCGGCTAGCGCGCGGAACGTCTCGAACTTGGCTTTCGCGTTGAGCCCGGCAGCCGTCGACCAGCCCGCGTCCATGAACGCCTTCTGCACCGCCGCTTCGTTCCCGATCAAAATGATGTTCGTGACGTCCGAGGGCTTGGGAGGCGCCTGCGCCACCGTCTGAAACGGCTCGCGCGCGACAAGCGCCGCCAGCGCCGCGTCATTTGGAATCGCGCCCACATTGCCGGCCGGCCCCGGTCCGCCCGCCGCTGCCAGGTCGAGCGCCGCCTTGAGCTTCAGCGTCAGCTCGGTTCCCGCGTCATAAGTTATGTCGGTATCGGCCGGTTTGAGGACCGCGTTCTTCGCCGCCGCGAGCACATCCGCCAGGCCCGAATATCGCGATGCCAGTTTGTTGAGACCCGTATCGAGTTCGCCCGTAATCGTCTCCGAAGAAAGCAAGCCGCTGATCTGACCCTGATCGTCCACGCTCTCGCGCGCGTTGTCGATCGCCCCAACTTGCGCCTGCAACTTCAGCTTGGCCCCGTTTATTTCAATTTCGTCGAAATTCAGAACCAATACCGCGCGCTGGTCAGGTTTGCTGGCCGTTGTCTTCTCCACGCTGCCTCGCACCGCAGCCCCAGCCGGGATGGCGAACTGGCCGCCGGCCATTACGGGTTCGATCACCACCGCTTCCACCGGGTCCTTCTCCCGCGCCGTCTGCGTGGAGATTTTGGTTTTGAGGCGGATTTGGATCTCGGTTCCGCCCGGCACGGGCAACGCGAATGCACATCCCGCGGCGGCCGCGGCTAGACAAATCGCCGCGGCTCGAAACAGCCGAGGTCTCATAAGACGATTTTAGTCAGAGCCGGGCTCGCTTGGAGTACCTTCCGGTACAAGTCGGGCACGCCGAGTTGGGCCGCGCGGTGTTCGAGTTCCGCCAGGCGCCGCAATACGTCGGACCGGTGGGTTGGCAGGTCTTCGACATCGCAGCGCGCCATCACCCACAACAGGTGTTCGGCTCGTTCGAGGATCGCACGCAAATCTGACCCGTGCATTCTTGCCCCTGTTTCTTGTTTGAACCCGCGCTGCCGTGCGCCGTTGCATCGAGATGATAGCCATTTGGAGCTAGGGTGCCCCACTCCGGGTTGCCTGCGCCGGGTTTGATACGATAGAGAATCACCCTTGATCGAGGCCATTCCAGACATTCTGGCGCGCATTGTCGCCAAGAAGCGCGAAGACTTGGCGAAAGGCGCGCCCCCGCTTGCCGAATGGGAGCGGCTGGCGAACCAACGGCGTGCCGGCCGGCGGGATTTCCGCGCCGCTCTCACACGCCGCGGCCCCGCGATTATTGCAGAAATCAAGAAGGCCTCGCCAAGTAAAGGAGTGCTCGCGGCCCGCTTCGACCCGGCGCGCATCGCGGCCGCTTATGCCGAGGGCGGCGCTGCCGCGCTCTCGGTGCTCACCGATGAAGAGTTCTTTCAGGGCCGGCTGGCGGATCTCGAAACCGCGCGCGACGCCGCCGCGCTCCCGGTCTTGCGCAAGGATTTCACCATCGCGCCCGAGCACGTGCTCGAGGCGGCGGCCCACGGAGCCGATGCCATTCTGCTGATCGCGGCCATTCTCAGCGAGCGCCAAATCCGCGATTATCGCGAGGCGGCCGGGCGTTTCAACATGGCCGCTCTGGTCGAAGTCCACAACCGGCGCGAACTCGAAGTCGCGGTCGCTGCCGGCAGCGATCTGATCGGAGTCAACAATCGCGACCTCACTACCTTTGAGGTATCGCTCGAGACGTCGCTGCGGCTGGCCGAGCACTTTCCCAGCGGCGCGGTGCGCGTCAGCGAAAGTGGAATCCACGATGCCGACGACATTGCGACTTTGCGCGCTGCCGGCTATTCCGCCTTCCTTGTCGGCGAGCATCTCATGAAATCCGGCGATCCGGTCGCGGCGCTGCAAAAACTGGTGCGGCGATGGTCCTGAAGATCTGCGGCATCACGAACGCAGAGGATGCAGCCGCGGCCATCGATGGCGGGGCCACCGCCCTTGGATTTAACTTCTGGCCCCGCAGCCCGCGGTATGTCTCGCCGGAAAACGCTGCGCAGATCGGCTCGCGCCCGGGAATTCGGCGCGTCGGCGTGTTCGTGAACGAGGCGCCCGCTCGCATTGAGGAGGTCGCGCGGTTGGTGCATCTGGACGTCGCGCAATTGCACGGCGACGAGTTGCCCGCCGCCTATCCCGCTCGCATGACGGTCTGGAAAGCGGCGCGCGTGACCACGGGGTTCGATTTCTCCGCTTACGACGATTCGCCCGCCGAAGCTCTTGTATTGGATGGCCCGGCCGGCGAACTCTATGGCGGCTCCGGTCAAACCTTCGATTGGGGTCTCGCCGCCGCGGCGCGCCAGCGGATTATTCTCGCGGGCGGCCTGGATGCCTCAAACGTCGCGCAGGCCGTGGCTGCCGCGCATCCGTGGGGTGTGGATGCCTGCTCGCGGATCGAAAGCGCGCCGGGAAAAAAGGATCACCGGAAAATGAACGACTTTCTGCAAGCGGCCAAGGCGGCGCTGCGCGCATGACGCCGCAACCCGATCGAACCGGCCACTTCGGCCCTTACGGCGGGCGCTTCGTGCCGGAAGTGCTGATGGCGCCGATCGAAGAACTGGAACAGGCGTATCTCGCCGTCCGCGAGGATCCTTCGTTTCAGTCGGAGCTGCGGAACCTGCTGCACACCTACGCTGGCCGCCCCACGGCTCTGTATTTCGCCAGTCGCTTGAGCGCGTCGCTTGGGGGCGCGCGCATTTATCTCAAACGCGAAGACCTGCTCCACACCGGCGCGCACAAGATCAATAACTGTCTCGGCCAGGCCCTGCTCGCCCGCCGCATGGGCAAGAAACGCATCATCGCCGAAACCGGCGCCGGCCAGCACGGCGTCGCCACCGCGACGGTCTGCGCCCTGTTGGGTTTCGAGTGTGTCGTTTATATGGGTGAGGAAGACATGCGCCGCCAGCGGCTGAACGTCTTCCGCATGCGCATGCTCGGCGCGAAGGTTGTCGCCGTGACTACCGGAGGCCGCACCCTCAAAGACGCCATCAGCGAGGCCATGCGTGACTGGGTCACGAACGTGGCCGGCACGCACTACCTGCTCGGCTCCGTGCTCGGCGCGCATCCGTACCCGATGATGGTGCGCGATTTCCACAAAGTGATTGGCGAGGAGGCGCGCTCCCAAATCCAGGAAGCCGAGGGCCGTCTGCCCGACACCATCTTCGCCTGCGTCGGTGGCGGCTCCAACGCTATCGGCATTTTCCACGCTTTCCTGCCCGACCAATCGGTGCGTCTCGTGGGCATCGAAGCGGGCGGCCGCGGCAACGGAATCGGCGAGCACGCGGCAAGATACCGGGGCGGCGCCCCCGGCGTCCTGCAGGGCGCCTTTAGCATGGTGCTGCAGGATGAGCACGGCCAGATCGCTCCCACCCATTCCGTCTCGGCCGGACTCGATTACAACATGATCGGTCCCGAGCACGCCTGGCTGCACGATCAAAGCCGCGCGGAGTACACCGCCGCCTCCGATCAGGAAGCGCTCGATGCCGCGCGTCTGCTCTCGCGCACCGAAGGAATCATTCCCGCGCTCGAATCGGCGCACGCCGTGGCGGAAGCGGTGCGGCGCGCCCCGTCCGCGAAGGACCGGCTCTTCCTCGTGAATGTCTCCGGGCGCGGTGATAAAGACATCGATATTTACCGCGAAAACTTCAAGGAACTCGACGAAGCATGACGCGGATCGGTCGCCTGTTTGACTGCTTAAAGCGTGACGGCCGCAAAGGCTTGGTCGCCTATCTCACTGCCGGCGATCCCGCCCCCGCGCGTACGCCCGATCTGGTCGAGGCGCTGGTGCGTGGCGGCGCCGACTTGATCGAGTTGGGTGTTCCGTTCTCCGATCCGATTGCCGATGGCCCCGTGATTCAGCGTGCCGGAGAGCGCGCTCTAAAAGCCGGCGCCACCCTCGAAGGCGTGCTCGAAATTGCCGAAAAAATCCGGCGGCGTTCCGAGGTCCCCCTGCTGTTGTTCACCTATTTAAATCCCGTGCTGCGCTACGGCCTCGACCGGCTCGCCAAGGACGCGGCCGTGCGCGGCATCGATGGCTGCCTGCTGATCGACGCCAGCGTCGAAGAGGCCCAGGATTACGTCGACGCCATGCACCGCCACGGGCTCGATACCGTCTTTCTCGCGGCCCCCACCAGCACGCAGCGG
>DATGII010000258.1:0-10091 GCA_035295805.1 Bryobacteraceae bacterium | reverse complement strand
CTGGTTGAAGCCGCGCACCAGCAGAGCCAGTTCATCCATGGCGCGGACGGTCACGCGATGCTTGAGATTTCCCTGCCGGACTTCGCTGGCGGCATCGAGCAAGGCGGTGATCGGGACGCTGATCTGTTTGGCGAGCAACAGCGCGATCCAGGTGGTAACGAAGAGCATGAACAGCGTCAGCAGCGAAATCAACATGAGGTAATAGGTGCGGAAATCCTTGCGGTCCTTTTTGATCTGGTTGAAATCGCGGCTGTATTTCTCGATGTTGGCCTGCTGCTGCGCGACATCGACGGGAAGGCTGTCGGAAACCGTGACAAGGCCCAATGTCCGGCCCGCCTCCACGATGTCCGCTTGGGCTTGGTGGACGCGGCGATCGTTGGCGCCCGCGCTGTTGGGGCCGAAGGCGTCCATGGGCGCGCCGGACGCACTGATAACCGCGGCGCCGTCGAGGTCTTGCTGCCGGCAGAATTGTTGCAGGAACTCGCGGTGTGGCGTGCCGCGGAGGATTTCTCGCGTTTCCGGCCGCTGCGCCAGCAACTCTGCCTGGACCTGGAGGCGGGTTTGCATCTCATCGCCTAACGACTTGGCCACGCCCACGTAGAGTTGGATCTGATTTTCGGCCGGATTGCTGAACCACGCGTTCAAGTTGTAGTTCAGCACTTCATAACTCCACAAGGCGAAGAAAAAGACGGGGAGGCAACTGAGAGCCACGGCGCCGACCACCAGCTTCGTGCGGATGCGCGAGCCGGCCTGATTGCTCTGGCGCGCGATATAGACCTTGACGCCTTCGCGAAACAGAATCCAGCCGAGCGTGACCATGAGGATGAAGGTGAGGCTCGAGATGAACCAGAAGATGAACGTCTGTTGGGGATTGGCCGGCCCGAAGGTATGGAAGGAGCCCTGCCAGACCACCAGGGCGGTGAGCAGCAGCAGAACCGGGGCGAACAGATACGCCAGGCGCTTTCTCATGAGACGGGCCTTACTTCTTGATTATATGGGGCGCACCGGCGGCTCGGGTCCGGACCGGGTGCCGGCGCCAGTTTCATGCCGGGCAGGGGGCGGGGGGCTCGGGCTCGGCGTCGGCGCGGCGGGCCAAAACGCGAAATTTATTGGCGGCGTAAGCGATGAGGCTGCGGTGCGGGGTGCGGCTCTGGAGAGGATTGAGGTGGCGGAGGGACTTGTCCAAGTCGTCGGCGATTGCATCAATGCGGATCTGCAACTCGATCAGGTCGGCGGGGGGCCGGGGCGCGCCGGGGGCGGGACGGGCGCGATTGGCTAAGGTGCGGATGGCAGCGCGAATGCGGGCGGCATTGGCGGATGTGAGCGCGATCTTTTCACCATCGATTTCAATGGACTCATCGTTCACCGCAGCGGCGATGTGGCGGAAGGTGCGCGGGGAGATGCGGGCGATTTCAGAGAGACGGAAGTAGGCGTCGCCGAAATCGGCGTGCTGGCGGATGAGTGAGTCGGCATGACGGCGGCTGATGCCGACGTGCTGCCTGCAGAACTCGTCCCAGGTAAGGCCGAGGTCATCCAGCATTTTGGAATCGCGGACCTGTCTGAGGCACTGAGCGCGCGCGGCGGCACAGCTACCGGTGACAATGGCGAACGCCTGCTGAAGGCCGGACCAGGAGCCGAGGTCGGTCTGTTTTTGAGCATCCATACGGGGTTTTTCGGAACGTACGTTCCGGAATTCGCAAATGGTTTGTTGCAGTGAAAAGAATTAGAGCGTGCCTTGCGCGTGGTACCAAGTGGAGCGGGCCGGTCCCGTTGCAGCGGGACTGACTGGAATCGTTCGGACTTGGAGGATGCGATGCGGCATCGAAATTCCCTCGACCTTAGTATCGCGCCGAGGAGGCGGAAAACCCTTACCGCGGTTGGCGATTTTGGTGGTAAGTGGCAGGAACGGCGGGAGATGGGAAAATTTTGAAAAACGGGGAATGCTCAGGCCGCGGTTGCCGCGGAGAAGGCGCCGCTGGCGCTCATCTGCCAAACGTGTTCATACAGCCGGTCGGCCACAGTCTGTTTGTCCAGATCGGAATAGGGCGGATCCGGCAGCGTTGCGAAGACATGATCGAGGATCAGGCTCTTTACCTCGGCTTGGGTTTGTTCTTTTTCGGTCCACCGGTCGACGCGTTCGATCACATCGCGCAACTTGGCTAGCAGGTTCCGGCTCTCCTGCTTGACCCGCTCGCGACCGGCCTTGCTCAGATCTTTCCGTTGGAGCAGGTCGAAGAGCGCCAACTCTTCTTCACTCAATCCCTCTTCGGCTGCGCGGCGTTGTTCTTCACTGAGGCTATTGGCCAGATCCACCAGCTTCGCGAACGTGTCTTCGATGGTGACGCGGTCTTTCTCGCGGTTGTAGCCGGCGACAATGTCCGAGTACTTGCGGTAATAATCCATCCGCAGGGGATTTTGGGCGAGCATCCGAGCCAGCTTGTCCTCGACAATCTGCCGCACGTCTTGGAGAGCCGAAGCCTTGCGCTTTACCTTTTTGGCGAACTCGTCGCGCAGTTTCACCAGATCGATATGGCTCAAGTCGTAGAATTTCGATTCAGCCTGGTCCTCACCGGGAGCCGCGGTGCGGATCGCCTGATTCACAATCCGGTGCAGTTCCTTCATGAGATCGGTCACATCCGAGAGGTCGCGCCGCTCTTCCAGTTTCTTGTAAATCGCCTCGAGATTGTCATGGCGCGCGGCATAGGTGAAGACGGACCGCTCCATGAGGAGCGCCTTGAACCGGAGGAACACCTGGCGGGCGAGGATCTCGAAGCGGCGCTTGGATTCGTCCGAAGTATAGACGGCGTCGACGGCATCGGCCAGCGCCTGAATTCGAGTGAAGCCCTTCGTGCCCTGTAAACGGGCTGCATCGAAGCCCAGCGTCAGAAGATGTTTTTCGGTTTCGCCGATGGCCTGATCGAGCGCGCGCACGCGCTCTTCCACCGGTGCGACAATTTCGTCTTCGCCGCCGGCTTCGTCACCGAGCGCGTATTGCGCGAGCGCCGCGCGGAGGCTGGCCAGCATTCCGTTGTAGTCGACAATCAGGCCGAAATCCTTGCCCGGGAAGACCCGGTTGGCGCGGGCGATCGCCTGCATCAGCGTGTGGGCTTTCATCGGCTTATCGATGTATAGGGTGGAGAGGCTCTCGACATCGAAGCCGGTCAACCACATGGCGCAGACGATGGCGATGCGGAACGGGTGATGCGGGTCTTTGAACGCATCTTCCACCGTCACCCGTTTGTCGCCGGTTTCAAAGCCCTGTTTCATGCGAGCCCGGTGCGGAATGATGCCGATTCCCCATTTTTGGAAATCGGCGACTTCGTTTTGGCCCTCGCTGACGATCATCTCGATAATGGTTTGTTCCATCCATTGCGCCTGGCCGCGCAGCCAGTCCAGCTCCTTGGCGGCGGCTTCGCGTTCTTCTGCATCGGTGATCACCGAAAGCTGCGCCTGTTTTACCGGGATCGACGCCTGGATCGCGTTCAGTTTCGCCTCCCACCGCGGCATAATTTTCTGCCACATCCGCCCGCAGGTGATCTTGTCGATGCAGACCAGCATGGATTTGCCGGATTCCCAACGGGTGGCGCAGTGCTCCACGAAATCGTCGGCGATCTTGTCGAGCCGCTCGCCGGCGGTGATGACTTCATAGTCTTTGCCGAGCAGCTTTTCGAGCAGCGCTTCCTTATCCGGATCGAGTTCGGCCCGCGCAATGGCATCGGCGATGCGGTCGTTCAGATCGAGACGGGCGACGCGCAGCTTTTCGCCGCGATTTTCGTAAACCAGCTTGACGGTGGCTCCGTCCTGCTCGGAGCGCTTGAAATCGTAGCGCGAGATGTAGCCGCCAAAAATGCGGCGGGTCAGATGATCGTTCTTAAACAGCGGTGTGCCGGTGAAGCCTATGAACGCGGCGTTGGGCAGCGCCAGCCGCATGTTGCGCGCGAGCTTGCCGGCCTGGGTGCGGTGGGCTTCGTCGGAGATGACGACGATGTCGTCGCGCGTGCTGTAGGGTTCTTTCGGGTCGACGTCCTGGTTGAACTTGTGGATCAGGCTAAAGATGAAGGCGTGGTTTTCCCGCAGGAGATCGCGCAGATGTTCGCCCGAACTGGCGCGCGGCGTCTGCTTGCTGGCGATCCCGCATCCGATGAAGGTTTTGTAGATCTGGTCGTCCAGGTCATTGCGGTCGGTCATCAGGAGAAATGTAAACTTACCAGAGACCGTACGCCGCACCTTCTCGGTGAAGAACGCCATGGAGTACGATTTGCCGCTTCCCTGCGTATGCCAGAAGACGCCGAGCTTGCCGAGGTCGGGATGGGCGGACTCGACGAGCTTCAAGACTTCCGGGCGGCGCGGCTCGACGTCAGCCAGTTCATCGGCCGGCAGTTCCACGACCCGCCATTGCAAACGCCGATCAGGCGGGAATTCTTTCTTGAGTTCCTCCTGCCGCACCACGGCTGCCACGGCGTTGTTGACGCCCAGGACTTGATGGTTGCGGCCAATGACTTTGCGGGTGGCCCCCGGCTTGCTGTCGTCGAACAGAATAAAATTCTGAACCAGATCGAGCAAGCGGCCGTGCTCTAGCATTCCGTTGAGTAAGACTTCAGCTTCCAGGCTGCCGTGATCGCGCTCGTCGAGCCGTTTCCATTCGGCAAAGTGCTCCCATTGGCTCGTAATGGAACCGTAGCGCGCCCGGTGCCCGTTGCTCACAATCAGAAAGGCATTGTGGTGGAAGGCATGGGCGATGACGTGCTCGTCCATGTAATCGCGGAGGTTGCCGTCGTAGCCGGCGCGGATGTTCCGATAGACCGCCTTCAGTTCGATGAAAACCAGCGGGAGGCCGTTCACGAAGCAGACCAGGTCGGCGCGGCGGTTGTAGGCGGGCGAGCGGAGGCCGGTGATCTTCAATTCGCGAACGGCGAGAAACCGGTTGTTCGGCACATCAATGACGCGAGCTCGCTCGGCGTGAAGGTGGCCTTGGGGATCGCGATAGCTAACCGGAACGCCATCGCGGATCATGGCATAGAAATCGCGATTGTGCTGAAGCAGAGAACGCGTGAAGTCATGCTGGGTGAGTTGCGCGACGGCATCTTTGATAGCGTGGGGCGGCAGATGGGGGTTCAGCCGGTAGAGGGCCCGTTCGAGATCGCGCGTGAGCACCACTTCGCGGGTGTCAGTGCGGCCCAGGGTTCCGGCCGGGCCGAAGGTTTCCTGGTTCCAGGCGTAGACACTATCCCAATGGAGGTTCTCTTCCAGATATTCGGCGAAGGTGCGCTGGACGAGGCGGTCTTCGCTGTTGATATCGGTGATCATTGGCCCTGCGGCGTGCCTTGCGACTCCGCTTCCTGTTTCAGAAAATCAGCCGGCCGCAGGATGGAGATGCCCTCGTACGTGCCGAGCCGCAGCAGATCCCGGTCGGCGGTGACGAGGAACTGCGACCCGGCTGCGACCGCGCATTCAAGGATGCGGTTATCGGGCTCATCTTCCTTGACGACATCCAGGGTTTGTGCCGGTGCGACGAGGCGGGCCAAGGCCAGGATCTGCTGCCGGGCATCCTGCAGGCGGTAGCCCTCCCACTGAAACTTATCGCGCAAGACCCGGATCACCTCATCCAGAATCGGTTCCGAAACGGCAATTTCGATATCGCCGTCGATCGCCCGATGCAGCAGCCGCATGCCGCCGAATTGGAATGCCGAGATGTAGACATTGGTGTCGAGGGTGACCTTAGCGGCCGCGCGTCTCATTGCGGGATTCGGCGATCAGGCGGGGGAGATCGTCCTCCGTATAGCCCAGCCGCCGCGACTGCTCGCGCCCATACTGGCCGAGCTCCTCGAGTTTGCGGTGAGCGAGGTAGCGGCGGAGGGCATCGGCCGCAAGCTCCTCGGTGGTGATGCCATCGGCGCGGGCCGCCTCGTTCACCGCGTTCAGTAAGTCATCCGGGACATGCAGGTTATTGTGCGTGGCCATGCCGCCCTCTGTAACAGGGTAGCGCATTGGGGCCTGACTTTCAGGCAGGCGGACCCGATTTAGACGGGGATTTCGCCGCTCGTGAGGCGGGGAAGGAGGAGGTCGCGGGCGGTTTTGAGGCTGTGATTTTGTGAGGTCAAATTCGCGATCTGGTCAAAAAGTGGGTTGGCGAATTCAGTAAACGTCGTAACGAGAGCTGGCGGAGGAACTAAGACCTCCACCTTGTGAATGCTCTTGCGATCGAGCGTCGGCACCGAAGCACCGCCGTTGAACTGCTTGAGGTCGATTGACCTGAGTAGGAACAGTGCGAAGATCGGAGTGACGCGCCGAAATTCTTTTACCCACAAAGCAGTGTTGAGCGGCCAGAATGATCCACGGACATAATGGACTTCGCCGAGAGTACCGCTGCGCCCCGTGACAATCCCGGGTCCCTCAACTTTCGACTTCTCATGGTATCCGCTGATTCCTGTGGAGCCGTAAATCGGAACCGCTCCATCGACTCTATCTTGAATTGGAAGGTCAAAACCACGTTGGAGCATCAGAACGTATTCAAGGGGAACGCGCTCCCACCCGCGAGGAACGACGGCGCTCGTGACCGTGTGTTCGTAGCCCGGGAAGCGGAGGCGGACGAACCACTCTTCGTAAAGCAGCCGCGCCGCCTTCTCCAGCAACGCCATCCGCCGGCGGTTGTTTTCGATCAGGTCGTCGTAGGCAGAAAGTGTCGAAACGATTGAGCACTGAGTGGCTAAGGGAGGAAGCGGTATCTCGAATCCCCGCAGGATACCCAGATTAATGTGCGGCACGCCAGAAGTAATTGCACGGTTCTTGATGCTCTGTACGGTTTCGGGACTACGGAAGTAGTAGTAGATGAACTTCGGATCGGCTTTGGCCGGATTCACGGTGAGCTTCATCTGACTCTGTGAGATAAGGTATCGGGGAAAGGTCGAATTCGTAGGAATGATCCCCACTTGTCCGAGCGTTCCCCGCTGGGTGAAGACAACGTCCCCAGGGAAGGCGTTGTTCGAGAAAAGTTGGTCGGCCTTCTCCTCTCTGACAAAGACGAAGTCTTGATCGTGAAAGCAGCGATCATCGAGTAAATTCGAGCCGCGTATGACCGGAACGCCTTCCTCAACGTAGTGCTTTGTGGTGAGTTCCGAGCCAAACGGGCCTCCGACGAGCGAAAATCGCACGTCGGCCTTGATGGACTCCAGCTTGACCGCCGCCCAACTCATATCGCGAGATGCTCGAAATTCTCCCGAATCGTTGCCGCCAGCCGCACCGCTTCGCCGTTCAATTCCCCTAATTCGACGTGAATGTCACTGATTGTCTGCGAGAAATCGAAATCCTCGTCAATTTCAGGCGGAGCTACCCCGACGTAGCGGCCAGGTGTCAGGCTCCAGTCGGCCGTTTTGATGTTGGCGAGACTCACGGTGCTGCACAAACCGGGCACCGCGTTGAACTCGGCATCGGGAAACCGGGAAAGCAGCCAGTCGGCCTGCCGTTCGAAACCTTCTTGGTTTTGTTGACGCCGGGGAGGCCGAACGGCAGGCGGCGGTCTTTGCTCACCTTGCCGGCGTCCACCTCGTCCACGTTAAAGGGCGGATTGGCCATGACGAAATCGCAATTGCCCCAGAGCGGTTTGCCGTCGGGCAAGCGGTGCGGGTCGTCGTAGAACGTATTGGCCTGGCGGATATCACCTTGCAGACCGTGGACCGCCAGGTTCATGCGCGCGAGACGGATGGTGGTGGCGGTTTTTTCGTGGCCGTAGAAGGTGACGCGGTGCGCGGTGTCCTGCTTCTGGCGCTCGATGAAGTGGCTGGTCTGGACGAGCATGCCGCCCGAGCCGCAGGCCGGGTCGAAGACCACGCCGTGGTCGGGCTCAATCACGTTCACGATGGTCTGCACCAGCGAGGGCGGGGTGAAGAACTCGCCGTTATCCTGCGCACCCTGCATGGCAAACTTCATGAGGAAGTATTCGTAGATGCGGCCGAAGACGTCCCCGCCGGCGGTGCGCAAGGTTTGGCTGTCGAAAACGCGCAGAAGATTTTGGAGTACCTCGGGCTCGAACTCGCCGTAATCCTTAGGAAGCTGGTTCTGGAGGGGTGGGAACTCGCGCTCGACGGCGTCCATGGCGGCGACGATGGCAGCGCCGAGGTCTTCGCCTTTGGGCAGGCGCATCAGCTCGTCGTAACGCGCCTGTTTCGGCAGCATGAGCGCGCGGCGCTTGAGGAAGTCGGATTTGTTCAGCGGGCGCCTGGGCATTTTGCCGGCGGCTTGATCCTCTTTGATCGCCTGGCAAGCCGCGTCGTAGCGGTTGGTGGCGTGGCGGAGGAAGATGACGCCCAGCACGGGCATGCAGTATTCCGAAGACGATTTGTGGGAGTTGGCGCGGAGATCGTCCGCGGCTTTCCACAGGTCGGCTTCCAGTTTTTCGATGTCTTGCAGGTGGTTCATGGGAGGACTAAGAGGTTAGTGTAGCGCCGGGTGCCGGCTCTTAGTCATTGCCCACGAGGCGCTGCGTGGAAAGGCGGCGGCAGGCCGGAGGCCTGCTCCACTCCTAATAGAACAGGTACTTGCGCCACTGGGCGTCGCTTTTGCCGAGCATGCGCATGAGGTGGCGGCTGGTGTGGAGGCTGAAGGGACGCGGCTGCCGCGCCAGTTTCATACCGGCTTCTTCGGGTGTGCGGTTGCCTTTCCGGTTATTGCAGGGATGGCAGCAGGCGACCAGATTTTCCCAGGCGGATTCGCCGGCGCGCGAGCGGGGCACGACGTGATCGAGCGTCAGTTCGCCCGAGGGCATGGTCCGGTGGCAATACTGGCAGGTGTAGCGATCGCGCATGAGAATGTTCTTGCGAGACAGAGCCCGGGTCTGGTGCGGGATGCGGCGATATTCGAGCAGGCGGATCACGGAGGGTAGACGAACGGCCGATCGCGCCGAGTGAATCGCGTGCAGCGATTCTTCTTCAGCCGCGGCGACTCCCTTGAGCACCAACACCAGTGCGCGGCGCGCGGCGCAGATGTTGATCGGCTCATAACTGGCGTTCAATACCAGGACCGGCTTCTGCAGTCGTTCACTTGGCATCGGAAAGTTCCCCTCCCCTGGATTGCGAACTGGTACCCGCGGCGCCCGCCAGGCGCCGGTCCACGCGCGCCACGGCAGCGAACACGACTCGGGTTGCGCCGGCGTTTTTGAGGGCGCGGGCGCAGGCCGCGGCCGTGGAGCCGGTGGTCATCACGTCGTCGATGAGCAGGATGCACTTGCCTTCGACCGAAATCCATCGGCGGCCCTGAAACGCGCGGGCCACATTGCGGCGGCGGGCGGTGTTGCTAAGACCGGCTTGCACCTGCGTGGAGCGGCCCCGGCGCAGCGCCGAAAGGACGGGCAAGCGCAGATGCCGCGCCAAACCGCGCGCGAGAAGCTCCGATTGATTAAAGCCGCGGCGCCATTGGCGCAGCCAATGCAGCGGCACCGGCACAATCGCATCGAACCGTTCGCTACGCGGCACGGCCCTGGCGAGCAACTCGCATAGCGGCTGCGCCAGAGTTTTGACACGCGAGTACTTATAAAGATGAATCCATTCGCGCAGGATACCCTCGTAGGAGCCGAAGCAGTAGACGGCATCGAAAGCGCGCAGACCGCTGCGGCACAACGCGCACATCCCTTGCGCATCGAGGGGAAAATGATTCAAAAAGGGAGTCCGGCAACCGGCGCAGGCGAATTCGGCGCGCAGCGGTTCGGGATCCCTCAGGCAATCCGGGCAAAGAGGAATCCGGCTGACGGATTCGAGAGATTGGCCGCAGATCCGGCAATCGGCCGGGAACAGGAGGGAAAAAAGGGCGCGGGAGGCTAGCTGAAATGCTGGGATTCCGAAGTTTGTGGTCCTGCTACTCGAGAAGACCCACCTCCGCCCGAATCTACATTATACCTGAATTGAAATAGATTGAGCTTACGGGCACGGCCGGATTGGTTGCAGGCTTCCTGCCGCGGCGTTCCGCCGCAGTGATATAGTGACCAGGAGCATCCCGGCGCATTCGCCGGACATGTTGAGACAATCTGCAGGTTTTGTGCGACGGCAATTCCCGGCGGCGTTTACCGGTTTGCTAGCGCCGAACGCATCCTGCAGAAGCAC
>DATGII010000257.1:0-42278 GCA_035295805.1 Bryobacteraceae bacterium | reverse complement strand
CACCAGCAACGCGGCGCGCTGCACATTGAATACGGCATCGCGCGCGCTATAGCAGTCGGGCAGCACCGAACGGGAATGCGAAGTCGGAAGTTCGAAGTCCGGCACCACGATTCCGACGTTGAACTGTTTCGGCAGATCGAGGCGGACCGCCCGTGCGACGCCGCCGGAATCGATCGCGCTGGCCGTGATCGATCCCAGAATGCACGCAGCCACGTTGTCGGGATGGCCCTCCAGGCGCGCCGCCTCATCCAACACCCGCAGCGGCTTCCATCCCAGCCCGAGCAACTGATCCGCGATCACCACTCCCGCGGTCAAAGCGGCTGCGCTCGATCCCAACCCGCGGCCGAGTGGAATGTCGTTGTGAATCTCGAGCTCGATCGCCGGTATCGCGAGACAGTGATTCTCGGCTACCGTCACCGCTGTCCGCCAGATCAGGTTGTCGGCCTCCGTGGAGATTCGGTGGGCGTCACGCCCCAGGACCCGGATGGCAAGTCTGTCGCTGGCGCGAAAACGGCATGTCAGGTATACACCGAGGGCCAGCCCCAGGGTATCGAACCCGGGCCCGAGATTGGCGCTGGAGGCCGGCACCGTAACGGTGAACCAGGACATAGATTGAGATTATAGCGTGCGGACATTCCCACTCAGCTCGCATGCGCTCCTCCGCGGCCAATCAAAATAGCCATCATCAGGCAGCCCGCCGTCGTGATCAGCGGAACTCCGAGGTGCCACGTCACCACGTGCAGGGCCGTCTGCAGGGGACAATGAATCTCCAGGACCGTAGTCCCGGTCAGCCCTCCCAGCAGGCCGAGCGTCGCGCCGGCCAGCCTCGGTGACAATAACGCTCCCTGCCGCAGTAACAGCCCGTACGCAACCGCAGCCGGCACAAAGACGGTGAGACCGCAAATCAGGCAGATCCACCCCAGCCGCCAGAAATCAGCTTCGGCCCGGTGCGGCAACATCGTCGAGAAAAAAGCGGGAAGGATCAACAGAATCGCGAACGGCAATCTTACCGGATTGACCCTGCCTCGGCAGCCCGGCGTCATCTGCCCGACCAGCGACATGATCACAAGCCCCGCGCTGATTCCCAGAGCGGCCCAGATCGTAGCGCACAGCCACGGGCTCATCACACCCACCGCCAGTGGTTTCAGCATCCATCCCCCGGCGGCGGCGAAGGCGACGAACCACGCTGTAAATCCCGCCGCGTAATATGCTGCCGGGCGCATCGGCTTCACGGCATGTAGGTCCTGCGCGATCTGCTGCTCCAGGTTGCGCAGGATTTCCATCGGAGCCGGCGGCGCCGCATCGCGGCGTGTCAGCAACTCGGCCAAGCCGCGGCAGACGGGGCACTGGCTCAAGTGCGCGACCGCCGGGTCCGGCAGCCTGAACCGCGTCGGTCGCGCCTGGCCGCGGATCAGCCGTTCTACCTCCTGGCAGTTCATGACTCTCGTCCTCCGGGCGAGACGCCTGCCGGAACCTGGTTCTCCAACACCTTCCGTAGACGCCGATACGCCCGGTGCGCTTTCTGCTTTACGGCTCCTACGGTCGAGCCGGTGGCACGCGCCACTTCCTCCAGACTCAGATCGCCGGCCTTCAACAGCGTGATGACCTCCCGCTCGTTCTCCGGCAAAATCCCGACCAGGGTCTCGAAGTTCGTCACACCGCTGGCCCACCCGGCACGCCCCCCGGGCTCCGGAACGTCGCCAACGGCTACTTCGTGCGCCATGGTACGCCGGTTCCGCCGATAGTGATCGATGCGGACCCGCCGGGCGATCGCATACACCCACGGCAGAACGGGCTCCGTCGCCCGGTACGAGTGGCGCGCTTTGTGTATACGCAACCACGTATCCTGCAAAAGATCTTCGGCTTGCCGCGCGCCGGCGTCCAGAACGCGAAAAAAACGCAACAGTCCCGGGCTCAGCGCTGCGATCAATACGCCCGGCGCTACCGGATCGGCCTGCTGATAGCGTTCCATCCAACCGCGCAGATCCGCGTCCGCCTCCGACACACAACTACCTTCCGTTCGCGGATCAACTGCCACTTCATTCAATTCGCGCACGCAGCCGGGTAAGTTACGCCCCGCCTTGAAATTTACTCTTGCAAATGGCGGGGCGTTCCTCGACGGTTATTCGTTTTCCCGGCTGTCCGCTCCGACGATGGCCACGCCGTTAGCGGGACTGGCGATCGTGGCACTGCCTTGGACAGTCAGGTTTCCGTCTTCGTCTGCCCGAAACAGTGTAAGGTGAGACACCGGCCCGTTGCCGTCGATCACCGCCACCAGGCCTTCGCCCGAGGCAATATCCGTAGGCGCGCCATTCAAGGTCGCTGCAATCGCCTGGTCCGCGACGATCTTTTGTCCATAGACGGCGTAGCGGGAGATACTCGAGCTCGGTGAATTGCTCGAGTAGAGGAATGGTCCCACCAGTGTCAGCCAGCACGGGGCGTGCTGCTGCGGGCCCGGAAACGCGCTGGTCGGGGTAGTGGTGAGCACCGCGCCGTCGCGCACCAGGCTGATCTCGCCCGCGTGCGCAATTGTGACATAAGCATTGTCATCCCGCGTCACCAGTCCGAACGGCGCATTCACGTTCGCCGGAATGTTCTGCACCGGGACCGGATTGGCGGCGATTGCGCCCGCGCCGCTCAGCGCCACCGTCTCGATGAGGTTGCTCTTCTCCGTAATAATCAAATGTGTTTCGACCACGCCAACCTGCGCGGACGACCCGTCCCCCTTCAGCAGATTCACAACGCCATCGGCATGAGCGCTGATTTCCGCTCCGAAAACGGGATGTGATTCGATGGTCGTCGTCCCTAAGATATACAGATGATCGTGGCCGAACGCGACGCTCAGCGGGCTCGATGCCGTGGCAATTACTTCCTGAAGATGAAATCCATTGTCCGCGCGTTGAAACAGAGAAACCGACTGCGACCCGAAATTGACCACGGCCAGCAGTGTGCCGCGCGCCTCGATGCCGCCCGCATTTCCGCCGGCGCCGCCCTGTCCCCTGGTCGGAACCGTTTGCAGCAGTCTGCCGGTCGCGTCATAGACCAGAAGCTGGTTGTTGGTTGCGTTCGACGCGGTGACTACCAGAGCCTGCGAGTTGCCGTCTGCCATGGCTGCCAGGCCCGCTCCGGCCCACAGCGCGAATAATCCCAAAACAGAAACTGCTTTCATGTGTTCTCCTTGTTGGCGTGCCGCGAACCTTCGTCGCGGCACAACTTGCTTTCACCCTTGCAATTCGCGACAAGAGGCCGCGCGGTTATGTTTCATGTGTGTTAAAAGTGGAGACCGGACAGATGCTTGAACTGGAATTTCTGCCGATGACGGACCGATCTTTGGCGGACAACGTCCTGTCTATGATGCGGGCCTTGTATACCGGGGACGAGCCCGCTTCCGAAGTAAACTTCGACCGATTCCCGCAGACGATCGATTTCGTGCTCCGCGAACCGGACCGCGGCCGCATCATTCTGTTTCGGGAAAGAGGGTTGTTACGCGGTTACGCGTTGTTGATCCCTTACTGGAGTAACGAATTCGGCGGCACGTTGTTATTTGTCGACGAGCTCTTCGTCGTTCCGGAAGCGCGGAGCCGCGGCATCGGACACCGTTTCTTTCAGTTCATCAGCGCGGAGCGGCCCTTCGATGCCGTGGCCCTCGCGCTGGAAGTCGGACCGCGCAATGCCCGCGCGCGGGCGCTTTACGAGTCAGAGGGTCTGACCCTGCGGCCGTACGCCGTGATGACTAAACGCATCGTTCGCTGAACAAGCCCCTTCGGCCGTCGCCGGCCTCCGTTTCCGGCTGGACAATCATAAGACCAGCCGCAGGTAGACGGCGCCGGGCGTAGCGTCCGCGGCATAAGGTCCCGTGCGTTCAAAACCGCGCCAGTCGTACAGCGCCAGAGCGGTCGTCATCACCGGCATGGTATCGGCGACCACCTCGCGATACCCGGCGCGCCGCGCCTCCGCCAGAATCCAATCCAGCAGCAAGTCACCCAGGCCGCGGCCGCGAAACCCGGGCCGCACATAAAGGCGCTTCATCTCACAGCGCTCCGCATCGAAGCGGCGCAGCGCCACGCAGCCGGCCGTGATGCCCTCCACCTTGGCGATTCCCAGGCGCCCGTTCGGAGGCACATACTCTCCGGGAAGGCCCGCCAGCTCTTCGTCGAAATGCTGAAAGCACGGCGTAAATCCGAATGATATCCAGTATTCCTCGAAAAGCTTGCGAACCTCGTCTACCTGCGCCGCCGTTGCGGCCGGAACGATTTGGGTCATTCTTTTTCGGTGAGCAGGTCGCGATACAGTTTATAGGTGCGCTGGTAATCCAGATCGAGCATGAGCGTTACCGGCGTCGCGTTCGGCGCCTGCCTGCGATCCAGCGGGATCGTGGCGCCGTAAAAACGCCCCCACGCGGATTGCACGTCCAAGTAGCGCTGCTCCGCGCGCGTCACCGAGCCGGGATCGAGCAGCCAGGCCGCGCAGAGCACATCCCAGAGCGGCACCCGCACGTCGGGATGCTGCAGAAAACCGGGATAGCGATTCCCGTAGTCTTCGCGAAACAGCTCCGTGACCGGTGTCTGCGCGGCAGCGATCTCGTCGAATTGCGGCTTGCGCAACAAAGCCCGGTTGCAGATATCGAGGTCGAACAAAATTTTCTTGGGGATGCGCGAGCGCAGCACCAGGCGCGCCGCTTCGGCATCGAACCAGAAGTTGAATTCGGCGGAGGGCGACGCATTACCCGGCGAACGCACGTTCCCGCCCATCATGACGATCTGTTTGATCTTCGTCTCGATCTCCGGCCGCAGCCGCAGCGCCAGCGCGATATTCGTCAGAGGGCCCACCGCGAAAATCGTGATCTCGCCCGGATGCCGCTCGATTTCCGAAATCAGGCGCTCGATCGCGCCCGGCCGCGCCTGCCGCCCCGTGAGTTTCGCTCCTGGCGCCGGCACAACCGCGTTCGGATCTGTCGCGAAGGCTCCACTGAATTCCAACGGCCCCCAGCGCCGGGCCTCTTCCCTGGCCATAGCCGTGGTGTGGAGCAGCGGCGTTTCCGCCCCCGTGTAAACCGCCATCGGCCGCTTCACTAGATCAAGGATATGGAAGATGTACTCGGCGCCTTGCGCGCTCCACACATTGCCGGGAACCATCGTGATCGCCGCGATCGACACCTTCGATGGGCTGCGGAGCAGCATCACCAGCGAAGCGCCGTCATCCCCGAATAACCCGCAGTCAGTGTCAAAGATAACGGTCTCCCGCGCCGCCGCCAAACCGGCAAACAGCAGGATCCCGCCCAGCAAACGGCGCATGGCTCAGGCGCGGGCGGCTGCCTGCGCGCGATAAAACGCCATCGCGTCCAGCGGCGGCGGCGGATAACCCATCGCGCGCAGAAATCCCGAGACCTGCCCCCGATGGTGCGTCCCGTGGTTCACCACGTGCACAACGATCTGCCACAGCGGCTGCGTGTATTCGTTTCCCTTCAGGTCTTTGTAAGTAATCAGCGCCGCCGCGCTCTCATCGGTGAGCGCTTGCGCCCATTTCCGCCAACGGTCGAGCAGCGCCGGCCAATCGTGCACCAGGACGGAGAGCGTGCGGTCTGCGTCGCTGATGAACGCGCCGGGCGTGGCATTCGTCACCCGCGCCAGCCAGATGCGGTCGGCCGCGTAGATGTGTGCCAGCGTGCCCACCACGCTGTGATCCGCCGTTTGGAAATCGCGCGTCAGTTCTTCCGGGGAAATCCCCGTTGCCGTGTCCACCAGGCGCTTGCTGGCCCACGCCGTGTACTCGAGGTGATTGCGTAAAACGTCCGCTGAGATGGCCATAGGGCTATTATCTACCCGCGCCCCACGGTCCCGAGCCCTCGAAATCTACTGCTTCCCCAGTTTCGTCATCAACACGCTAACCGGATCGTCGGGCGCCGGCGCCGGCTTGCAGGATTGCTGCACCTCGGCCCAAAGCCGGCCGGCCAGAGCGTCGTTCGATTCCGCCGCGTCTGCAAATGACGCCGGCCGCCGCCTGCGCTCCAGCGCCGCGCGCGCGGCCTGCGTGTTTCCCGTCGGCGACGCGCAGTGGACTCGGGCCTCGAACACCCGGCGGAGCACCACCTCGCTGCGCCGGTAGCGCTCTTCGGGCCGCAAACCGGGAGCGGTCGGGTCGAGTGCCATCAGCGCGCTGCACACTTCAACTTTGCGCGCCGCATCCTTGTTGGACGAATCGAGCGCCAGGACGCGCCGGAACGCCTGCTGGGCTGCGTTGCAATCGCCCAGCTCGAATTCCACTTCGCCGAGCCCCGCATAAGCGCCCGCATTCTGCTTGTCCCGCTGTATGATACTGCGGTACGCATCGGCTGCTTCTTTGCGCATCCCGAAGTCCTCGAACATGCGGGCCAGCCGCTCCCGCGTCATCAAATCGTCAATCGGTTGCGAGGCGAGCGAAGTAAGCGACGCCTTCGCCTGCTCCCGCTTGCCGGCCCTGGCCAGCATCTCCACCAGCTCAAAACGGGCGTCGAGCCGGTTCTCCCGGGGCTTGTCCACCCATGTGCCGTTGGCTGCTCTCTGGTACCGCAGCACGGCTTCGTCGATATGCCCTTGCTGCGCCAGGATGCGGCCCATTTCCAGGTTTGCCGGCCCGCTTTCCGGCCGCTCGCGCAGGACCTCGCGCAAATAGGAGGATGCCTCGCTGGGATGGCCGGCCTTCGATAGCGCCAGTCCCAGCATCAACCGGCTGTCCGTGCTGTGCGAGATCGAAAGCGCCCGCCGTAGTTGCTCCACGGATTCCTCGTACCGGTCCTCCGCCAGAAGCAGCGTGCCTGCCTGGTAGTACTTCTGTGCGTCACCGCTGCGCTGCGTGCGATAGAAGTAGTTTAGAAGCCCGGTGAGGATTACCAAGCCCGCAAGCACGGCCAGCCCCCGCCCCAGCTGCGGCATCAGCGCGCGTCCGGCCGGCTCTTCTTCTTCCGCCGCCGCGTGAGGCGCCGCCTCTACCGCGTGCGCCGCCACCACGTCGCTCACCGCCAGAGTTCCTTCCAGCTTGCGAATCTCGGCCCGGCTGACCACCGGCAGGACATTCAGACCGCTCTCCGCCATGCGCCGCATTGCCACCGCCAGCGTGTGATCGGGATGAACATGCGGAAAACTCTCGGACGTCAGCAACTCGTTCGGATGCGGTGCGGGCACCAGGCGCGCCAGAGTCTCCTCACCGCGCCCACTCGCGATTGCTTCCTCGATCTGCGCCGCCGTCACCATGCCGCGCAATCCGTCCACATCGACCACCGGCCACGCCCCGCGCTGCCAGTCCACGCTTTCCGCCACGCTCTGAATTCGTTGCGTGGAAGAGAGCGCCGCCGTGTTTGGCTGAAATGCGTTGGCTACCGTCAGCAGCACTTCCGGGGCCGGAACCGCGCTGGGTAGATGGATCCCATCCTGATGCTGTAGCGCCTCGTAGATCGGCTCTTCCTGCAGCTTGCTGGAGAGGAAGTAACTGATCAGGTTGGCGATCATGAGCGGCACAATGATCGAGTAATCGCGCGTGATCTCGAAAATCATGATCACCGATGTCATCGGCGTGCGCACGATGCCCGCGAAGGCCGCACCCATTCCGACCAGCGCGTAGGCTCCCACGCCGCCGGTGTAGTCGGGCGCCAACGTGTGCGCCAGTCCGCCGACTGCTCCGCCCATCATCGCGCCGATGAACAGGCTCGGGCCGAAGATGCCGCCCGCATTCCCGGACGCATAGCAGGTCGCGGTCGCAACCAGCTTCAGAAGCACCAGCAGGGCCATGGTGCCCACCACCAACTGCCCGTTCAGCGCCTGCCCGACAAAGCCGTAGCCCACGCCCAGGACCTGCGGAGCGAACCAGCCCAACAGCCCCACGGTCAAGCCGCCGACGCCGGGTAGAAACCATTGCATGGAAGCCGGCATCGCCAAAAACCGTTTCCGCTGCCACAGCAGCAGTTTCACGAACGCGACCGACACCACGCCGCCCACCAGCCCCAGCAGCGCATAGAAGACAAATTCCACCGGGTGAACCAGTTGGTACGCCGGAACGTGAAACAGCGGTTCGTCGCCAAGCAGCAGGTGAAGCACGATCCACGATGTCGCCGAGCTCAACACGATCGAGCCCAGCACCGGCGCATCCATGTCGCCCATCACTTCTTCGAGCGAGAACAGAACCGCGGAGATAGGTGTATTAAAGGCGGCGGCGAGCGCGGCGGAAGCCCCGGCCGGCACCAGCGCCTTGATGCCCGCGGTGCTCAGCCCGAGGCGCCGCCCCAGTACCGAGGCGATCCCCGCTCCGACCTGGACCGACGGACCTTCGCGGCCGAGGGCAATCCCGCTCGCCAGCGACACCGAGCAGAGGCCGAACTTCCCCAGCACCGTCCGGAAGCTGATGTAGCCGTCGCGCAGAAACAGCGCCGCTTTCGTTTGCGGGATACCGCTGCCGCGGGCGCCGGGAAAATAGTGATAGAGAAGGTAGCCGGTGCCGAGTGCGCCGGCCAGCGGAATGAAAATACGCCGCCAGGGCGCGCCCGTTGGCGGGTACAGCCGCGCCCCCAGGTTTTCGGTCAGGAGAATAAACGCGACCACCGCCAGGCTGGTGACCGCGGCAATAATCAGGGTGAGGACAAGAATGACCTTGTCTTCGTGGCGCCGGCCCTTCATCACAACTCACCCGGAGAGTCGGCCCGCGGGACGGAACCCTGGTCCGCCCCGCTTTGCCAAAAATGATGCGGTATGATGCGCTCCTTCACGAACATAGTAACGCCGCGAGAAGCCAAAACCGCAATCGGATCGTGGGGACTCTTACAATTTAATGCGAGTTCTGGGCGACGATGTGAATGCGGCGATTCTTCTGCCAGCAGGCTTCGTCGTGGTCTGTGCAAACGGGATGCTCTTTGCCGTAGCTTAGCAATGAAAGCTGGTCGGCCGGAATCCCCACTTGCGTCAGATAATCCTTCGCCGCGCGGGCCCGCTGATCGCCGAGCGCCATGTTGTATTCCTCCGAGCCGCGCTCGTCGCAATGGCCTTCGATGGTCAGCTTGTAGTCGGGGTAGTCTTTCAGGATGTCGCGCAGTTCGGTCGAATCCGCCTGCAGAGCCGAGATGGCGTCGGGACGCAAGGTGTGTTTGTCGTAGTCGAAATAAGCGTCGGAAATCCGGGCCAGCAGTTCGTCGATCCGGGCCTTCGTCGCGGCATTCGGCGTCCGCGGCGCCGGCGCGCTGGCGGTCTGCCGGGTCTGTGTGGGCTGGCGGCGGGCCGGCGTTGCGGCCGGAGTCGCGGCCGGTGTCTGCGCGGCGGGCGCGGGTGCGGGCGGCGTGCTCACCGCCACCTTCTTCTTCGCGCAGCCGGCGCCGATCATCGCCAGCGCGGCAGCGGCAACCAAGGTTAACTCGTAAAATTTCCTCATGGGTGACTTCAACCCTCCTTTTCCATTCATAACGGTTTCCAGGGGCTCGGCCCATCCTGTTCGGACAGGATTCTCTCCCGTAAACCCGCTCAACTACACTGGGGAGAAGGAGAAATCTTGCCCGAACGCGCTTCGGCGACAGCGTCCCATGGGTCTGCCGTCCGGCTGAAAGGCCGCTGGCCGCCTTGGCTTGCCCTCTCCTTTGGATTCGGCGGCCTGCTGATCTGCGTCCTCGGGGCCGGAGCCGGAACGCTGGTCGAGTTAAATCATGTGCGCAACGACGAGACGGAGTCCCGCAAGGCATTCCTGGAACGTTTGAG
Source organism: Bryobacteraceae bacterium (assembly GCA_035295805.1). GTDB lineage: Bacteria > Acidobacteriota > Terriglobia > Bryobacterales > Bryobacteraceae > PSRJ01. The sequence goes on along the minus strand of DATGII010000257.1, from coordinate 32,568 downwards.
CGCCCTCGATCAGATTCGCGCCCAGATTTATCTCTCCGGGACATACGTCCGCGACCTGCTGTTGTCTCCCGACGAAGTGGGGGCCGGAGCCCAGACCGCCCGCCTGGCCGCGCTCGAGCGCGAGACGCACGAGGCGCTCGACCGCTATTCGCTCTCCCTGGAACTCGAAGAACGCGAACCGTTTCGCGCCCTCGAAGCTCAGATTGACGCCTACTGGGGCGTGCTGGACCGGATTATGACCTGGTCGCGCGCCGATCGCGACCGGCTCCGTTCCTCTTTCTTTTATGACCAGTTAGTGCCGCGCCGCACCACCATGCTGCAGATCGCCGACCGCATCTCGGCTGTGAACGAACGCGGGCTCAAGCGCGCCGAAGAGCGGCTGGCGGCCTCATCCGATGGTTTGCGGCGCTCGCTGATTCTGACCTTTGCCATCACGTTGGCGGGCGGCCTGGTGCTGGCGATCCTCACGATTGCGCGCACTCTAAAGCTGGAAGGGGAATTGGAGCGCCGTCTCGACGAAAACGCCCGCGCCCGCGCCGATCTGCAGGAGCTTTCGGCCCGCCTGCTGCGGGCCCAGGAAAATGAGCGCCGCTCCCTCGCGCGCGAGCTGCACGATGAAGTCGGCCAGTCGCTCTCCGCCATCCTCATGGAAGCCGAAAGCGCCGTCTGCGCCGACGGTCCCCACGAAACGCACGATCACCTGCAATCGATCCGCACCCTGGCCGAGCGGACTGTCAACGAGGTTCGGGATTTAGCCCTGCTGCTGCGCCCTTCCATGCTCGACGATTTCGGGCTCGTCCCCGCGCTGAACTGGCATGCGCGCGAGACAGCCAAGCGCACCGGCCTCAAAATCGCGGTCTCCGCCGACGACGACGCCGACAACCTTCCCGAAGAGCACAAGACGTGCGTCTACCGCCTCGTGCAGGAAGCTCTCAACAATGCGGCGCGCCACGGCAATGCGCGATCGGTCGAAGTGGCGGTCAAACGCGAGAAGCACCGCGTGCTCTTTTCCGTCCGCGACGACGGGGCCGGGTTCGACCCGCAGCTGGTGCGCGGCATGGGCCTGCTCGGAATGGAAGAACGCGTGCGCCGGCTGGGAGGAACCCTGCAGATTAACTCGCGGCTCGGCCAGGGAACCTTGATTTCCGCCGAACTGCCGGTCGCCGAACTGGCCCCGGAGAACGGACGCGATGCCCATTCGCATTTTGTTGGCTGACGACCATACGGTGGTGCGCGATGGCTTGCGCGCTTTGCTCGAGAAGCAGCCCGACATGGCCGTGGTAGCCGAGGCCGCCGATGGCCGCGACAGTATTCGCATGGCCGAAGAGCAATCGCCCGACGTCGTCGTGATGGACATCGCCATGCCAAACCTCAACGGCATCGAAGCGACGCGCCGCATTCTCGCCGCCAAGCCCCACACGGCGGTCATTATGCTCAGCATGCACCAGGACGAAAGCTACGTCCTGCGCTCTTTGAAGGCCGGCGCCAAAGGCTATCTCCTGAAGGATTCGCTGCGCAGCGAAGTCATCGATGCCATCCGCGCCGTCTTCCAGGGCCGCTCGTTTCTCACGCGCAAAGTGAGCCGCATGCTGCAGGAAGACTACATGCACCAACTGGAGAGCCGCGGCCTCGACGACAGCTACGAACTGCTTACCGACCGCGAGCGAGAAATCCTGCAGATGGTGGCGGAAGGCAAGAGCAACAAGGAAGTCGCCCTCGTGCTGAACATCAGCTCCACCACCGTGGAAACCCACCGCGCTCACATCCTGCAAAAGCTTGGGCTGCACAGCGTTCCCGAGCTGATTCTGTACGCGGTAAGGAAAGGGATTATTTCGTAATCGCGGGCAGTGACGAAAACTCGCGAATTTTCTGCGCTTGTATTTCATCAACTTACAGGGCATCCGGGTTCAACGCGCCGCGGCCGGGGCCACCGGCGCGCTACCGTGGAGGCGTAAGAGATAAGGTGCGACCTCATCGGACACCTTGCCACGCGGCGTGGGACTCCTAGGCTCCCCTTCGATCCGCGTAAAGCCGATGAGTCTCGCCATTCTGAGTGAGTGGCTCCCTGCCGTTCGGGAAATCGAGAGCGGCCCTTCGTCGGTTGAGGTGATTAGCCGATACGGGGATCCCCAACAAATGCTTCGAAAGTAGGGTTGAAGACGGTTTATTGCTTATAGTGATCTGCGGGAAGCGCGGCTTTTCCCTTCACCAGGTGTTCCTGGTCGCGTTCATCCTCGAAGCACCCCGACTCGAGAAACTGGTAGTCTTTCGGCGCGCGCTTCAACGGAAAACCCATCTTCCACGGACGCGTAAATACCTTCGGATCGTCCAGTGTGGCTTCGTACCGCATGGTGTTAGCGTCGACCGGTATGAACCGCTCCAGTACGTGGAGCACATCGCTATGGAAATGGCCGGCCATGTCGAACACGCTCTTATCGTTGTTATCGGCCACGTCGACCACCAGCGTGCTCCCTTCCCAGTATCCGCGCGAATCACCCATCCATGCCGAATAATCCCTCGGATGCGGGCTTCCGTCCATATAAATGATGCGCCACGCATGCATGTTCTCGTGCATCACGGCGATATATTTCGGCGTCTCAACGATCTGAAAACCGAAATACATCGCATGCGGAATGCCTTCATAGTGGCAGTGGCCGGTGGGGTCGAATTCCATGTGCTGCGTCAATTCCTTCACCTGCGCCGCCGCCCATGGCTGGTACGGCAGAACCCCGCCTTGCACCACGCCTTCCTTCGACTCCGCGCCCAGGAAGAATCCGCCCGGATGCGGCAGGATCGAATAGGCCGCTCCGTTCGCCCGCGGCTGCCACATGCCTTCCAGGTCCGGCAGACCGTCGGAAGTCCGCGGCGGCACGTACCCTTTCGACTGCCCGAATCCGGAAACCGCCAGCAGTGACGCACAGATCAGCATGTTCGCCTTCATTTCGAACCTCCGCTCTTCGGATACGTGCGGATGAACTCCAGCGGATCGCCCTTCGGCGCAGGCCGGTATTGCGGCTGAATCGCGCGCCCGTTGTCGCCTTCGGTGCATTCCTGCTCGCGCAGCTCAAAGCCCGGCTGCGTGTTGCGGTGCAGCGTCATGCTGATCTTCCATGGTTTCGAATACATCTTCGGATCTTCCAGCATCGCTTCGTACGCAATCGCATCCGGCCCCGTGCGCGTATAGCGCTCGATGACGTGCAGGGCATCGCTGTGCGTATGCCGCGCCGAGTCCAGCCACGTTTTGTCGCCCAGATCGGCCACGTCGACCACCAGCGTGTCGCCCTCCCAGTGCCCAACCGAATCCCCCATCCATAAATCGATTCCTTCCAGATGCTCGCGCGGCGTGGTCTGGATCAGCCGCTGGTTGTGGAGGTATTCATACAACACGATTACCAGCCCCGGCCGTTGAATAATCTGAAACGGGAACGGCAGATAGTTGATCCGCGGCACCCCCGGCATGGCGCAATGCGCCATCGGATCGACGCGGTTGCCCTTCTGCTCCCGTTCCAGCGCTTCCGGAAGATACGGAATCTCGTGCCCGTCGGCAATCTCACTGACGTCGAAGGCGGCCGCGTTGCGTGTTTCCCAGATGCCCTGCAGGTCCGGCGTGCCATCGCGCGTGCGGGGCGGAGTGTATTGCGCCGCCGCCGCCGAGACCATCGACAGCGCGGCCAGCATTAGACCGAAGCGCATGCTAGCCCGGATTCTGCTCGGTCCCCAGCACGTATTCCTTGCCGTCTGGTAACGTCATCTTTTGGGCATTGCCGGTATGAGTGCCGTCCTTTGCCAGATACCCCTCGATCGTCACGACGGTCCCGGGCTTGACGGTGTCTTTACGAAACCCGCGGCGGTACAGATTGGCCACCGATGCCGTTTCAAACGCCCAATTCACCACTTTGCCATCCGCGTCTTTGACGTCGATATAAATCCATGAGTGCGGATTGCTTAAATCGAACTTCGACACGGTGCCCATCAGTTTGATTGGCTTGTCCCGATCGTATTCGGCCGCGAACGAATGATGCGCCGCGGCCGGCAATGCCGCGAGCGCCAGCGCCAGGAACGCTTTCCACATGATTTACCTTTTCTACTCCGCGCTAACCAACTCTGTCAAGGTGAATGGTACAGTCGGAACGATGCTCCGAACCGGCCTGGCTGTCCTCATCCTGTGCGTGTTGCCGGCCCTCGCCCACCATTCCACCGCCATCTACGATCTCGTCCATGGGACCATTATCGGCGGTGTGGTAACGAAATTCGAATGGCAAAATCCTCACGCCCGCATCGCCCTCGATGTGACCGGCGAGAATAACGAGATCGAGCACTGGGACGTCGAACTGGAGAGCCGCAGCATGCTCGGCCGCCTCGGCTGGAACAAAGACACCGTCAAGCCCGGCGACCGCATCTCCATTACCGGCGGCCGCGCCAAAGACAACAGCTTCCGCATTCGCGCCGTCACCATTCAATTGCCGGACGGCCGTAAGCTGCCGGGGCTCGCGTTAGCCGAAAACTAATCTGGCCCTCCCATTGCTTCCCCAATCAGGTGCGAACCCTCGCCGTCCTGCTGCTTACCGTCCCCCTCTGCGCCGAAATCACCCACCTCCATCGTGTGAATGATCACATTTACATAGGAAAGCAACCCCATCCGCCGCAATATTCGGAATTGGCGCAGATGGGGATAAAAACCGTTCTCGACCTGCGCGGCGGACGTTTTCACAAACCCAGAGAACGCAAACAAGTGGAAGCGGCCGGCATGCGGTACATCAGCATGCGACTCTCCGGCATCTTTCCGCCGGAGGATCAGCAGGTGGCCGGCGTGCTCTCAGTCCTGAACGACCCCGAGCGATGGCCTGTTTTCATGCATTGCTGGCGAGGCGATGACCGGGTGGGTCTCGTCATCGCCTGTTATCGCATGACTCACGACCACTGGAGCAATCGGCAGGCTCTGGCCGAAGCTCGCTCGGACGGGCTGAATCGCCTGGAGATCCTGCTGCAGCGCTACATCCGCCACTTCGACCCGTCGCGACCCGCGTTCCGGGAACAGGCAGCGGCGGCGGCTACTTCGCGCTGAGCATGTTGGCGAACAGCCGGTAGGCCCCGGGCACGCCCGCCGGCAACTGCCGGAACCACGAGTACGCGGTAAAAATGTAGACGCCCTTGCCGTAGTGCGTCCACAATTCGCCGCCGGCCAGCGGCGCTTCTTCCTCGTCCGGGTCTTTCGACGCTAGGACCGTCTCGTACCTGGGATCCCACTTGGTCGCGAAATATACGCCGCGCTCCTGCACCCAGCCTTCGAAATCTCTCGGCGTAATGTGGTTGGGGTACTGCAACAGCCGGCTGTCGGGATGCGGCAAAGTCACCGGCGCGTCCTCCACCGTGACGCGATAACGGTTGCCGGGAGGCGTGGTGAGGGGATACGGCCCCACGTTCAACGAATTGTCGCCCGTGTTGTACTGCACGATGTACGTGCCGCCGTTCTTCACATAATCGAGCAACCGCCGCTGGCTGGCGCGGAGGTCGGCGCGCACGTTGTAGGCGCGAACGCCGGCCACGATGGCATCGAAACGCGAAAGATCGCCTTCCTCGAGGTCGGAAGAGCTGAGCAGGGTCACATCCAGCCCAAGCTGCCGCAGCGCTTCCGGCATCTCGTCCCCGGCGCCCATGATGTAGCCGACTTTGCGCGCCGTCACTTTAATATCCGCGCGCGTCAGGCGGGCCTCCGAGGGAGGGAGCAGAATCTCCGTCGGTATGTGAGGATACGAAATCATCTGCATGCCCGACCTGATTTCGCGGCCGCCCACCGTCGCCACGGCCCGCGCTGCCGTTATGGCGTCACCGGCCGGCGGCGTCACATCGAAAAATACTTCTTCTACTTCACCCAACGCGCCGACGTGAAACGGCAGCGATTTCGGAATTACCATCCAGCCCGCGGGCACATCCAGCCGCACATCGCCTTTCGCGTCTTCCACGTTTCCACGGATCGAAACCGCAACCTTGCGGCTCGCCGCGGTGGGAAACATCGCCACCGCGTTGGGTAAATCCACGGCCACCGGCGGCACTACCGCGATGGGCCGCACGCGCGCCCCCTCGGCGCGGTCCGCGTACCGGTATTCTACCGGCCGCGTCACCTCGAACGGCACGCCGTCGGCCGTAAATCGCAGCCGCACCTGGAGAATCGGCGGTGTGTCGGCGAGCCCGATCAGCTGCTGGTTCTGCACCGTGTAGGTGCTGCCGCTCGGGGGCTGCGCCAGCCAATACGGCGACGAATACGGCTGGGCATCCGGCACCTGCCGCGTCGAGGTTAGCGCGTTGGTCTGATTATATGTTAGCGGCACCGCCTGTACCGGAAGCTCTTCGTTGAACATGCCTTCCAGCCGCGCCCCTTGGAGGGTCATCGCCGCCGGAGACCGGTTGATGATGGTCGTGGTCACGCTCAAGTAGGAGCCGGGCACCATCTCGGGTGTGCGCGCCTGCGCGATGATCCACAACCCGGCGCACTGCGCGATCGCTTCATCTAATTCCTGCAGCTTGATCCGGGCCAACGGGTCCGGGATGTTCGCCATTATGCCCCGCGCCTTTTCCAGCTGCGGAATAATTTTCTCCGGATGCGCCGGCTCAAAGACCCGCAGCGCTTCGGCCAGCACCGTCCCGACTGCCGCTCCACCCGGCAGACTGTTCCAGCTGGTATCGATTCCGTCGAACAAGTCCTTAGAGGCGGCATCTCCGCCTATTACCGTGAATTCACTATCCACCTCGCCCACGCGCCCCATGTTGCCCATGCCCTGGCTACGATGCATGCTCCGGCTCATGCCGGCAATTTCTTCGTACGAATAGCCGAGGACCGGGTTGAACGCGCCGGTATCGGTATCGATCGGCGGGCCGATCACCTTCGCCGGCGCCGGTCCCGGATTCGCCGCGCGCCCGGCGCCTTCCCGTCCACCTCCCCTGCCCCCGCGGCCTCCGCCGGCTCCCGGTGGCGCTCCACCGAAGTTAAACGAGCTTTGCACCATCCGTTTCGCCTGCCACGGTTGCACGTATCGGAGCTGCTCGGGAAACTGCGCCGGGTCGGCCGCCGCCCGAAACGCTTCCCGGCCGAGAATGGCCGACGCCTGATGCTGGCCGTGGCCATCGCGCGGCGTTCCGGTGAAGCACAGAATCACCACGTCCGGCCGGTATTGCCGGATAACCCACACCATGTCGGAAAGAATCCGGTCGTGGCCCCACATCTGCAGCGCCTCGGCCGGTGTTCGCGTAAAGCCGAAATCGATGGCTCGCGTGAAGAATTGCTGCGCGCCGTCGATCCGCCGCGCGGCCAGCAACTCCTGGGTTCGAATCATCCCCAGCTGCGCGCCCTGCTCGGAGCCGATCAGGTTTTGGCCGCCCTCGCCCCGGGTTGCCGACAAATAGGCCGTGCGCATGTGCCGGCCGCGGGCAAAGTAGGCCAGCACGCCCGTCCTCTCGTCGTCAGGGTGAGCCCCGATCATGAGCACGCTGCCCAACTCGTTGAGTTTCTGGAGCGACTGCTCTATTTCGATAGTACCCGAGATGTTCGGCTGGGCCGCCGCTAGTACCACCGTGGTGGAAACCAGCACGAACCACCGAAACCTGGGGGCGCGCCGCAACATCTTCATAATTGGTTAGTAGTCTATTCTACGGGAAAAGCAGTGACGATTTCCCGTCGGGGGGGGCCCCGAATGGACCGAAATTGGGTACGAAAAGCCGCCAGCCGGGTAGGCGGTCTTCTGGGCGAACTGCGCCGTTCTTCCCATCCCTCTGACTCCCGGGCATCTTCGGCGCCTCCTCCGGCGCCCCGCATCGGACTGGCGCTCGGCGGCGGCTTCGCCCGCGGCATCGCCCACGCCGGCGTGCTCAAAGTTCTCGAAAACAATCATATTCCGATCCACTGCGTCACCGGCGTCAGCGCCGGCGCAATTGTGGCTGCCGCTTACGCGAGCGGCGCCACGCCCGCGGAGATCGCCACCGCCGGCTGCGCCATGCGATTCGCCGACGTCGGCCGCTGGCAGCTCGGCCGGCTGGGCCTCGTCGGCAGCGAACGCATGCACCGTTTTCTGCAGCGCCTTCTCAAGGCCTACCAGTTTGAGGAGATGCGCATCCCACTGGGCGTGTTGGCAACCGACCTTTCCACCGGCGAACCGGTGCCGTTCTTTGGCTCCGGCAAAGTGTTCGATCCCATCCGAGCCAGCTGCTCGTACCCAGGCCTCTTCCAGCCGGTCCGGCTCAAGGACCGCCTGCTCGTGGACGGCGCCATGAGCATGGAGATTCCGGCCGCTCTGGCGCGGCAGTTGGGAGCCACTCACGTCATTTCGGTGCACCTGCCCATGCGCGGCCCCAGCGCTCCGCCCCACAACATGTTCCAGGTGGTGAACCGTTGTTTTCAGATCATGCAATGCCGATCCGAAGAGGCCTGGCGGAACGAGACTGACGCGCTGATCGCCCCGGATGTGCGCGGCGTGGATTGGGACGGCTTCGCTCGCGGCCCCCAGCTGATCGCGGCCGGTGAAGCGGCCGCGCTGGCCATGCTTCCCACCATCCAGAGTTGGTTTTCGGGCAAGGAGGCGGCAAACGGCAGCCTCGAATTTCTGCCGCAATCCATGCCCCAAGAAGTTTAATGGGCGCCGTCGCGCTTCACGACCACTTTTCTAACTGATTTTTAATCCGGGGCTATAGTTGGTTAGTACCTTTGGAACCACAATGGCGGCTACCCTCTTGTCCCGGCGTCGGAGATACTGAAGACTGGATACAGGCCCGGAGGGGTAGTCTTGGGACTGGCTCGCTTCATTGGTTTAACGCCGCGCTCCAGCAATGGCGCATTGCGCGATGGGTCGCCTGCCGTACGGCAGGCTCTCGCACACTGCCGGGAGCTGTTGTCTGAACGCGGCGATACGGCTGGTCTCGCGCGCGACGCCTTGGAAGCTTATCGCTCCATTCCGGAGCTGGCGCGCAGCGAATTCTTCGATTGCCTGAGCCGTGAGTTTTCACCCGATCCGGCCGAAGTCGGCCGCTGCGCCGATTTGTACCGCGTTGAACCATCGGCGGCCAACCTGGCTCGCATGGTGCGTACCGTCGAACCGCCGCGGCAGGAATTGTTCCGCCGGCTGAACCTGGCTCCCGGCGGCACGCGCACGCTGATCGAGATGCGTCGCGAGCTGTTAAGCTCTCTCGGCCAGAACCCCGAGTGGCTCGCCATCGAATCCGATCTCGCCCACCTGCTCGGCAGCTGGTTTAATCGCGCGTTCCTGGTGCTGCGGCGCATCGATTGGCACACGCCGGCGATCATCCTGGAAAAGCTGATCGAGTACGAAGCGGTGCACCAGATTCAGGGTTGGCGCGATCTGCGCCGGCGCCTGGAAGCGGACCGCCGCTGCTACGCGTTCTTTCATCCGGCCTTGCCCGACGAACCGCTGATTTTCGTCGAGGTGGCGCTAGTCGAGCGCATGAGCGCCCAGGTGCAGCCGCTGCTCGATCCCGATTCTCCGGTAACCGGGTCGGACTCGGCAAAATGTGCGCTGTTCTACTCGATTACCAACTGCCACGATGGCCTGCGCGGCGTGCCGTTCGGAACGTTCCTGATCCGCACCGTCGCCGATGAACTGCGGCGCGAATTCCCGCGGCTGCGCACCATCGCGACGCTCTCGCCGCTCACCGGCTTTCTGGGCTGGCTCGCCAGCCGCGCGCGGCGAAACGAAAACGGTCCTCAGGACGCCGCGCTGACGGCGATTCTGGAAAAGCTCGAAGCGCCGCGCTGGTTTACCGAGAAGCATCGTGCCGCGGAACTGCAGAATGAACTGGTTCCGTTGTGTGCCTATTATCTGCTGCACGCCAAGCATGGCTACGACCCGCTCGATCCGGTAGCGCGGTTTCATCTACGCAATGGAGCGCGGCTGGAACAGATCAACTGGCTCGGCGACATCTCGCCCGCCGGTCTGCAGCGCTCCGCGGGCCTGACTGCAAACTACGTCTATCGTCTCGGGGAAGTCGAGCGCAACCACCGCCTCTACACCAGCGAGCATCGCGTTCAAGCCTCCCACACGATCGAGCGGCTGGCGCGCCAGTGTTTCCTCAATCGAGGCGCCGCCCGGTAAATCGGCGCGCAGGCTGCGCGCGAATATAAGCCCCGGGCTTCCTACCGTTGCGCAGCGAGCGGCGCCAAACGCAGGCCCACATGCTAACATTGAGCAGCTTTACTCGATGGCTTCGATCTCCCGGAGGATGGCTGCGGTTGCGACGGTTACGGTTTTGCCGGTTGTGGTCGCGCTGGAGTGGTGGATTCCCCCTGGACCGGTGCGATGGCTGACTCCGTTTTGGGGGATACTGGCCATCGCCGTCCCATGGGCTGCCTCACGGGCATTGTCCCGCCGGGTGAACGACCTTCTCGCTTACACCCGCGAGATGCCGGATTCGGATGTGTCGCGGCGGCCTCTGCAGGCGGGCGAGGATGAACTGGGAGAACTGGCCCGCTCGCTTTCCCGAATGGCTACCAAGATGGATCAAGTGGTGCAGGGGCTCAGCACCGAGCTAGCCCGCCGCGAGGCGATTCTGGCGAGCATGACCGATGCAGTGCTGGCGGTTGACGGGCGGCTCAACGTTTCATTCTGTAATGAAGCTTTCGTTCGAACGGCGGGACACGCGATTCCGGAGGGTGTTCCGCTGATCAAAGTATTGCGAGACCCGGGGTTGTTCCAAATACTGAAGCATGTCATCGATTCAGGCGAGACACTGCGCCGGCGTCTGAGCATCCCTGTGCAAGAGGACCGCTGGTTTGAGGTGTCCGCGACGCCCTTGGCGGGCGCCAAAGCACGGGGGGCCCTGGCCATCTTGCACGACGTTACGCCAATGGCGCGTGTCGAGCGGATGCAACGTGATTTCGTAGCCAACGTTTCACACGAGTTCCGCACGCCGCTGGCCACAATCACCGGGTGCTCGGAAACTCTGCTCGGCCGCGCCTGGGATGACGAGAGAAACCGGCGCAAGTTTCTGGAAATCATTCACGCCAACAGTGTCCGGCTCACCAACATCGCGGCAGATTTGATTACGCTTTCGCAGCTCGATACCGGCGGTCCGCGCTCCGAACCCGAGCCCATCCCCGTCCAGGATGTGGTCTCCAGCGCCATGCGCGCTATCGAGCCCGTGGCCGGAACACGAGGCGTGATCCTGCAGGCGGCCGAGATCTGTTCAGCGCGAATCGTAGGGCACCGGCTTGCGTTCGAGCAGGCGATGGCGAATTTGCTCGATAACGCGATTAAATTCAGCCATCCGGGAGCCGAGGTCACCGTCCGAGCTTCGGTCGCGGCGGGCGACCGAGTCGAAATCTCGGTCACCGATACCGGGATTGGAATTCCTCCGGAAGATCTGTCACGAATCTTCGAACGCTTTTATCGCGTCGACAAGGCGCGCTCGCGCGATGTAGGCGGAACCGGGCTCGGCCTATCGATCGTCCGCCAGGCCATCGAGCGAATGCACGGCGCGATTCGCGTGGAGAGCCAGTTAGGCAAAGGATCCTGCTTCACCATCACGTTGCCCCGATATAACGGCGCGGCGGCCTCATAACCTCGCGCGAGCCGACACTCCGTACATTACAGTTCGACTACGGCGACGCGACACATAAACTTCATTGGACTGTTATTGCGTTGTAACCCAAGCTCGCTAATTTAGGGAGCCAAATCATGAAAAGTCAACTTGTACGCTTCACCCTTCTGGGCGTGATGGCGCTTCCATTGTTGTACGCCCAGAATGACAAGACTCGAATCGCAGGCGACATTACGGATCCGAGCGGCGCCGTGATTCCCAATGCTATGGTCAGCGCCACGGACACCAAGACCGGCCAGGAGCGCAAAGTCGTGGCGGACGACCGCGGCCATTTTGTCATTTCGAACCTGACCCCTTCGACCTACACGGTCAAGGCGGAGGGAAACGGCTTGGGGCCCACGGAATACTCGGAGATCCATCTGAGCGTCGGGCAAGAACGCATTCTGAACGTTGTGCTGCAGCCGGCTTCCGTGGCCACGCAAGTCACCGTTTCGGGCGGCGATCTGACGGTGGTCGACACGAGTTCGGCAGCGATCGGGGCTAACGTCAATGCGCGCGAAGTGGGCACCCTGCCGTTGAATGGCCGCCAACTTTCGCAGCTCTATCTACTGGCTCCCGGTGCACAGACTGCGGGCGGCGGCAGCTTCGACAACATCCGGTTTAGCGGCCGCGCTAACCAGGAAAACGCGGTGCGGTTCGACGGAGTCGAGGCGAGTTCCATTATCGATGCATCGCCCGGCAATTTGAACGGCGAAGTATCAACCGGTTTCCGTCTGCAAAACAGCCTGGAGAACGTGGCGGAATTCCGCGTAGATTCGAGCAACTATCCGGCCGAATACGGAACGGGGACCGCGGGCCAGATCAGCGTTGTAACGAAGTCGGGCGGAAACGATCTTCACGGCGGATTGTTCGAATACTTCCGCAACAATGCGCTGGATGCGCGTAACTTTTTCGACGGCGCTTCGAAAACGCCGCTGCGCTTGAACCAATATGGCGGATCCATTGGAGGGCCGATCCAGAAGGACAAGTTATTCTTCTTTTTATCCCAGGAATCCTTGAGACAGCGTGCGGGGGTAAACCTTATCGCAACCGTACCGAGCACCACGGCGCGCGCGCGGGCCGTGCCATCAATTCTGCCGTTGCTGGCCGGTTATCCGTCAGGAACGCCAACGAGCAATCCGGATCTCGACCTGGCGCAGCGCGTGGCATCGTCCTCGGTGGACGAGTACTTCGGAAGCTTCCGCGTTGATCATGTGATCAACAGCAAGTTCACGCAGTATCTGCGTTATAACCGCGACCAGGGCTATCTCAACTCGCCGTTGGACGTTACGGGCGCCAATCAAGTGGTGACCGGCGTTCCGCAAAACGTGGTTTATACGATGCAGCAGGTCTATAAACCGACGGTCATCAATGAGACCAAGCTCGGCTTCAACGGCAACAAGACGCGGATCAACGGCGTGACCCCACCGATTCCCGGAGTGGACACCAGCGCGTTCGCTGTGAGCTTCACCGGAAACGTGGCAATCGCGGGGATAGGAGGCCAGGGAGCTTCGGCTGGAGCGGCGACGCTCGGCAATCTCGTTCGTGGCAATAGCTCGCAGAACGGGCGCGGCCAGCCTTACACGAATTACACCTATTCGATCATCGACAATCTCAGCGTTATCAAGAGAGAGCACGCCCTGAAATTCGGCGGCGAATACCGGGCGGTGCGCCTTTACACCGATCGGCAGGGAGGCACTACGTACACCTTCCCAAGTATTTCGGCATTGCTGGCCAATACGCCCAGTCAGATTCAGGTCCTCGGGGATACGAGCGCTCCCGACCCTTTCAACAACGGTGCGACCGGGAATCGTTTTCTGAAGCAATATTACCTGGTCTTCTACGCGCAGGATGAATGGAAGATCCGGCCCAATCTGACGATGAGTTACGGGCTGCGTTATGAGTACTATCATCCTCTACAGGAGGACCGAAACCTTTTCGTTCTGTTCAATGCCGATACCGGTAAACTCGCCTGCGGAACGACACCCGGATGCGATCTGCCCAACACGACACCGTGGTATCACTCGTCCACGAAAAATTTCGGGCCGCGGCTGGCGTTTTCGTGGGCGCCGGAGAGATTTCAGAATCGGACCGTGTTCCGGATCGGCGCCGGCTACTACTACGGCCCGGGCCAGACCGAAGATCAGGTCCAGCCAATCGATTCCGATCGCGCGAGCCGCACGCTTACCAGCAATATCGCTTGGCCCATTGTTCCGGCCCAGGTATTGGGCGGTTATAACGTCAATGATCCGAACCTGGGATTTCAACCGCGCGCCTATGGCAATGGATATACTCTGCCGGAGAAAGTTCTTTCTTACACCTTCTCGGTACAGCAAGCCCTGCCAGGCAATTCGGTGCTGACGGTGGCCTATGTCGGAAGCCAGGGCCGCAACCTGTTTCTGCGTTCCTGGACGAACGGCATCGTGGGAGTGACGACAAACCCGACTACAGGCATCGGCACGCCTATTCTGCAATTCGGCCCTCGCTTCGCTCAGATCGACTATAAGACCAGCGGCGGCACGGATCACTATGACTCGTTACAGACTACGTGGAACCGCCGTTTCGCCAACGGGCTCACAGCTGGTCTCCAGTGGACCTATGGCCATAGCATCGGGGACACCGGCGGATCCAACGAGGCACAGACTACCCAGAACCCCTTCAACTTCGAGCAAGACCGCGGAAACAACGCCTTCGACGTGCGGCAAAGTGTAAACGTGTCAGCCTTGTACCAGCTTCCGTTCAAGCTGAGCAGCAAAGCCGCCAAGTTCGTGGCGGGCGGCTGGGAAGTCGGCGGGATCGCGAATGCGCGCACGGGCCTGCCGATGGACATTACCTTGACCCGGCCCGATATCGTGTACCAGATCAACGGCACCAATCAGTACGTATCTTCGCCAATCGTGACCGGAGGCGTGGTGCAAACCACAGCAGTCATCAACAATCCGTATGGCGGAGCATTCCGCAGTAATCGGCGACCCAGTGTGGTTCCGGGAGTTGACCCGTTCCTTCACACGGGTGACGCCCGGTATTTCCTGAACCCGGCCGCGTTTACCATCCCCACACCGGGCAGCTTCGGCAACCTCGGACGATATCCCATACATGGACCGGCGCTGAGCCAGTTGGATTTCACGCTTCATAAACAATTCAAAATCGACGAGAAGCGGAATGTCGAATACCGGGCGGAGTTCTACAACATCCTGAATCACGCGAATTTCGCCAATCCCCCGGCCACGGCCGCGAACGCACTGTCAACCAGTTTTCAACCGGGACAGCCGTTCTCGGCTTCGTCAGCGGGGGCAGCATTTGGAGTATTCAACTCGACGGTCAGCAAAGATGTGGGATTGGGCGCCCAACGGCAGATTCAGATGTCTCTGCGGTTTAACTTTTAGATCGACACGCAAACTCCCCCGCGGGAGGTGGTGCTCAACCGGAGAGCCGCCTCCCGCTTTTTTTGAGCGAGGAGGCATTTCCGGGGACTGCCTAGCGTAACGGAAGATCCTTGATGGCTTTCTTCAGAGCTTCTGCTTCTCGTTGAGGCCACACCTGGCCGCGAGAGGCGTTATATTCGCGCTGGAAATCTTCCATCGCCGAAACCAGCCGGTTGAATTTTTCTTCAAACCGGCGTCGCTCCTCCTGACTCTGAGGAGTCGCTGCGTGCTGCTGGACCGCCGCCTGAGCAGCGGCAATGGCTTCAACCATCTCGGCCCGCCGGACCGGATCAACCTGCGCGTGGAAAAGCCCGAGTACAATCCACCATGCTGCCAACACAACCTACTCCACACATGGCACAGCCATGCTAATGGAAGAATACCGGTTTGTAACCAAACTGTAAAGACCGCCAAGGGACATGGACCATCTGGTACCGAAGAAGAGTGCGTTCGGAGACGGGTTCAACCGGCTCGAGTATCGGCGTTTTATTTCGAACGCATTGATGCAGTTACAAGCAGCTCTTAACCGCGCAGTCATGATTTCGTAACATTCGTTGATTTAAGCTCAATCTTAAACCTCGAGACTGCAGTTGTGCCAAGGCGATTTTTAGCGCGCCGCACGTGTCGAAAGGATTCCGGCAGAAGGTTGTTGAGCCAGGCGAGTTCGACGAATCGCAGGGCTTCAGTTTTCGAACCGAGGAGGGATAGAATTCAAGGCTCTATGAACAGCCGCCTACGAAGATTCGCCCTGGCGATTGCCTGCACCCTGGTGCCCGCCGCCAAAGGCCAAGATTCCGCTCCGGCTACCAACAGCCAGACGATGGAGATCCAGCAACTGCGAAAGCAGCTGGAGCAGCAGCAGAAGCAAATCGAAGAGTTGCGCGCAACTCTGGAGGCGCAGCAAGTGGTGCTGGAGAAAGCTGCCGCAGCAGCCGAGAGACTGGCGGAGCCGGAACACAAAGCGCCCAACATCGGGGAAGTGGCTTCGACGACGCCGATCATCCCGCGTGGGCTGGCGCCGGTCGCGACCGCCGCGACGCCGGTGCTCGCGCCTCCGCAAGCCGCGGCTGAGCCGAGTTCGCCGCTGCAGGTTCACATTGGGGATGCTACCATCACCCCGGTCGGGTTCATGGACATCACGAACACGTTCCGGAGCACCAACGCCGGTACGAGCCTGCAGACGAACTTCGGGAGTATTCCGTACAACAATACGGTCCAGGGGCGGCTGACTGAAGACAAATGGAGCGCCGAGAATTCGCGGCTGGGGCTGCGCGTGGATGCAAAAGTAAAAGGCGCCAACGTGCTGGGATATTTCGAAGGCGATTTTGTGGGTGGGGTTGCCGGAAACAACACACAGGTTTCCAGCAACAGCATGCTGTTCCGGATCCGTCAATATTACGTCGATGTGCGAAGAGGCTTCTGGGAGGTGCTGGCAGGCCAAGCCTGGAGCATGCTGCTGCCGAACCGCCGCGGCATGGGGCCCCTTCCGGCGGACCTGTTCTACACGCAAGTCGTGGACGTCAACTACACAAATGGCCTATTCTGGGGTCGAATTCCCGGGATTCGTTTCATCGGCCATCCCAGCAAGACAGTAGCTTTCGGTGTCGCGCTCGAGAACTCGAGTCAATATTTTGGCGGTTCCGGCGGCGGCGGCATCCCGACCCTGCCGACGGCCTTCGCCAGCAATTCCGGTTTTAACACGCAGATCGATAATTCCGTGAACAACGACCGAACGGTGGCGAATGTCCATCCCGACATCATCGCCAAGTTCACGGTGGATCCGTCCTCCCGCTTCCATTTCGAACTGGGGGGGATGGAAGATACGGTCCGGTTGTTCAACCCGGTAACGAATCAACATTTTACTCGGGCGGGCGGCGGGGGGACCCTGACCGTCAATGCCGAACTCGTCAAGAACTTCCGCTTCATCACTGCTAATTACATGAACGACGGCGGCGGCCGTTATATCTTCGGCGCGGCCCCAAACTTCATCGTTCGGGCCGATGGCAGTCCATCGCTGGTGCGTTCGGCCTCGACCGTATCGGGCTTTGAAGCGACTATCGGCAATTTCGCTCCCTATATTTATTACGGCGGCGTTTACATCGGGCGGAACACGGCACTCGATGCGAATGGCACGACACCCATCGGGTACGGCTACGCCGGTTCTCCGAACAGCCAGAACCGCACCATTCAGGAAGGAACGATTGGCTGGACTCATACGCTCTGGCGCGATGGAAAGTACGGTGCCTTGCAATGGATGGGGCAGTACGCCTATCTCTTTCGCAACCCCTGGTTCAAGACGGCCGGTGCTCCGAAGAGCGCGCATGAAAACGCGATCTGGTTCAACTTGCGGTACGTTTTACCCGGAACCGCTCCGACGATTCAGTATTAGCGGATTCGACTGAACTGTAGCCAGATCTTAACTGATCTGTAACATTAGGCTGGCAGAATTAAGGAGACAACGAACATGAAAAGTCCAGCGTTCGCCGTCGCGGCTCTCATTTGCGCGGGCGGGTCCGTTGCGGCAGCGCAACAGATTACGGCTGCGGGAGCTACATTTCCGGCGCCCATCTATCAGAAGTGGTTTGACGAATATCACAAGATGCACTCCGATGTTCAAGTCAACTACCAGTCAATCGGATCGGGCGCCGGCATCCAGCAGCTGACGTCCGGGACGGTGGACTTCGGGGCATCGGACATGCCGATGACCGACGAGCAGATCTCGAAATTGAAAGTGCACCCCCTGCATTTTCCGACGGTGTTGGGCGCGGTGGTGCCGACGTACAACATTCCCGGTGTAACTCAGGAATTGAAATTCAGCGGCGAAACGCTGGCCGACATCTACTTAGGAAAAATCAAGAAGTGGAATGAGGCCGCGGTGACGAAGGACAACCCCGGTGTCAAGCTGCCGGCCGAGGAAATCGTGGTAGTTCACCGGTCCGACGGAAGCGGCACGTCGTTCATCTGGACCGATTACCTGTCAAAGGTAAGCCCGGAGTGGAAGAGCAAAGTGGGCGCGAACACGTCGGTGAGTTGGCCGGCCGGTTTGGGCGGCAAGGGCAATGAGGGCGTCGCCGGAACGGTTAAGCAGACTCCTAACTCGATCGGGTACGTGGAGCTGATTTACGCGATTCAGAACAAGATGTCGTATGCGTCGGTAAAGAACGAATCCGGAAGCTTCGTGAAGGCGAGCTTGGAAGCGGTGAGCGCCGCGGCGGCGGGTGCAGCTAAGAACATGCCGGCCGATTTCCGGGTGTCGATCACCAACGCACCGGGGAAGAATGCGTATCCGATTTCCAGTTTCACCTGGATGTTAATTCCGAGCCATATCCCGGATGCCCACAAAGCCAAAGCGATTCAGGCGTTCCTGCAATGGATGCTCACCGACGGCCAAAAGATGACTGAGGCCTTGGCATACGCGCCGTTGCCGAAAGAAGTCGTAGCCAAGGAGACGAAACAGATCGCTCAGATTCAGTAGCCCATGTTCGCGATCGACGGCCACTATGGCTAGCAGCAACGCAGCGGTTCTGCCGGTAACCCGCGCGAAAAGTACCCACCCAGTGGGCGATATCGTCGCCCGCTGGGTGGTTCTTGCTTTTGCCGCCACTATTGTCCTGATTACGGCTGTTTTGGTTTATGAGTTGTGGATCGGCTCGGCTGCGGCGCGGCAACGCATGGGATGGAGCTTCCTGTTCTCCAGCCAGTGGGACCCGGTTGCCCTGAAGTTCGGCGCATTGCCGTTCGTCTACGGAACCGTAGTCACCTCCATACTGGCGCTGGTAATCTCGGTGCCTCTGGGAGTAGGCGCCGCCATCTTTCTGTCGGAGCTTGCCCCGGCCGGAATATCCAGCGCGTTGACGTTTCTGGTGGAACTATTGGCCGCCATTCCCAGCGTGATCTTTGGCCTGTTGGCGATTTTTACACTGGTGCCCCTAATGCGGTCTTACGGGGAGCCGTTCTTGAAGAAGACACTCGGGTTCCTGCCGTTTTTTCAAGGCCCGGCGTTCGGAGTCGGCTTTCTGACGGCAGGCATCATTCTTGCGATCATGACTTTCCCCTTCATCATTTCCGTTTCGCGGGAGGCCTTGCTCGCCGTACCTCGCGATCAGCGGGAGGCGGCCCTGGCCCTCGGCGCCACGAAGTGGGAGATGACGTGGCAGGTGGTCGTCCCGTACGCCCGACTGGGCATCTTTGGCTCCATTTTTCTCGCGCTGGCTCGCGCACTCGGTGAAACCATGGCGGTGACCATGGTCATTGGCAACGACCCCAGCATCCACGCATCGCTGCTGGCGCCGGGCTACTCCATAGCGGCCGTAATTGCAAACGAGTTCACGGAAGCGACCGGCGATGTGTATCCAGCGGCGCTGGTGGAACTCGGCCTGGTGCTGTTTTGCCTGACAATCGTGATTAACGGCCTGGCGCGATTGATGATCCTCGCCACCACCAGTAAAGGATCGAAAAGGGCTTAACATGCGGCTGCACTGGCGCCGGACGGTCAACTACGTCATGCTCGGGCTGACCGCCGTCTGTACGGCAGTAACAATTTCCACTCTGTTCGTCATTCTCGGCTACCTCCTCTATTTCGGAGGCAAATCTCTCGATTGGAGTTTCTTCACGAAGCTGCCGCTGCCTCCCGGAGAGGCGGGCGGCGGCATGGCGAATGCGATCGCCGGCAGCCTGGAAATATTGGCGATCGCGGGTCTGATCGGGATTCCGATCGGCTTCCTCGCCGGTGTTTACTTGTCCGAATTCGAGGACAAGAGCTTCGCGCCCGTGGTCCGCTATACGGCGGACCTTCTCAATGGTGTGCCCTCGATTATCGTCGGTATTCTGGCGTGGACTTTGGTCGTCGTTCCGATGCGGCGGTTTTCCGCTCTCGCGGGCGCAATCGCCCTGAGCGTCATGCTGATCCCGATTGTGAGCCGGCAAACCGAGCAGTTCTTGCGGGAAGTGCCGATGGCGTTGCGGGAAGCGGCGCTGGCGCTTGGCGCCAGCAAATGGAAGACGGTGGCCACCGTGGTGGTGCCGGCGGGGAGCAAGGGCGTGCTGACGGGGATGATTCTGGGGATGGCGCGGATCGCCGGCGAAACGGCGCCGCTGCTGTTCACCGCCCTCAGCAACCAATTTTGGCCCAGCGGCGTAACGCAGCCGACGGCCACCCTGCCCTACATGATCTTTACTCACGCGGTATCGCCGTTCGACGACTGGCACCGGCAGGCTTGGGCCGCCGGCCTGGTTCTGATCGCCGCGGTGTTGACCGCAAATATCTTGGCTCGGTTAGTTTTGGCGCGGGGCATTTCCGTCCCGCGAGGATAAAGTGGGAACTTTTATGGCACCCAAGTCTGTTCGATCGCAACCGGCACTGGACCGAGAGCCGCCGGCCCCCCTTGTTCCCGAACCGGTTTCCACCGTGAAAACTAAACTCAAAGCGAGCCACCTCAATTTCTACTATGGCTCTTTCCAGGCGCTGCACGATATTTCGCTGGAAATGCACACGAACCACATAACGGCTTTGATCGGCCCCTCGGGGTGCGGCAAATCGACATTCCTGCGCACCTTGAACCGGATCAACGAGACCATCCGCCATTCCCGCGTGGAAGGCACGGTCCTGCTCGACGACGTGGACGTGCGGACCGTCGATATCACCAATCTCCGCCGGCGCGTGGGGATGGTGTTTCAGCGGCCGAATCCATTTCCGAAATCGATTTCGGAAAACGTTGCCTACGGCCTTAAGATCAACGGGCTGGTGTCCCGCGGAGAGTTGCGCGACCGCGTCGAACAGAGTCTGCGGCGGGCGGCTTTGTGGGACGAGGTGAAAGACAAGCTGAATGAATCGGCCTACGCCTTGTCGGGAGGACAGCAGCAGCGCCTATGCATCGCCCGGGCGCTAGCGGTCGATCCGGAGGTTCTGCTGCTCGACGAACCGTGCTCGGCGCTCGATCCGATCGCCACAGCCAAAATCGAAGAGCTGCTTTTCGGCCTTAAGGACCAGTGCACGATGGTAATCGTCACGCATAACATGCAACAAGCCGCTCGCGTCGCCGATTACACCGGATTTTTCCTGATGGGTAAGTTAATTGAATTCGATAATACGGATACTATTTTCAAGAATCCCTCGAAAAAAGAGACGGAAGATTATATTACCGGCCGGTTTGGCTAGAGGACAGGGGTTATACTTCTCATAGAAGTTCCCCCAGGAGGACAACCAGGTGCGTCACTTCACGGTCGAACTCGAAGAGCTGAACCAAAAGCTGCTGCAAATGGCCGGGCTGGTCGAGTCCGCTATTCATCGGAGCGTCCGCGCCTTATTGGAGCAGGACCGGGAACTCGCCGAGGAAGTCATCCGCGATGAACCAAAGATAAACCGGATGGAGATGGAAATCGATGGCCTGGTAACCCGATTGCTGGCGCTCCGGCAGCCGGTTGCCCGCGATCTGCGTTTCCTGACGGCGGCGCTGAAGATCAACAACGACCTCGAACGGATCGGCGACCTGGCCAACCACATCGCCGAACGGTCCATCTCTCTGATGCATCATCCGCTGGTCAAGCCCATGACCGATATACCGAAGATGGCGACTCTGGTGCAATCGATGCTGTTGAAGTGCCTGGATGCGTTCGTGAATGGCGATGCCGACCTGGCGCACACGGTGCTGCTTTCGGACGCGGAAGTCGACGGCCTGCGCGACGCCGTATATAACGAACTGCTCGAAACGATGCGGCGGGATCCCACTCTGGTCACGGCGGCGATCGATCTGATATTTATTGCACGTAATTTGGAACGGATCGGCGACCACGCCACTAATATCGCCGAAGACGTCGTGTTTCTTGTCAAGGGAATCGATGTGAGGCACCATGCGCAGCAGGCCGAGAGCGTGTGATCGCGCACACGATGTATAAAGCATTACACAGCTCGCAAAATCGAGTTATGATGACGGTATGCCAATAGGACAAACTTCTGAGGCGAATCCTGTGATCCTTGTGATGGATCGCGAAAACGAAGACCTCCAGTTGATCGCCTCGCTGCTGAAAAAGTCGGGGTTTTCCGTGCATCAATGCCTGCGTAAGGCGGACGTAGTGAATTTATGCCGGACGAGTCACTATGGCGTGCAACTTGTCATCATCGATACTTCCACACGGGGCATTACCTTTTCCGAATTGCTCGACGAGATTCAGGCCGTAGATCCCGGCATCCGCGTCCTGCTGATTTCGGATCAAAACGAACCAGAACCGGTCCAGGACTGGCCGCTGCGAAGCAACGTGCGCGGCCATCTCAGCCGTCCTTTTCGGCGCGCGCAGTTTCTCGGGTCGGTATTGGAAGCCGCCCGAGAGCCGCTCGTTCGCACTGCCTGATCGTCCGGCTTACCTCCGATGACGTACGGGGGAAAGCGGCCGGACCAGCATAGTCAAGACAAAACCGATCACCAGCAGGGCCGCCAAAACCTGTAGCGGCGTGTCGTAAATGTGAACCCGGCTTGCTCCGGGCGCCAGCGCCGTTTTGGCGCGGTTGGACAGTTCAGTGATAATGACGGGGCCCGCGACCGCCGCCGCGCTCCAGGCAGTGAGCAGCGAACCGTGAATGGCGCCGACGTTATCGGCGCCGAAGATATCGGCGAGGAACGCGGGAATGGTCGAAAAGCCGCCGCCATACATCGTCAAAACCACAAAGAGCGCGGATTCGAAAAGCAGCCATTCGCGCCGCGCGGCAAATCCCGGTATAAGCACGAATAGTATGACCTGAACCACAAAGAAGACGACGTAGGTATTGCGGCGGCCGATGTAGTCCGAACACGAAGCCCACACAAACCGTCCGCCGGCGTTAAACAGACTCAGCAGCGACACGAAGGCGGCTGCCTCGAGCGGCGTTTTCTGGAACAGGTCCTGGGTGATGGGCGAGGCTTGCGCGAGAATACCGATTCCCGCCGTGACATTGACGAACAGAATCCCCCACAAGAGATAAAACTGCGCCGTGCCGAGCGCATCGTTACGCGTAAGGCTGGCACTGGTGCGAATCATGCGGTTTTGTTTCGCCGGCGGCGCCCATCCCTGAGGAGTCCATCCTTGCGGAGGCCGCCGCAGAATGCGCGCGCCGATCATCATGATGATGAAGTAAACAGCGCCTAGCGCAATCACCGTTTCGGCGACTCCGAACAGGTTCATGAAATACACGTTCAGATAACCCGCCAGGAAAGCTCCGCCGCCGAATCCCATAATCGCCATGCCGGTAGCCATGCCGCGCCGGTCCGGGAACCATTTCACCAGAGTGCTGACGGGCGCGATATAACCGAAGCCGCAGCCCATCCCGCCGATCACGCCCATACCGAGAAATACGAGCACCGCTTGCCGGAGAGCAAGGCCGATGCCACCAAGGATCAGGCCGATGCCGAACAGCAAAGCCGCGGCCGTGGCTGCGGCGCGCGGCCCGCGGCGTTCCACCCAGGGGCCGCCAAAAGCCGCGCTGAGGCCGAGCAGCACCAGAGCCGTCGTGAATGTCGTGTAAGGCGGACTGAACCACCACGGATTGCCGGGAAGCAACGCCTGGATTGGACGGTTGAAGGTGCTCCACGCGTACACCGAGCCGATGCAGATATGCACCGCGACCGCGCCAACGGGAATCAGCCAGCGATTGAAACCCGCGGTGACCGCGGTTTCCGTGACTACTCGCGTTCGGGTGGACATGCGGGAAGGCCTCCAGACAGTGGAGAGATTCTATCGTAGTGACTGGTGGCACGCTACTCCGATCGATAAAATTACGAGCGCCGATTGTTACAACTTCGTTTCAATCGGCGCTCGTCGCGCTGCGCGGTTCTTGGGGCTTTCTGCGGAATTACTTGTCCAGATCCGGCCGATCATGTTCCGACGTGAAGTCGAACATGCCGTCGATCGGGCCGGCCAGCGCGTCGAAGCTACCCTGGCCGATCCGCTGGCCGTCCAGCCAGTTGTCTTCGATGAAGCGTAACACAGACGTCAGATCGGTGAGCGTGTGATCCACGAAATTCTCCTTGGCCCAGGGCGAGACGACCAGCAGCGGCTGGCGCGGCCCATAGCCGCAGCGGCCAAGGGCGTGCGCGTTGGCGGCGTCGATGCCGGGCAGCGCTGTAGCCGCCGTGCCGCAGGCGTTGAGACCGGTGAGCGCATCGGCAGGTCCCATGGACTGATTGACGATCGGGCCCATCTGATGGTCATACCATCCATCGGAATCGTCGTACATGATGACCACCGCGGTGCTCTCCCACTCGGGCTGCTGTTTCAAAAAATTAATCAGAGAAACCAGGAAATTCTGCTCGTCGATGGGATCGGAATAGCCGGCGTGCCCGTCCTGATAAGCCTGCGCCTTGATGTAGCTGACGGCCGGGAAATGGTGGGCCTGCACGGCGGTGAAGAAATCGGCTAGATCATACTCGTGGTTGGCCGGACCGCCGAATCCGATCTCATTAACAGACCCGGGACGCGTATGGCTCGGATTCGCGGTCGAAGCGTAATACTGAAACCAGGCGTGGTGCGGAATATAGTCGCCGGTAGTGCCGGCCAGGCCTTTCGAACTGCGCTTGCAGCCGGTGGTGCCGTTCGAGTTCACGGTCGAGAGATCAAAGCCCCCGATGAACGATCCCCAAGTAACGCCCGCCGCATTGAGCAGGTCGCCGATATTTTTGCCGCCCATCTGCACCTGGTTGCGAGTGGGATTGGAGCAGACGTCGCCAATCGGGTCAGGATCGCCAATCACGGTCAGTGAGCCGGCGCCGCCGTCCACTTCGTCGCCGGTTCCATTCTTCGTCAGCGTTACCCCATTGGTCTGGCCGGAGATGAGGTTGATGGCTCCCGGTGTGGACGGCCCGAAAGTCGTGCTGAAGTGATTGTCGTTCATAGCGTATTTTTGAGCATAATTCCACATCGCGGCGACGGTGTTGCCATCGAAGTAGCCCATGTTCAGACTCTTTGTGCTGGTGATTCCCCCGCCGGCCGGGGGCGGTCCGGCTGTTCCGACATTCAAAGGAAACAGATCGAGCAGCCCTTTGTCGAAGGCTTTCTGTTCGGCGGTATAGTCATGATCCTGGTCGGCGGTCACAGCCTGCCCCGGACTCAGGCGGAACGGATTGCCGGCGCCGGCGCCATTCAGAGGATTCAAATTCGGATTTTGATTCAGCAGTGCGGGTGTGAAGCCGTTCACCGTGGGTGTGCCCGGCTTGGCGTGAAACGGTGTTTCGCCGGGAAGATTGGCGGCGTTCGGATAAGTTCCGAAGTAGTGGTCGAAGGAAACATTTTCCTGGAAGACGATCACCAGGTGCTGAATCGGCGTCTTTGTGGCTCCCGAAACCGGACCGGCGTGCACCGGCATGGCGCCGGGCCCAAACAGGAGTAAGGATCCAGTCAAGAGCGCGAGCATCTTTTGGGGCGTGGCGAACGCATCAACCGTTTTGAGCATCTATACCTCTTTTCCGTGAAAAGGATTCGAACTACACCTCCGGCAGCGCCGGAACAGCGCTTACAGTAAGTCACCTACATTGCGCGAGGTTGACGAAGTGATAAAAGTTCGATGACTCCGAGCGGATTCCCTCATTGACACGCAAGCCGCGTACAGACTAGGCTTCCAAGATGACTACTCGTGACCTCTGCTCGGGGCTGCTTGCCCTGCTCGCTACTCCGTGGCTCGCGCCTGCAAAGGATCGTCCCAATCCGAAGCTTAACGACAGCTCGGTGACCGTGAACGGCGTGCGTCTGCATTACGTCAGCGCGGGCAAAGGACCGCTGATCCTTTTTCTACACGGCTTTCCCGAGTTCTGGTACGAGTGGAAAAACCAACTGGCGGAATTCGGGAAAGACCATCTCGCGGTCGCACCCGATCTGCGCGGCTACAATCTTTCGGACAAGCCCCCTGCACTCGAACAGTACCGGATGAACGTGCTGGTGGAAGATATTCGTGCGCTGGGCGAGCATTTCTCTCCCAAAAAGAAATTCGTGCTGGTGGGGCATGACTGGGGAGGCGCGGTCGCCTGGGCATTCGCCATCGCGCACCCGGAGATGCTGGAGAAGCTCGTAATCGTAAACGCGCCGCATCCCGGATTATTCGGCCGCCTGTTGAGCTCGGATGCAGCGCAGCAGAAAGCCAGCCAATACATGCTGATGTTCCGCAGCCCGCAGGCCGAGGCGGGCTTGTCGGCCAACGGTTACGCGATGCTGGTCAACATCGTGCTTGGGGAAGGCCTGAAGACCGGCGTTTTTACGGAGGACGACAAGGCGGCGTACCTGAAGGCGTGGTCGCAGCCCGGCGCGCTCACCGGCGGCTTGAATTACTATCGCGCCAACGAGGTGGGTCCGCCCGCCGCCGGCCAAGCCGCACGCGGGAATTTCGCGGTCGATCCCAAGAGCCTGATGGTGAATGTGCCGACGCTGGTGATTTGGGGCGAAAAGGACACAGCACTGCTGCCCCAGAACCTGGACGGGCTCCAACAATTCGTCCCGCGATTGACCGTCAAACGTATTCCCGACGGCTCGCACTGGGTGATCCACGAAAAGCGCGACGAGGTCAATCGGGAAATTCGGGCGTTTCTGCGCTAGCGGAGCGGCGGCGCGCCGGCGGTTCCCCCGGGATCAAGCACCGTTACTTTCTCGACACTCTCGGGCCACGCACCATCCAGGAATGTGGCGATTGCGCCGAAAACCGCCTCGGGCTCTTCGATCCACGGGACGTGGGCGGCGCTCTTAATCGTGAGTAAGCGCGCATCCGGCAGCAGCATCGCCCACTCCCTGCCTCCGCCATACGGCGCGCTGCGGTCTTTGGCGCCGTGGATCGTCAGCACGGGCGCCTTCACTCTGGCATAATCCGGCGCGCCCAATTCGAGCTGCTGGATCGACGGCAGAACATGGGCGTTCCAATACCGCATGAAATTTAATTCGTTCGGAACGTCACACGGCTCCCAGTGCAGCTTGGCTGCGTCCGCCGGATCGCCCACATACAGCATGCGCAGCAGGGCCCAAATTTTTCGACATGATTCCCGAGGATCCGCCCCGGTCTGCCCGTATAATTGACCCATCTTGCCGAGGACGTCCGAGAGGACGGAATCTGCGCCGGCCAGGTGAGCGGGATATTGCGTGCCGGCTCGCGGAGGCGCGGGTCCGATCTGCACGACCCGATTCACATGTTCCGAATATTTCATGGCGTAGAGCGTGACCGTCAGGCCGAGGTAGGAATGCCCTAACACGTCCACTGTGTCGAATCCGAAATGCCGGCGCACGGCGTCCAAATCGTCCACATCCTCATGAATGCCCCGGCGCAACTTCGATGGGTCCACGACCGCGTCAGAGCGCCCGCGATTGCGCAAATCGAAAAAGATTAAAGTGCGTCGCGCGGCGAGCCGTCGGAAGTCTTCGAAAAGGTACAGCGCGTTCGGGATCAGGAGGGCGGCCGCGTGATCGCCGACATGCTGGCAGAACAGGCGCACGCCGTCACTGACTGTGACATAACTCTCGTTCGGCTGCATGAATGCAACCATTCTAGACAGTATTGGTACTTTCCTGTGGAATCCAGCTTGTTGGACGTTTTACTTCCAGGGCGAGACGTAAATACGGCGGCAATGCCGGCAGTGGTAGCGCCCGTGAATGGGCCACGTGACGGCATTGTGCATGAGAAAACACCACACGTTTCCGATCCGGCCCCAACGCGGTGCGTGAGTCATTTTGGCTCCCGTGATACGAATTCGGTCTCGATCACGCTACCGTGGAAAATATCCATGAAAGTTCTGGACACGGTACATGCAATTCTTGCGTGGACACATGACGATTCGGCCCGCTGTGTGCGTCTGAACCCCAGCCGCATGTTCAGGCGGACACAGGACGAGCGGTCATGGTCGCGACGGATACAGAGCTGCCTTCCGCGGCGTCCTGAGCATGGGCGGGAATCGGCCGTGTTCGAAATTCATGGCTGACAATTTCGACCGCGGTGAACTTTCCGGACGACCGAACCGTTCTTCCATTCACAGAAAGAGTGAGACCGACTCGTTCGTTAAGCCGCGCCGGCCAGTTTAGGGACAGGCGGATGGTCATGCCCTCGGGCAATGTCTCGCGCCCCTCGAACAAAATCCCGCTGCTCGATAGGTTCACGGTCCGTCCGGCACCGCTTTTCAGCACGTGCTTACCGTCCAGCAGCTTGTATTCGAGGTCTACATAGATCGGATAACGGCGATGAGACCGGCGGTGGTGTTCCGATCTCGAAGGTTCCTGTCGAAAGTGGGAGGTCATATCGCGCACGAGCATGCAATTGTCCAGCCAAGACCAAAACATTTTCGCGGCGATATGTATGTTTCCGCCGAGCCTTCGTTTGTTTCAACACGGCACCCAGAGTCGTCCGCGTTGTGACGCTGGCAAGACGCTTGCTGCCGTGCGGTGGGCAGTCGTTTTGTGCAGATACTCGTTCTAGATGATGACCTCGGGTTCCTGTTCTGGTTTGCCGAAGCCATGGAACCATTTGGCTACCACGTCGTTCCGGCCGATACAGTTGCCCAAGCCACGAGAATCATGCGACGGCTGAAGCTTGCTGTCGATCTGCTCATCGTTAATCCCGATCTTCCCGGCGCGGTAGAGTTCACGGCGAGTCTGCAAAAGCGTAAAGATACGCACGTGAAAGTGGTCGCCCTGATTTCGCAAGAGAATTCACATTCCGAGCATCACCGCATCCGGGCCGACGCGACGCGAGCCAAGCCGGACCCCGGCGAAATTGCGGAAATGCGCGCAGCGGCGGAGCTGGGCGGGACTCAGCCCAGACTGCAATCGGAATGGGCTCGATTCGTGCAACAAATGCTCGGTCACCGCACGGCGCGATCCCGCGCCAATTGAGAGCGGCCGCACCGCGCGGTCACCCGTTTACTTGTGCTCGGGCGCGTGGTGAGCCGGCGCTGAAGAGACCCCGATTTGCACCGAGTGTGCGACAGCGTCCTTACTGCCTTCAGGGATATCCACGACGACCCGGCTGCCGGGCTTCAGATCGTCAACTGCCGCCTTCTGGTTGCCCTTGCTTATTTGCGTTTGCGCGTTTAGTTTCACGTCGACATCGCCCTTGGCGGTCTTGACTGTCAGGACGTTGTTATCGACCTTCGCGACGGTGCCTCTCACGTGATCAAAGCCGCCATGCGCAAATGCCGGGGCGGCCAGCGCGAGCAGGGCGACGGCGAGCGCCAGGGCCAGAGCGCCGCGACGGATCTCAGTGATGGTGATGTTCGGTCGGTTCATGGGTATCTTCTCCGTTTAAAAATTTTTCCTCGTCTTCTTCTTCCTGGCGGTCCTCGGGCCCCTTGGGATTCAGTTTTTCCATGTCCTTCTTCTCTTCGAAGGTCAACTGCGGCAGATGGCGGATAAAGCGCACCAACTTCCAGGAATCCTCTTCGTCGTGACTGGATCCGGTAGCCCAGGCGGGCATCGCGCTCAGGCGAATTCCGTTCTGGATGATATAGAAGAGCTCGCCGTCGCTGAGATGCTGCGTCCCCTCTTTCCGCATATCGGGAGCCGGCGGGTAGGTATGAGTACCGATCATGGTGCCGCCGCTGCCGTCGTTATCGTGGCATATGGCACAGTGGTCCGCCCAATGCGCGCGCGCCTCGGCCAGGACCTCCGGTGTGTTGGGGACCGGGTTCTGACGCGCGGCGGCGTCGGCCGGCATCGCGGCATCGCGCGCGCGAGCCGCAAGCCAGCGCTCGGGCCGGCTGGGCGGGGCGTTGGCGCTGAACCCATGTGCCAGCGACATCCACACCGCCGCGGCGGCGACGATCACCACACACACTGTGAGCACCCCGATCAAAAACCAGCGCAGCCTGTGCATTGTCTCCTTCAAATTCTAATGCGTTTTGCGGCGGCCCGTGAAACGTCACCCGGACGGCGGGCGTAGCCGCACACGAATAAACACATTGCCGCCCACCGGATGTGCGCCGTAAAACGGCCGGATGGGGGCGGGTATCGCATAAGCGGTGAAGCTCGCGCCGATTCCGGTCTGCAGCCAACGCCAGGTGCGCACGTCGCGCGTGTAGCCGAGTGTGTACGCAGCGACCCGAAAGGTAGTTCCCGACGAGCGGTCGAGTTGCTTTTCGAGCTGCGGCTGGGAGGCGAACAACTCATCTTTATCCACGCGCTCCGCGCGGACGGACAGCAAATTGGAGCTGCTTACGGGCAGCATCGATTCGATCAAGTACGAATTCAGGTCGCGGTGCGTGGCGGTGTTGTGATTGCGGCCCCAGATCAAGCTGGTCGACCAAGCCGTTCCGCGAAACGGCCGCGAGTAACTCAGCGATGCCGTGGTTCGCACCTGATCGCCGGACTCGAGGGCTTCGGGATGAGCGAGCCGGCCGCCCGACACCTGCGCCGCCCAGGATCGCGACGGAAAGAACCACAACCGCGCCGACCAGGAATCGATCGGGCCCGTGCCGATGGTCCAGCGGTTCTCACCCGGTTCGGCGCCGTGGAATCCGCTGGATTCCAGCTTGATCCATCGGTGAGCAACGCCCAGCGTCACCACTTCGTCGGCAATGTGCGTCGAGTCCTGCCAGTGATGCGCGAGCGGCGCCTCGGGCAGTTCCGCCGCCGAAGCGCGGTGCGGATACGCGACGGGCCCGAGCGCCGGGTCGCCGACGGGAGCGAAGTAGAGCTCGACCTGGGTGTTACCGCCGGCTTGCCGAACGTAGTGAACTCCCAAGGACATGATGAAATTGTGCGGATGCTGGCCATCGATGATGGGAACTCCGAACGCGGTCTCGCCGGTCTGAAACAGCTCGGGATAGCGCCGCCGGGTCACCGTGGCCGGCTCCAAACTCAGCATCAGCTCGGCTTCGAACGCGCCCCGGGTTCCCAACCTGTGTTCGGCGCTCATCATGAACCAGTCGGGCGCAAAGAGCTTATCGCCGCCGCGCGGACCGGATTGCTGCGTGTCGGCGAGAAACGCGGTGCCCATCTGCATCGTATTCCAAAGGCCGAAGTGTTCCATGATCATCGGCGCGGCGAAGGTCGACGGGTTCACCGCGGTTCCCGAGGCGAGCTTCATCAGAGCGGCGGCGGGGGCAGTCACGTCCACCATTCCCATCCGCGAGCCTGCCTGCTCGTGCTCCTGCGCAGGCAGCGCCGCGCCTGCCAGGACACACGCGATCACAGCAAGTTTCCGATCGAAAATCGGCAAAGACGGGAAGCGAGTAGCGCGCCGCAACCCCCAGTCTAAAATGGGAGGCGCATGCCCTGCTTGATCGTATTGGGCGGGATCGCGTTCCCGCGTCTCGCGATTGTGCTTCTGTTTCTGTTTACTACTTTCCTGGAACGCGCCTACCATTCTCTGCTGCTGGTGGTGCTGGGATTTGTCTTCTTGCCGCTGACGACGCTCGTATACGCCTGGATCGTCAACGCCCGGCATCCGTTAGAGGGTGTCTACCTGGCGGCCCTCATTCTCGCAGTACTGGCGGATGTCGGTTTACTGGGCCAGGGCGAGTATCATCGGCGGCGCGGTTAGATTCCCGGCTGCCGCCGCTCGAGGGCGCGCTGTCCTTTTCGGGTTAGCCGGTACACCCACGACGGATTGGCACCGGGTTCGGCAGGACTCTGGCGCCTCGATTCGACATAGCCCTCCAGGTCCAGCCGATCCAGGCGCCTCTGCTGGTGGATGTCCTTAGGAACAGTTTCGCCGGCGGCTGCCAGTGCCCGAAGGAGCTGAAGGTCGATTGTGTCGAGTTCGCGTTCCGCTGGTTCCCGTGCCATTCCGAGTGCGCTCATGAAAGACTGTTTGATTGGACGATAACACGCGGGATCAGTAACGCCAACGGGAGGCGGTACCAGGCAATGGCATGGGCTCGGGCGCGTCAACCGGCATAGGCTGATCTCGTGGTTTCAAATCGCGGCTTTGCAGAGAACCCGCCCATCGGCGAGCGGTGGTACCAGGGTTTTCCGGAAGGGTAATCGCTACGCCAGATTCAACACTTGTTTCACCGTGCCGCTCTGCTTATTGATTTTCTCTTGCAGGAGCATGATCGCGTAGATCAACTGTTCCGGACGCGGCGGACATCCAGGAACAAACACGTCGATGGGAATCACCTGATTGACGGGCACCAGGGCATAGTTGTTGAACACACCGGTCGAGGTGGCGCAGGCCCCCATCGAAATCGCCCACTTCGGCTCCGGCATCTGCTGATAGAGGTGACGGACCACCGGCGCCATTTTATTGGAGACCCGGCCCGCGATAATCATGAGATCGGCCTGCCGCGGCGAGCCGCGAAAGACTTCGGCGCCGAACCGTGAGATGTCGAACCGCGAAGCGCTCATGGACATCATTTCGATAGCGCAGCAGGCCAGCCCGAAGGCCATCGGCCAGATCGAATTCTTGCGTGCCCAGTTCACCGCGGAGTTGAGCGTGGTGAACACAATCCCTTCGGAAGCAGCCGCGGCGGCATTTGCCACCGAATAATCGTCCAGGCGCGTAAACAATTCCACGGGACTGCTGGCAAGGGGTTTATCCATATCAATTTTATTCTCGCATGGCCGGAACCCCTCTTGTAGAATCGAAGTGTACCTGCCCCCGATGCCGCCGGAAAATTTTGATCAATTAATC
>DATGII010000256.1:0-62760 GCA_035295805.1 Bryobacteraceae bacterium | reverse complement strand
AACGCCAGGCGAGGCCGCCTGTGAAGCTTCATCGAAACATGCCTTTCCAGTCTGCGCGCCTATAGTGACAGTCGTACACGGGCGCCGATCCCACTCGGGTACAGATCGATTGCCAAGTTGGTAAGCCATTATTTTACCGGATGTTGGGCGCAATCGACAACGAGCGGCAAGGGCTACACTGTGAACCCTCGTCACAGGGCCCCGCGGCTGCTAGGCGGGCACGGCCGAGCGAATGAACGTAATGATGGAATCGAGCGACGAACCGGGCTGGAAAACCGCCGCCACCCCCTGGCGCTTCAAAGTCTCGGCATCCTCGTCGGGAACGATTCCGCCTACGATCACCTTGACATCGTCCATACCCTTTTCGCGAAGCAAGTCCATCACCCGCGGGACGATCGCGTTATGCGCCCCGGACAGGATCGACAGGCCAATGACCTGCACGTCTTCCTGCAGGGCGGCATTGACAATCATTTCCGGGGTTTGGCGCAAGCCGGTATAAATCACTTCCATGCCGGCGTCTCGCAGCGCCCGGGCAATCACCTTGGCTCCGCGGTCGTGGCCGTCCAGACCCGGCTTGGCCACCAGCACTCGAATGGGTAGCGACATGTTCTAGAGGTGGCTCGTCTCCTGATACGTGCCAAATACGCCGCGGAAGGCATCGCAGATCTCGCCGAGGGTCGCGTAGGCGCGCACGGCATTCAGGATGACCGGCATCGTGTTTTCGCTGCCTTCGGCCGCCCGCCGCAGCGCGTCCAGAGATTTCCCTACCTGCGCATTATCCCGCCGGCGCTTCAATTTCGCGAGTTTATCGGACTGCTGCCGGGCGGCGGTCTCGTCGATCTGGAGCAGCTCGATGGGCTGATCGTCGGACTGGAACCGGTTCACCCCCACGATGACCCGCTCCTCGGCCTCGACTTCACGCTGGTAGCGGTAGCTGGCGGCGGCGATTTCACGCTGCGGAAAACCGGTCTCGATGGCCTTGATCATCCCGCCCATCTCGTCGATGCGGCGGATGTATTGGTTGGCGGCCTGCTCGGTTTCCAGCGTCAGTTTTTCCAAGAAGTAGCTGCCGCCCAGAGGATCGGGGGTTTGCGCGACGCCGGTCTCATAGGCAAGCACTTGCTGGGTCCGGAGCGCGATGGTGACGGCGTGCTCGCTCGGCAGGGCGTAGGCTTCATCGAGCGAATTGGTGTGCAGCGACTGCGCACCGCCCAAGACTGCGGCCATCGCCTGCAGCGCCGTACGCACCACATTATTGTAGGGCTGCTGCCACGTGAGGGAACACCCGGCGGTCTGCGCGTGAAAACGCAGTTTTTGGCTGCGATCGCTGCGCGCGCCGTAGCGGTCGCGCATCACGTAGGCCCAAATCTTGCGCGCGGCGCGGTACTTGGCGATCTCCTCGAAGAAATCGCTGTGCGCGTTGAAGAAAAAGCTTAATCGCGGGGCGAACTCGTCGATGCCGAGCCCGCGCTCGAGCGCCCAATCCACGTATTCGATCCCATCGCGGAGCGTGAACGCGAGCTCCTGGACGGCCGTTGAGCCGGCTTCGCGGATATGATAGCCGCTGATCGAGATCGGGTTGAAGCGCGGCGTGTGGCGGGCGCCGAATTCAATCGTGTCCGTCACCAGCCGCATCGAAGGGCGCGGCGGAAAAATATATTCCTTCTGCGCAATGTATTCTTTCAGGATGTCGTTCTGAATGGTGCCGGAAAGCTGCGTCCAGGCGACGCCCTGCTTCTCGGCAACCGCCAAATACATGGCCCACAGCACCGCCGCCGGCGAATTGATCGTCATCGAAACCGTGACATCGCCCAGAGGAATTCCCTGGAACAGGGTTTCCATATCCTCGAGCGAGCAGATCGAAACACCGCATTTGCCGACCTCGCCTTCGCTCAAAGCGTGATCGGCATCGTAGCCCATCAAGGTGGGCAGGTCGAAGGCGACCGAAAGGCCGGTTTGCCCCTGCTGGAGCAGGTAGCGGTAACGGCGGTTGGTCTCCTCGGGGACGGCGAATCCCGAGAATTGCCGCATGGTCCACAGCTTGCCGCGATACATATCGGGGTGGATGCCGCGGGTGTAAGGAAACCCGCCCGGCTCGCCGAGATCGCGCCGGATATCGAGCTCACGGACCTGCTCGGGGCCGTACACAGGCTCGATGGGCACGCCGCTGATAGTGGTGAACAGCCGCTGTGCGGTCTTCATCCGCTCTTATCGTAGCGCGGATAGCGGCGCACGCGCCCGTCCCGCCGGCGCGCTTAATTCCGCACGCCGATGGTCTCGGTCCGGCCCGCGAGCGGCCGCACAGCCCCGCTGCCGCACACGGCTACTCCCGTCTGAGCCAGCGCGCTGAGGAAATTGAAGAGGAGTGAGTAAAAAATCTGCTCGGTCAACGATTGCTTACCGGGTAGCCGGAAGGTCACGGGCAGTTCTTTGGCAATCGATAGACGCACCTGCTGGGGATATACCCGCCCGCCGCGGTCGCGTTTATTGGCCAGGGACAGAGGCGTCTGCATGACCGCCCCGGTCCGCCCGTCGACATAAAACTGGCAGCGGGAGAACCAACCGAGGTTGGCGGGATCGGCCGCGTCGAACAGGAGCAGCGGAGCGGTGCGGCCGGGTGTACTCAAGTCCAGTTGCATCAGCCGGGGAGTGTCTTTGAGACGGGCTTCGAAACCCGCCTGCCGCGCGATATTGGTCACCATCTCGGGCTCGAGTTCCAGATAGATCAGCTTGTGAGGCCCCGCCTGAAGCACCTGCATGGCAATGCGTTAATTGTAACCGCACCGCCTCTTTGCGTCTACTGCAAGCCGCGGATTGTGATGCCCAGCAAAGCCAGCGTCAACCCGATCATAATCACCACCGTGATCCAGGAAACGAAGTTGAACCATCGGGGATTCACCCATTCCTGCATGAGGTCGCGCTTGTTGATCAGTATGATCATGAAAATGAGAACGAACGGCAGAAGCATGCCGTTCAGCACCTGCGAAAGGAGGATCATGCGGACCAGGGGAAAACCAGGAATGAGGACTACGCCCGCTCCGACCACGATCAGTAGCGTGTACAGGAAATAAAAAATCGGCGCCTCGCTGATGCGGCGGTTCACACCGGCCTCAAAGCCCAGACCTTCGCAGACCGAATAGGCCGTCGACAACGGCAGAATCGACGCCGCGAATAGCGAGGCATTAAACAGCCCCGCGCTGAAGAGCAGAAACGCGTACTGGCCGAACGGCCTCAGGCCCAGGGCGGCCTGCGCGGCATCCTGAATATCCGTTGGCATCACGGTGTAAATCGCTCCGGCGCAGGCCACAATGATGAAGAACGCAATCACGTCCGTCATAATGCAGCCGACGATCACTTCGACACGCGAAGCGGCGTATTCTTTGACGGTAACGCCTTTCTCCACCACCGCCGCCTGCAGATAAAACTGCATCCACGGGGCGATCGTGGTGCCCACCATTCCGATGAGCATGAAAATGTATCCCGGCTCCAGCATCAGCACGGGCTTTACGCTATAAACTGCGGCTTCTTTCCAGTCCGGCTTGACCAGAATTCCGGAAATTACATAAGTAATGTACAGAACGCAGCCGAACAGAAAGATCTTCTCGACGCTCTTGTAGTTCCCTTTTACCACCAGAAACCACACGGCCACGGCGGCCAGCGGCACCGAAATATACCGGCTGATATGGAACAACTCCAGCGAACTGGCTACGCCGGCGAATTCCGCCATCACATTGGTCATGTTGGCGAGCACGAGCAGCGTCATGATCAGGAACGTGATGCGGAGACCGAACTCTTCGCGGATCAGATCCGACAAGCCCTTCCCCGTGACCGCGCCCATGCGCGAGCACATCTCCTGCGTGATGATCAGGACCAGCGTGATTGGGACCAGGGTCCAGAGCGGCAGGTATCCGTAGCGCGCACCGGCCGCCGAGTAGGTAAAGATGCCGCCGGCATCGTTATCGACATTGGCTGTGATGAAGCCCGGCCCGATGACCGCAAAGAAGACCGCGATGTGATAGCGGAACCGGATCAGGAGGTTCCGCATCCGTTACTTGTTCCTCAATACGGAAATCACATCGTCGGCCGTGATGACTCCGGCCAGCTTGCCGTTTTGGTCCACCACCGGCAAGGTCAGGAGGTTGTACTTGTCGAACAGCTCCAGGACGCGGTCCTGGTGCTCGTCGACGGTAACCTGGAGGAGAGTCTCGCTGGACAGCTTCTTCAAGCGCGCTTCGCTCGGGGCGATGAAAAGCCGCGCGAGCGGCACGGCGGCGGAGAGCCGCTCTTCTTCATCGAGCAGGAAGACCGTATTGAGGCTCTCCAGCAGTTCCTCGTTGCCTTTCAGCGCGGACATGGCGTCGGCGACCGTGGCGTTGTCGTGCAGAAACACGTACTCGGTATTCATCATGCCGCCGGCAGTGTCTTCCTCGAACTCGAGCAGCTCCTGAACTTCGGTCTTGGGCTCGGAGTCCATCTCCTCGAGGATGTCTTCGGAAGCCTCTTCCTCCATTTCGGAAAGCGCGTCGGCGGCTTCGTCGGGCGCCATCTCTTCCACGATGTCGGCGGCTTTTTCCGGCTCGAGCGCTTCCAAAATGCTGGCCTGCATTTTGGGATCGACTTCCGAGAGCGTCTCGGCGGCCACTTCGCTGTCGATGGTTTCGAAAATAGCTTCGCGTTCGGCCGGCGCGAGCTCTTCGACAATATCGGCCAGATCGGCGGGGTGGATGGCCTCCAGCTTCTGATACGAAATATTGAGCCGAAGGCGCCGGAGCGGGTCCGGTTCGACCACGTTGCAGAATTCCCACCGGATCGACCGCGGCGCGATCGGCTGCTGCAGCCGGCGAATCCAGCGCGGCGGCAGCACGCCTTGAAACAGCCGCCGCACAATGCTGCGAATACCGATATCGACGTCGCTCACTACCAGGGTGTCGCGCGTGCCGTCATTGCGTATATCCAGGGTGAGATCGGTGACCCGGACGACTTTGCGCCCGGTCACGTCGATGATTTGCTGGTCGAGCAGGTCGCGCGCGAGCCGCAGCATGTACTCGTCGTCATGGTACGGAGTGAGATGTTCATCGCTGAGAGCAATTCCCTTGTCCAGGCTGATGGAACGGATTTGGTCGTAATGGACGGTGAGCCAGGCTTCGCCACCCCCGACCAGATACCGGTCAATGCGGGCGGAGTGGACCAAGGGAACCAGGGCGGCGTCGCGAACGCGGCCGATGCGGCGTCCTTTGACGTCGTAGACCGGCATCGACACCAGTTCGGTAAAGAACAGGAATTGATCCAGCATCGAAAGAGGCCCGGCGCCTGAACATAGCCCCTGTCCCTAGCGGGAACATCTTCCGACCTAGGACCTTCGTTTGCGTTCTACACGGGTTTGGCTTGAGTCAGCGCCCAGTTCCAATATGGCGCATCCTTGGGGGCAGCCGCAAGCAAAAACTGCCGCCGTCGTTGTTGTTCCGCGCGCGCCCCACAGCGGCAAGATCCGGACCGGAGGCGAACCTCGCCGGCGTTACTTCACCACGATCCAATAGGGCATCATCCGGAGCATGCCGCCGTGCATCCAGGCCCGAAACGGAACCCCGCGGAAGGCTTCCGCGAGTTTCGATTCCAACATGTCGGTCTGGGAGCGCCGGAAGAGGAGGTCGAAGACGCTCCGCCGCGGGGGATACGCAACCACGGTCACCGGCTCCGCCGCGGGAATCTTGGCGCGCTTCTTGACCAGGTCAATGGCATCATCCAGACCGCCCAGCTGATCCACGAGCCCGCGCGGCTTGGCTTGCGAGCCGAGCCAAACGCGGCCTTGCGAAACGGGTTCGATCTCGTTAAATTTCCGGTGGCGCGCGTTCGCCACCTTGGTTACAAAATCCTCATAGCTCGCGTCGATGCCTTCTTTCAGTTTTTTCTGCTCATCGGCGCTCAGCGAGGTGTAGTCCGAATCGATGTCGGCGTATTTGCCGCGCTGGATCGCGTCTTTGGTGATCCCCAGCTTGTCGTAAAGGCCGTGCAGATTAGGCTTGCCGAAGACCACCCCGATCGAACCGGTTTCCGTGTCCGGGTATGCCAGAATCGGATCGCCGGTCATCGCAATGTAATATCCGCCGGAAGCCGCGGTGTCCGACATCGAGATCACGACCGGCTTCTTCTTGCTCAGCAGGTTCATTTCGCGCCAGATCTCGTCGGACGCCACCACCTCGCCGCCGGGCGAATCGATGCGCACCACGACTGCTTTGATTGAGGAATCGTTGGCTACCTGCTCGAGCAGCCGGTCGAAGGGGTAGGACGCCAGATTGTTCTCATCGGCGGCATCGTCGTTCGGGCTGCCGCGCACAATATCGCCCGCGCCCACAACCAGGGCGATGCGGCTGCGGCCGCGCAGCGCCGCCGGCGCCTCGGCTTTCGCATACGTGGTAGCTCGAACCCTCTTCAGATCCTTGAGGTGGAGCCGGCCCTTGATGTCGCCCCACATCTCGTCCTCAAATTTCAGGTCGTCCACGAAGCCGGCCTTCTGTGCCTGGTCCGCCAGGAAAACTCCTTGATCGATCGCAGCGCGCACCTGTTCCGGCGTCTTCTTCCGGCTCGCGGCGATGTCGTTAACCATGCTGCCGTACAGGTCGTCGACCACCGAGGTAATCACTTCCCGAGTCTCCGGGCTCATGTCGGAGCGCGTGAACTGATCGCCGAAATCCTTATACTTCCCCGCATGCTCCACGTCCACGGAGACGCCAAGCTTGTCCAGGGTCTTCTTGAAATACATCAGCTCGGCGCGGAGCCCTTTGACGTAGAACTGGTCCGCCGTGCCCATGTAGATCCGGTCGGCGCCGCACGCGACCAGGTATTCACGCGCTTGCGGCGTGCGCAGGTACGCGTACACCGGTTTGCCCGACTTCCGGAACTTTTCAATGTCGCCGCGGATCTCTTCGAGCTTGGCCCAGCCCGTGCTCAGGCCTTCCGGCTCCAAGACCACGGCCTTGATGTGGGAATCCGCGGCGGCATTGCGGAGAACCGTCCAGACGTCCGCCACAGTCAAAACCTGGTCTTCGCTGATGAAGGGGATTTCCACGGGTGCCTTTTCCGGCACGTCGCCTTGGAGGCGCAGCACGACCACGGAATCATCGGCGATATCCGGCGGTCTCTCGCGAAAGCGGAGCGCCGCGAACACCAGCAGCCCGATCGTCAGAATTACCAGCAGAACCCCCGTCACGAGGCCGATCAGAAACTTGACCATAGCTATTTCGAA
This sequence comes from Bryobacteraceae bacterium, assembly GCA_035295805.1. Taxonomy (GTDB): domain Bacteria; phylum Acidobacteriota; class Terriglobia; order Bryobacterales; family Bryobacteraceae; genus PSRJ01. Next base: position 55,517 of record DATGII010000256.1, on the reverse strand, counting down.
AGTATCACAGGCGGTCGAGGCCGCCCGCACGTTTGTGATAGGCCTTACGGTTTCACAAAGACGATGGGAGCAGATCCGGCGCCGGCGACCCGTTCGTAGAAATCACGAACCTGCCGGTATTCGGACGCCGGGCGGCCGTCTGCCTACTGACCCGCTGTTGCGTAGACCACTCGCCCCCCGCCGCGGAGATCGCGGCCGTAGATCAGGGTAATCCGAAAGGCGCCGGCTAATCGTACCGATGCTTCCAGACCGGTATCGACCATCCAGTGCCCGAACCGGTCGCGCCGAAAGGTGTCGTTGATGCGGCCGGTGTCCAGGAACGGGCCGCCGGCCAGCGTGAAGATGCCGCGGCGGTACAAATGCTTCTGCAGATCCCAGTTCGCCAAAACGTAGTTTCGGCCGATCGGGGCGCTGCCTTTTTTCCCGTCGATTGTGCCGGCATGGCCGCGCAGCCACAAATTGTTGTCGCGCTCGACGCCCACTTGGAACAGCTCGTCGAAGGGAGCGCCGCCCTGCGTGGTTCCGGCACGCAACCGCGCATTCACTTCGTAATCATCTCCGCGCGCCTGCGGCAGCCACCGCGCCCGCAGCGACGCCTGTCCCTGCGCGTAGAGGTTGTTGGTTCGGGAGAACATTCGTCCGAAGCTCGCAGTAACTCCGGAACTCACGGTCAGCCTGTGTTCCGGAATCCGCAACAGTTCATAGTTGATCGAGGCGCGATATTCCAGCGCCGTGCCGCCGCGGAACCCGGGCAGATTTGCGAAGTGCCGCGACGAGACTTCCGCCCCCATGCGCCATTGCAGGCGCCAGTTCGGAATCGCCTGGATTTCGACTCCGCTCGCCAGCCTTCGCAAACGGAAATCTTCCGGCGCGCCGGCACTCCAGGTTTCGCTGCGCCCATCGGCATACCAGCCATACCGCCATTGGGCATTGTGATGGACGGGTCCGGCGAGCGACACGCCGGCACGCCGTTTCTGCGCGTCCCACCGCAGCAGCGCGTCGGCACTGATTCCCGAGCCGCCGATGTTGCGAACTTGCGGCGTGACCGTCTGATACGGCACTCCGCGAAACGCGGACGCGATTTCCATCCACGCCGGCAACTGGAGCCAATGGATTGTCGCGTCAAACGATTCCTCGGGGTGCGCGGCCAAATCGAAACGGTATGACGGGAATACCTCCAGCGCATCCAGCCGCGCTTCGCTGGTGCGCAATTCATCTGCTGTGAGCACGCTTGCCGGCGAAAAGGTGAGGGCGGAATCGAGGAGCACGGGATCCACCCGCGGCTCCGGAGAGACGGTCACATCCGCGATGCGTGGTTTTCCGATCCGGTTCCAATAGCGGAGGGAAGCTTCCAGATTGCCTTCGAGAAAATAAATGGTGCCGAGAAAATCGTTGCCATAGCGGTCGCCGGGGTCCAGGCGCAGAGCCCGCCGCAAATCGCGCTTGGCTTCGCGGAAATTCTTGAGCCGGTACTCAACCCCGGCGAGTTCGAGCGGAAAACGCTTGTCCCGGGGAGCCGCGCGCTGGCCTTTCAGGAATGCAGCCCGCGCTTCCTCCCAGCGGCCGGCCAGCGCCGATTCAGCGCCGTTTTGGAAATCGTCGGCGGCTGCCGCGCCGGCAATGGCAAGGATCAGGAGGCCGCGCGCGGCACGGGCAGCAGCGTCCAATTTCCGGCAGCCCTCCACTTTCTTTCGAACTCGGCGCGGCCCATCTTCCGTAGTTTGCGATCGGCCGGATCGTTCATCTCGACTGCTTCCGCGTCCACACCCGCGAGCACCACGTAGTGCGATTCCCCGCCACTGCGCAGCGCCACGATCAACGGTCTGCCCTTCCCCAGTTGTTCTCGTAAGTCGTCCCACTGCCCGCGAAACACCAGCGTCTGAAAACCATGGTCTTCCAGGTAACGCTTCATGGCACTGGCCAGAATGCCGTGCCGTCCGGCGGAATACAGTTCGGTCTGGATGCGCCCGGCGTCGGCGGACGGCAGATCGACCGCCGCGCCCGCGCGCGACCAGTATTGGATAGTCATTGACAGCGCCGCCGCGCCGCAGCCGTTTTCCGTTTGCCGGACAAACGGCACATCCAGCCACAAGCCCGCCGCGCGGGCTGCGAACCCGGCCGCGAAGAAAATCGCGAGCGCAGGAGCGGTGCGTTTCACCTTGCCACGATCACCAGAATGATTACGGCGGTAGCCAGTGCGATCAGAATATACGTGATTTGCTGGTTCGTGAGCGCGCCCGCCGCGAAATCGGCTTGCGCCTGTCCGGCGCGAACGGCAAGGCGCGCCAGCTCCTCGTCGCCCAGCAAAGGCAGCGCCGACTTCACCTGATCCCCATCGATCTTGACCGTGCGCAACGCCTGCTGCGCGGAGTCGGACGAGAAGAAATGTTCGAGCTCCGCGAGGTTAGCCTGTCGGCTCTGGGTGGCAGCCGCCGCCTCACGATGCAGCTCGGATAACGGCACAACATGACTTTCCTCGGCGATTGCGCTCATGACCGGAAAAATAACTGCCAACACGAGCGTCGTGAACTGCCGGCTTCGGGCAATGAACATGAACAGTTGGTTCCTCTCTCGGACTGATTTTCATTCGAAGCTTAACATGTGTACCTTTTCTCGATTGCGCTCCAAACGGACATAAGGCGGGCGTTAGTAAATAACCGCACAAAAGCGGAATTTACTAACTTTCGTTGGCGCCGGCGGCGGTGGCAGGCCTGGCTTGCGGCTCGGCTGTTTTGCCCGCCGCGATCATAGGCGGTGGCGCAGGAATTTTGCGTGCGTTATACATAACAGGTATGACTAAACTGGATCACCTCGTACAGGGACAAGCGCGCTGGACGCGCCGCGGGTTCGCGGCGGCGGTGGCCGGCGGAGCCGCGTTCATGAAAGCCTCCGCGCAAGCTCCCATCAGCGGGGTTCCAACGCCGCGCAGCTGGGCGCCCGATCAGCCCGTGCAATACCCGGATCCGGACGTGGTGGCCCTCGACAATCGCTTTCGCCGCTACATCGTCGGCAACACGACCATCCACCGGCTCTACACGGGAACGCTGTGGGCCGAAGGCCCGGCTTGGAATGGCGTGGGGCGCTATCTGGTGTGGAGCGATATTCCGAATAACCGGCAGATGCGCTGGATCGAAGATGACGCCCGCGTCACGGTCTTGCACACGCCTTCCGGGTTCAGCAACGGCAACACTTTCGATTTCGAAGGACGGCAGCTCTCCTGCGAACACGGCAACCGGCGCGTGGCGCGGTATGAATATAACGGCAGCGTAACCGTAATTGCCGATAAATTTCAAGGCAAGCGGCTGAATTCGCCAAACGACATTGTGGTGCACCCGGACGGCAGCATCTGGTTTACTGATCCCATTTACGGCATCCGCGGATACTACGAGGGCTTCAAGGCGGATTCGGAGCTGAAAGAAGCGGTGTACCGCGTCGACCCGAAGACCGGCCAGATCGACAAAGTGACCGATGAACCCAACGAGCCCAACGGAATCTGCTTTTCGCCGGATTATAAGAAGGTGTACATCTGCGATACCGGCACCGGGCGCGAAGTGCGCGTCTACGACCTCGAAGGCAAGGCGCTGCGCAACAGCAAGCGCTTCGTGCAATTATCGGTGCCGGGAAGCGGAGAGCCGGCGGCAGCCGATGGAATTCGCTGCGACATCGATGGCAACTTGTGGTGCGGCGCGCGCCCGGGCGTGCAGGTGGTCGCGCCGGACGGCAAGCCGATCGGCATGATCCGGCTGCCGGAGAATTGCGCCAACATCTGTTTCGGCGGAACGCGGCGCAACCGCCTGTTCATGACCGCCAGCCAGTCGCTGTACGCGGTCTACGTGGACACGGTGGGCGCCCACATCGCGTAACGTCCTGTTAGGACCGTGCCTATCGCACGACGAAGTTCACCAGCTTGTCCGGCACCGGAATTACTTTGACAATCTGCTTGCCTTCGAGGAAGGGCTTCACTTTCTCGTCGGACCGGGCCCGCGATTCGAGCTCCTGCACCGGTGTGCCGAACGGCACGTGAATGCGGCCGCGCAGCTTTCCGTTCACCTGCACCACTACTTCGGCTTCGTCTTCCTTGGCGAGTTCGGGATCGAAAGACGGCCATGCCTGCCGGAAGACCGGGCCCTGATTGCCCAGCTCGTCCCAGATTTCCTGGGATAGATAGGGCGCGAACGGAGCCAGCATAAGGGCCAGCATCTGGATGGCCTCGCACATCGGCTGCGCCGAGATTTTGTCTTCCTCGGCATAGAGCACCTTCACCAGTTCCATCACGGAGGAGATGCAGGTATTGAAGTGCCAGCGGGTTTCGAAATCCTCGGTGATTTTCTTGAGCGTCTGGTGCAGCTTGCGGCGGACCTTGCGGTCGGTGTCGTTCGGAGCCGGAAAATCCACGCGGCCGAGATTGCGCGTGGCGAAACGGTAGACGCGGCCGAGGAAACGATAAATGCCTTCGGCGCCTTCATTGCGCCAGTCGACTTCTTTTTCCGGCGGCGCGGCGAACAGCACAAACATGCGCGCGGTGTCCGCGCCGAATTTTTCCGCGAGGCTATCGGCGCCGATCACGTTGCCCTTGGATTTCGACATCTTGGCGCCCTCGGCAATGACCATGCCTTGCGTGAACAGCCTCCTGGCGGGCTCGCTGTTTCTAATCAGCCCGATATCGCGCATCATCTTCGTAAAAAAGCGCGAGTAGATCAAGTGCAGGATGGCGTGCTCGACGCCGCCGATATATTGATCGATCTCAAACCAATACGCGATCTTCACCGGGTCAAACGGCATGCGGTCGTTGCGCGGATCGCAATAGCGGTAGAAATACCAGGACGAATCGATGAAGGTGTCCATGGTATCGGTCTCGCGCCTGGCGGCTTCGCCGCATTTGGGACAGGGCACATTCACGAAGTTGGGCACGTTTTCGAGCGGAGAGCGGCCCGAGCCGGTGATCTCGATCCGGTCCGGCAGAACCACGGGAAGCTGATTCTCGGGCACCGGCACTATGCCGCACTTCGGGCAGTGAATTACGGGAATGGGCGTGCCCCAGTAGCGCTGGCGCGAGATACCCCAATCCTTGATGCGATAGGTAATCGCGGCCTTGCCGAAACCTTTCTGTGCGGCATAGGCGCTCATTTTGCGGCGGGCTTCGTCGCTGGGGAGGCCCGACCAGGGGCCGGAATTTTCCACGATGCCGTCGTCGGTGAAAGCCTGCTTCGGATTGACGGCGAGCGCGCCATCCACCGCGCGGATCACCGGCCGGATGGGAATGCCGTACTTCGTGCAGAACTCGAAATCGCGCTCGTCATGCGCCGGCACCGCCATGATGGCGCCCGTGCCGTAGCCCATCAGAACGAAGTTGCCGATCCAGACGGGTACTTTTTCGCCGCTGTACGGGTTAAGGGCGTAGTGGCCCGTGAAAAACCCTTCTTTTTCGATGTCGGCGGGGTCGCGGTTGGCGCGCCCGTCCACCATGGCCTTGGCGCGCGCCTTGCCGGCGCCATCGAGCAGGTTCTCGTTGAGCGGGTGCTCGGGGGCGATGATGACGCACGTGGCGCCGTAGATTGTGTCGACGCGCGTGGTGAAAACACGGATGGGCTCACCGGCGCCGGCCAGTTTGAAATCCGCTTCGGTGCCTTCGGAGCGGCCGATCCAGTTGCGCTGCATCGTGAGCACGCGCTCCGGCCAGCCGCCTTCGAGCTGCGCGATATCTTCCAGCAGTTGTTCGGCGTAATCGGTAATCTTGAGAAACCATTGTTCGAGCGCGCGCTGTTCGACCGCCGTGTCTTCATGGCGCCAGCAGCAGCCGTCGACCACTTGCTCGTTGGCCAGCACCGTGGCGCATTTCGGACACCAATTGAGAAGCGCTCTCTTACGGTAGGCGAGCCCGCGCTCCAGCATTTTGAGGAAGAACCACTGGTTCCAGCGATAATACTCGGGTTCGCAGGTCGCCACCTCCCGGTCCCAGTCGTAGCTGAACCCAAACCGGCGATGGGTCTTCTTCATCGCGGCGATGTTCTGCAGCGTCCAATCGCGCGGCGGCCGGTTGTTCTGAATCGCGGCGTTTTCGGCCGGCAGCCCAAAAGCGTCCCAACCCATGGGGTGCAGCACGTTGAAGCCGCGCATCCATTTGTAGCGCGCCAGCGCATCGCCGATTGCATAATTGCGAATGTGGCCGATGTGGAGGGTGCCGCTCGGGTACGGCAGCATTTCGAGCACGTAATACTTCGGCTTGGCGGAATTCTCCTCGGCCTTGTAGAAATCGGCGTTTTGCCAGCGCTCATGCCACTTGAGCTCGATCTGGTTATGGTCGTACGGCTTTTCGGGCATATTGTATTGAGACTTGGGGGCTGAATTCCTATCGTAGCGCGAGCGATTTCAGCGTGTCGAGATTCCGCTGGTCGTCGCCCGGCTCATCGACCGGCGTCTCGAGAATGAACGGTTTGCCGCGCAGCTTGGGGTGTCGGAGGATTCGCTGAAACCCTTCGCGGCCGATGTGGCCGGCGCCGATGTGCGCGTGGCGATCGCGGCGCGAACCGAGCGCGCCTTTGGAATCGTTGGCGTGAATCAGGTGCACATGCGCCAGGCCCAAAACCTGCTCGGCATGGCGCAGCGTCGCACGCAAGCCGGCGGCCGTGGCGACATCAAACCCGGATGCGAGCAGATGACAGGTGTCGAGACAATAACCGATGGGCAGGCGCGTGTGCTTCCGCGCCAGGTCGCGAATCGCGCGCAGCTCTTCGAAGCGGCCGCCGATGTGGGAGCCGGCGCCGACCGTGTTCTCCAGCAGAACCGTCAGCCGCCGGGCGTGGAAGCCTTCGGCGGCTTCGGCCAGGCCGAGCACAAAGGCGGCGATGCCTTCATCCACCGAGCGGCCGCGATAGCTTCCCGGATGCAGCACCAGGTATTCGGCGCCGATGAGCTTGCCGCGCTCCAGCTCGCCGCGAAAGCCCTCGATCGATTTGCGCCGGATCACGGAATCGAACGATGCGAGATTGATCAGGTAGTTCACGTGGATCGCCAGCGGCTTGAGATCGTGACGCTCACGCGCGGCGCGCAGCCGTTTGACGGCATCGCGGTGGGGCAGGCGGGCGCGCCACATACGGGGACTCGCGGAGAAGATCTGAAACGTGTTGGCGCCCAGCTCGGCGGCTTTTAACGCGGCATGTTCGAGTGAAACGGCGATAGAGGTGTGGATGCCAAGGCGCAGAAACGGTAGGCTATCACACCCGGCGCGGCAGATCCGGAACCGACGAGACCGCCGCGGCTTTACGCCGCCAGGTCAAGCTGCGCGGGCACCAGCGCACGCAATTCCAGCCGCGCCCCGTCGAAGATCTTCAGCAACCCTGCCACGTCTACGCTAGCCAGGCCCCAGCGGTACAAGAAAACCCGCGCGTGGACCGACATCAGTCCGAACACGAAGGCGCGCTGGGTACGCACCAGGACCGCCGCCAGGTCCGGGCGGTCGTAGCGGGACTGCACCATGATGATCTTCAACGCCATGCACACGCGTTGAAAATCCGACTGCAGGCAATCCAGATAAGAGCCGAAGATCTGGCAGCGCTGGCGGCGGAACTCCGCGGCATATGTTGAGTCAGAACCCGCACGCGCGTTCAGGAACCGGAAATCGTCCTCTCCCAGCAGACGCAGCATCGGCTGATAGCGGTCCACCGAGAGCTCGTCGATCCAGGCGGCCGTTACCGGCAGGGTGGTGGGAGCGCTGAGGCGGCGGTAGAAAAAGGTCAGACCACCCGCCAAGCCACCCAGGATCGCTACTAAGATCAGAAGTTCCATAGAGTTTCCGCAAGCGCCTCCTGGAACAGGATAGGGCGAATTACGGCCGCTGGCAATTCGGATTTTGGTATTACTAGTACCTTGCCACGAAGGATAGCGGGAACTTTCTGGATGCGCCTACCCTTGCGTAGGGAAAGCACTTCGCTTGTACGAGTCGGCCGAACGTCAGGCGTATGCCTTGACTTTAGTTAGATACAGCCCCTAGAATCTGAGAATCCCGTAAGTTGAGTGGCAAAGTGGGAGCCTTTTCACAGACCGGAGTGACATGTCCCGACCAAGTTTTGGCTCACTGTGGGCTCAAGCCAGCCGGCTCGGCGGTGTTGGAGGCCGCCGCGGAATGAACGAGAAAAAACCGTTTATCGTAAGCCACTGGGACGATTTCTTTCTTACGAATAAGATCCGCTCGCTGGAGCGGAGGAAAAAGACCAACCTGTACCTGGCCACCATGGGATGCCTGGCGTTCGCGCTGTTCGGCGCCATCTTCATGCGCGGCCCGGCCGTGGACAATCCCGCGGTCTCCGCATTAGCGGGACAGCGGGCCATCCTGGCGGCGGTCGTCATCGGGATTGTGCTGCTGGTAACGACGCTCATCGCAACCATGCTCTCGCGCACGCCGCAGGACGTGGCGATTCTGGAATCGGCATTAATGAAGGGGTTCGGGACGGCGCTGGATTCCAGCGATCTGAATCCCAATAAAAAGGACAGCAAGAAATCATCGGAAGTGAGGACCTAATCCAATGGCTACCCCCGCAGTTCCGCGTCCGTCGATTGAAAAAACCATTCAGGCAGCGTACGTCGAGCTGCAGTCCGTGGAATCCCATCCGTTTTCATCCGCCGCTTTTGCGACATTGAAGGACAAGATCAGCGAATACATCGTCCAGCTCATTATGGAATCGATCCAGGTTTCCAAGCGCCACCGCGCGGACACGGTATCGGCCGCGCACGTGGAGCAGGCTACCGACGATCTCGCCGCGGGAGTGAGCCGGCGGTTTTTCCGGTACGTGGGCGCGGGCGGCGGGATCCTGCTCGGCACGGCGCTGGCCCCCTTCCTCTCGGTCGCCGCAACCAACCAGCCGGTGCAGTACAACATCCCGGGAATGGTCGTATCGGGAGCGCTGGCGCTGTTGGGAACGTTCATGATCGCGTTCCATATCGCGCGGGAATAGCGCGGAGTTTTGTTGGCGCGTTGCTAAGCTGCCCTGGCGCCGCCCTCCAGAATCAAAGCCCCGGCGCGAGCCGCAGCCTCGTCAAAACCAAAATCGAAACCGAGCCGTTGCCCGCGCGCTTCCAACAGCTGGCAGGCATGTTCCGCCGCGGGCTCCAGCACATCGCACATTGTCCGGAAACGATGCGCCAGCCCGGCGGGCAGCGAAACGACAGGCCAGCCTGACGGGATTTCACCACCGCACAGCACGCAATTGGTCATGCTTCCTCCCCGGCGCCGCGGGAACATTCGAGGCCGGCTCCGGCGTTTTCCTGCTTTCCGGGTGGCACGCCGGCTGCCACAGGGCGCTCCAGCCCGATAAGGCCCGGTGTTCACCTGAAGGGCCATAGACGGTACTCATACATTTACCGGATCAGCCGTCCTAAAGCAGACAGATTCGGCTCTGGACTGGTGCTAGCGTGGAGTCAGAAAGAAGTCGATGATCCTTTCTCCTCCTAGATTGCAACTGCAACCGGGCCGCTAAAGGGGTATTCGGCGGCCCGGATCTCTGCCCAGGGGAGGGTGTTGGAGACGGCGCAGTGCGCCGCCGCAGAGTGTCGCGCATGCCCAGGAGACGAAGCACAATCCTGATAGTCGACGCGGACCGGGGGGATCGGGAGTTCCTGGGCGCACTTCTGAAACACCATCGCTACGCGGTATTGCAGGCTGGCGACTATTGGGACGCAGTCGACCTCTACCAGCAGTTCCCAGGCCGCATCGATCTGCTGCTGACCGCGCTGGCGTTGCCCGGCGACAACGGATACGAACTGGCGCGGGCGCTGTTCCGGAGAGACGACCGGCTGCGCGCGCTGTTTGTCTCGGCGCCGACCGGCGCAATCGTCAGCCCGTATTATCATATGCCCTCAAACGGCCGCCACATGCTGCAGAAACCTCTGGACGCCGACGCGGTGTTAGAGGGAGTGCGGTTTGCGCTGAGGTCCCGGCGGCGCGAGCTCAAGCACGCGGAAACGGAGCGAGGCGGCCCCCATCTGATCAAGGAATCGCTTACGAATAATAACTGATTGCAATCGGCCTGGCACACGAACAGAATTATTTTAAGTTGGGCATACCCAGGCGGGAACTCGAAGAAGAGTGGCGGGAACGGCTGCGCGCCGCGGAGGAGCAATACCGGTGCGCTTCGGAGGAGTACCGCAAAATTCAAGCCGAATTTCAGGCCCGGTCAATGGCCTCGGTGGATTCCAATTCTGCCGTACAGCGGGCGCTTCGCGCCGAAAACGAGGCGCGCGCCGAATATGTGCGCGTGCTGCAGACCTTCGCGCGACTGATTCTGCGCGGAGAGCCGCCGGCCGACGAGCAGCGCACCGCGTAGATGCTCTAGGCGTTGACCAGGCCGGCACGGATAGCGATCCGTACCACGGAAGCCGTTTCGTGGACGTTTAATTTCTGAAAGATCCGGTACCGATGGCAGACCGCCGTCCGGAATGCGATGCCCAATTCCGCCGCGACTTCCTTGGACGATTTTCCTTCGGCGATGAGGCGCAGGACCTCGATTTCGCGGCGCGTCAGACCCGCGAGAATGGCGTGCGAGGCCGCCTCCGTGCTCGGCGCGGGCTCCGGACGTGCCGGCCAACCGCAAGCGGCGAAAAGGTTTTTCGACTCCTCGAGCGTTGTCCGAAACTGGACTACATTCTGATCGAATATCTCGCGGAGCCGCTGACTTTCCTGGATCAATTCCGGAACCGATGGCCTAGCGGCTTGAGTGCCCATAACAGCGGGATCGCTGTGCAAGTGTATCACGTTGCTCATCCCGGCGGCCGTAAGAAAGCTTACAGAGTTGCCGGAGCACTTTTAAATAGGCTCAAGCGTCGCGTCTCCATACGTTTACGGAGGCGAAGAAAAGCTTGAGACCGAAGATTGGGATATATGATAAGATCTGAAGCCCGAAAGTGCACCCCGCCAAGAACCGCATTCACCGCGTACACGACGTCACCGAGGCCAGCCCGTTGATGTCCGGGGGGGGATTGACGCCCGCGATCTCCGAGGATGACCTGACAGCAATCGGCGCGGCCGTATTGCGCGAGACAAAGCTGGATCTGAGCCATTACCGCCCGGATCTGGTGCAAAGCCTGGTAGCGCGGCGAATGGTGCTGCGGCACTGCGCAAACGCCGCCGAATACGTCCGCCAGATTCGCGCGAATGCTGAAGAGGCGCGGGCCTTACGGCTCGCCTTGCACGGCGGTCCCGGCGGATTCTTCCAGAGGCCGGACACGTTTGAGGCCCTGCGAACCGTCTTGAGCGGCAGCTTGTCGAACGACCGCCGCGACGATGTCACCTTTCGCGCGTGGGCGCCGTGCTGCCGGACCGGAGAAGAAGCCTACTCGGTGGCCATCACTCTCATCGAGATGCTGGAACCACTTGCATCCCGCGGCGCGATTCGGGTGTTTGGAACGGACCTGGAAGACGCGTCTGTGGAAACCGCGCGCGCGGCGCTCTATCCGGAATCCCTGCTGACCGAAATCTCCGGCGAGCGGCTCTCGCGGTTCTTCAGCCGGGAGAGCGAGGGGCGCCGTGTGGCCCTGCAGGTCCGCCAGTCCTGCGTGTTCGCACGGCATGATATTGCCACTGACCCGCCTTTTTCGAAAATGGATCTGATCGTTTTCCGGAATCAGCTCTCGCTGTTGACGGCGGCGGTGCAGAGCCGGATTCTGGAGCGGCTGCACTACAGCCTCAAACCCAGCGGGGTTCTGGTGCTGGGCGGGTCCGAGTCTCCCGAGGCGGCCGCGCCCTGGCTCACGCCGGCTGCCGGCGCGCCCGGTATTTTTCTGCGACGCGCCCGCGAAGAAAGATCGCGGCTCGCCGCCGCCAGAACAAAGCGCCCGGCCGAACGGGCCCAACACAGGACGCGGAAGAGCCGCGCCCCTGCCGGCGGGCACGCCGGCACTTCGCAGCCGGCCGAGCAACTCTCCCGGGCTGTGGTTTTGGGGGGAAAGATGAATGCGACCCAGCATTTCCAGGCATTGCTGGAGGAACAGGCGAGGACCATTGAATCATTGCGGACAGCCAACGAGGAACTGGTCACCGCGAACGAGGAACTACAGGTAAGTAACGAAGAGTTGGTAGCAACGCGCGAAGAGTTGCAGGCCGCCAACCAGGAGCTCGCCACCATCAACGAAGAGATACGCGAACGCAACACACAACTGTCGCGGACCTCGGCCGAGTTGACCGCCTTGATTCGGAACCTTGACGGGGCGGTGCTGACGGTTGACGCCGATTTGCGGATTCGGCACTTCACTCCCCGGGCAGCCCGGTTGTTCAGCCTCGCCGAGACCGATACCGGGCGGCGGATCACCGATCTGCAGCCCAAACTGCAGATCCCGGAACTTGAGAAACTCCTCATGGAAGCTGCCGCAACTCTTGCCGTGTACGAGCGCGAGGCATTGGACGCCGACGGCGAACCCTACCGCATCACCATCCGCGCATACGTCGACGAAAATCATTACGTCGACGGCGCAATCCTGTCCGCGTGGCCAATCGCAAAGACGCGGTAATCGGGGTCGCGCCGGCCGATAACCACCCACCGCGGCGCATACCCGCGCCAAGCGCCGTATAGCGGTATAAATGGTTTACGCTTGAAAAACAAGAAGCCCGCAACCCGGAACGCTGCCAAGATTGCGGGGAAGGCTGCATCCGCCGCACCCGTTCCGGACACGACACCTGAGATGCATTCCCCGTGCCCGGTGGTCGGCTTCGGAGCCTCAGCCGGCGGACTGGAAGCGTTCCAGGAAATTCTCGCCGCGTTGCCCGGCGATACCGGCCTGGCCTTCGTATTCGTTCAGCATCTCGACCCCAACCACAACAGCATCCTCGGCGAACTGCTCGCCAAAAGCACGAACATGCCGGTGCTGCAGGTGAAGGACAAGATGCCGGTGGAGCCGAACAAGGTTTACGTGATTCCTCCCAAAAGGAGCATGCGGCTTTCCGATGGCAGGCTGCTTCTGACGGAACGGGCCAGCGGCACGGGACTCCATCTTCCGATCGACGAATTTTTCCGGTCGCTGGCCGAGGATCGCGGCAGCCGCGCGATCGCCGTGCTTCTGTCGGGCACCGCCTCGGACGGAACGCTTGGGCTGCGGGCGGTGAAAGAATCGGGCGGCATCACGTTCGCGCAGGATCAAAGCGCGAAATTCGATGCCATGCCGCGCAACGCCATCGCCGCCGGCTGGGTAGACGTGGTGATGCCGCCGGCGCAGATCGCGCACGAAATCATGCGCATCTGCCGGCATCCGTACGTAACAGCGCCCCAAGCCGTCGCGACCGAAGAGCCGGCGGCGCCGGAGCCCGCCGCGGCGCAGCCAAAGTTCGACAAAGTCCTGGACCTGCTGCGCACGGCCACCGGCGTGGATTTCACGCTTTATAAACCGGGGACGCTGCAGCGGCGCATTCTACGGCGCATGGCTCTCCACAAAACCGAAACCACCGCCCAGTATGTACGCCTGCTCCGGGAAAACCGCGCGGAGCTGAAGGCCCTATTTCACGACATTCTGATCAGCGTGACCGGGTTCTTCCGCGAGAACGCGACCTTCGAGGCGCTCAAGAAGCAGGTGTTCCCCGCGCTCCTCCGCGGCCGCTCCGCGGAAACGCCGGTGCGGGTATGGGTCGCCGGCTGCTCCACCGGAGAAGAGGCGTACTCGATGGCCATCTGCCTGCTCGAGTACATGCGAGAAAACGATATGGAGGTGCCGGTGCAGATTTTCGGCACGGACCTCAGCGAGCCCGCGCTGGAGCGGGCGCGCGCGGGCGTGTATCCGGAATCCATCGCCAGCGATGTTTCCGCGGAGCGGCTGCGGCGTTTCTTCACGCGCGTCGACGGGCAATTTCAAATCAGCCGGCCGGTGCGCGATCTATGCATCTTCGCGCAGCAAAACCTGACCAAAGATCCGCCGTTTTCCAAACTGGACCTGATCACCTGCCGCAACGTCCTGATCTACCTCGGGCCCCAGCTGCAGGCCAATATAATGCGGCTGTTTCATTATGCCCTCAAGCCCTCCGGATACCTGGTGCTGGGGCTTTCGGAAACGGTGGGAGGATCGAGCGACCAGTTCGTTGCCATCGATCGCCATTTAAAAATTTATAGCCGCAAATCCGGCACGGCTTCCGTCAACCAGCTGGACTTGGGAGCTTACCAAGACGTGCGCGCCGGCACGGTGCAAACGGCGGCCCATCGTCCGGCTGTAGATTCGCAGCGCCGGGTGGATCAATACAGCCTGAACCGGTACTTGCCGCCGGGCGCCCTGATCACCGAAGACGGGACGATTGTGCAGTTCCACGGCCACACCGCGCCGTACCTGGAACATGCCACCGGCGAGGCGGCCTTGAAAATCACGCGGATGCTGCGCCGCGAGTTGCTGGTGGAATTTCGCAAACTCTTTGACGGCGCCAGGAAGCGGCACGCCGCAATGCGCGGCGAGCGGATCCGCTTTTCTCATGCGAACCGCAATTACGCGGTTCGACTCCGCATCACCCCGATCATTTCAGAGGCGGACAGCGACACGCACTTTCTGATCTTGTTCGAGGAGGAGCGGAAGACCAGCGGGACCGGCGGCCGCGAATCGAAAAAAGGAAGGCAAGCCCGGACGCCCGCCGCGGCCCGCAGGCTGCGCGAGCTGGAAGAAGAGCTGGCCTCCACCAAGCAGTACCTCGAGTCGGTAATCGAAGAGCAGCAGGCCACCACCGAGGAGCTGAAATCGGCCAATGAAGAAGTGCAATCGAGCAATGAGGAGCTGCAGTCGACTAACGAGGAGCTGCTCACGGCGAAAGAGGAGCTGCAATCGACCAACGAAGAGCTGACCACGGTCAACGAGGAGATGCACAGCCGCAACGCCGAGTTGAGCCAGATCAACAACGACCTCAATAATCTGCTGAGCAGCGTCAACATTCCGATCGTGATGCTCGGCAATGACCTGCGCATCCGCCGCTTCACCCCGCAGGCCGAGAAGGTGCTGAACCTGCTGCCAACCGACGTGGGGCGGCCCGTGAGCGATTTCAAGCCGAAAATCGACATCCCGGATCTGGAAGGCCTGTTCCAGGATGTGATCGACAACTTGAACGTAAAAGAACGGGAAGTGCAGGACCGGGACGGGCGCTGGTTTTCGATGTGGGTGCGGCCGTACCGCACGGCCGAGAACAAAATTGACGGCGCGGTGATGGTGCTGTTCGACGTCACCGAGCGCAAGCACGCCGCCGAAGCGCGCTACCGGCGACTGTTCGAGGCCGCCAGGGACGGCATCCTGATCGCCGACGCCGAGACGGGAACCATTCTCGACCTCAATCCCTATCTGATGAAAGCGTTCGGCGTCTCGCGCGCGGCCGCGATCGGCGTCAAGTACTGGGAGCTGGACCTGTTCCGCGGAACGGACCTGGATGCGGCTACACTCCACGAGCTTCACGAAAACGACACAATCCAGAAAACCATTGCCACGCGGTCCGCGGGCGGTGGGCGCGCGGACCTGGAAGTGATCGGCAACGTGTATGCGGAAGGAGAGCGGCGCGCGATCCAATTAAATATCCGCGACGTGACTGAACGAGGACGGAATGGAGACGGGGCGCGGCGCGCCGCCGCACCACCGCTGGCATCGCAGCGAGTGGAGGCGCTCGGCCGCGTCGCCGGAGGGGTTGCCGAGGATTTCAGCAGCCTGCTGAGCAAGGTCATCGGGTACATGGATGCGCTGAAGCTGCGGTTCGGCGATGAAGACCCGGTCTCCGGGAAAGTGACGGACATCAGCCGCGCGCTGGAGCGCGCCGGACTGCTGGCGCGGCAACTGATGATGCTGAGCGGCCGGCGGCTCCAGCAGCCGGCGGTTTTGGATTTGAACGATCTCATCTCCGACCTCGAACCGGTGATCCGCCTGGTGCTGCCGGAGAGTGTTCAACTGCGGCTCGATCGCGACGCGCGGCTGCCGCGATTCCATGCAGAGCGCGGCCAGCTGGAACAGGCGATTGTCAACCTGGCTGAACGCGCAGGAATCGATGCCGGGCGGCGGCTCCCTGACGCTCCGCACGTACAGCATGACGGTGGACGAAGCATACGCGCGCGAACATCCCGCGGTGAAACCCGGAGTCTATTCGGTGCTGGAAGTGGCGGACACGGGCGCCGGGCTGCACTACGAGGCGCCGCGAAACGGGGGTGCTACCGAGCCGCACGGATCCGGACTGGTCGACATCGCCGCGATTGCCGACACGGTTCGGCAGTTCGGCGGGCACGTCTGGGCGGCCAGCGAGCTCGGACGCGGAACCACCGTGCGGATCTTCCTGCCGCAAGTGAACGGCTGACTGTAAGTTCCGCGTCACATCAATCGCGCGGAAGCACCGGTCGCGGTGGCGCGCACTCCGGCACAATGGACGCCCAACTGCGGTCTGGAGACGCATGGCAGCCCGGGACATCATCGTGATCGGAGGGTCGGCCGGCAGCGTGGAGGCGCTCACGGATCTCGTTCAGCGGCTTCCACCGGATCTGCCCGCGTCTATGTTCGTGGTGATCCACATGGCGCCCCATATGCCGTCAGATCTGGCGACGATCCTGGACCGTGCCGGCCCGCTGCCGGCGGAAGAGGCAAAAAGCGGCGCGGTGTTCCAATCCGGACATATTTACGTGGCTGCGCCGGACCGTCACCTGATGCTCGACAACGGCTCCATGCACTTATGGCGCGGTCCCCGGGAAAACCGGCACCGGCCCGCCGTCAATGTGTTGTTCCGGTCCGCGGCCGTGGGCTACGGTCCGCGCGTCGCGGGCGTAGTCTTGAGCGGCACGCTGGATGACGGCACGGCGGGCCTGTGGTGGATCAAACGGCATGGAGGGCTCGCGATCGTACAGGATCCATCGGACGCCCGCTTCCCGGACATGATTTACAGTGCTTTGGAACACGTCGAGGTGGATCATATTGCGAGCATTGTGGAGATGGGTGATTTGTTCGGAACGATCGTAAACGGCGCCGCACGCAAGGCGCAGGAGCAGTCCGGCTCCGATCGCCGGACCCTTTAGGGCAGAAATGGAAGCGAAAAGATCCGTAGAACTGACTTGCCCCGAGTGCCGGGGACCGATCACAGAAATACAAACCGGCGAAATGCGGGAATACCGCTGCCTGGTGGGGCACGCGTACTCGCCGCGATCGCTGCTGGAATCGCACTCCGAGACGCAGGAACGAATGCTGTGGGCAGCCGTTGTCGCCTTGGAAGAGACCATGAATATCGCAGGGCTGGTCGCCTCCCAATTCAGCCCCGCGGTTGCGCAGAAGCTACAGGAACAAGCCCAGGTGAAGGTGCGTCAGGCCGCCGAGATTCGCAAGATCCTGGAACGGCTCGAGCCGTTCCAGTTCGAATGATGCGGCGGTTCAGGCCTGCCGAATCACACCAGCTCTGTGCACAACCGCCAACGCGACGCGCGTAAGCCGGCGCAACACCGGTAAGTGATGTCGCAGTGGTGAAGATTTTGCGGGCGACTGTATTTCCGGCGAAAATCCCGGTTGAAAGCTCTGGAGAACGGCAATTTCTGCCACGAGCCGTAAAACAAATTTGGACTGCATCGTATTTGGTCTGTGCTGACCCTTATGCCCGCGCGAATGAAAGTCATCCTGGTAGTCGACGGCGACGGGCAGGACCGTGCCTTTGCAAAGGGTGTTCTGGAGCGGGCCGGCTACCGGGTGCTCGATGCCGCCGGTTACGAGCAGGCCCTCGAAACGTACCGGGCTTATCGGGGAAAAATTCATCTGCTGCTTACGGCGCTCGCGCTGCCCGACCGCAATGGGTATGAACTCGCACGGACTTTGTTCCACGGTGATCCGGATCTGAAGGCGCTATTTGTGTCCGGCCTTACGGGTGCGGAAGTCAGCCCTTATTACCACATGCCCCTCACCGGCGCGCACATGCTGACCAAACCGTTGGATCCGGAAGATCTGCTGCAGCGAGTCAACCGGGTTCTGAGACGCCGGAGATCCGAGTTCGGCCGCGGCGCCTCGTGACAAAACGCACCGGCTCCGGTCCCAGCCGTTGGCACGTGAACTGCTTCGATACCGGGTGGAGGACCAAACTAAGATGCTTCACTGGTCGCTGGTATTCCTGATTATCGCGATTATTGCCGCGGTGCTCGGCTTCGGCGGAATCGCCGGCGCGGCTGCAGGTATCGCGAAGATCCTGTTCTTTATCTTCCTGGTGATCTGGATTCTTGCCTTCTTCCTGGGCCGCCGGGCAGTTTGACTTCGGGCTGGCGATTCCGCCTCCGGCGGGATCGCCAGCCCTCTATTCAGCGGTGTCCGGCGCTGCTTACTTCTTCAATTCCTTCTGAGTCTCTTCCGCTGTCTTCAGATGATCTTCCAGCGTCGGTAGCGTTTTTGACGCGAACGCCTTGACATCGGGATCCTGGCCGTTATTCGCCTCACGCCGGAATTCAGCGACATCCATGCGATGGTCCTTGACCATGTCCTGCATGTACGCGCGATCGAATTCCGCGCCGCTCAGCTTGGACAGGTGGTCCAGCTCGGCCTGATCCTTCGGATCCAAGGCCGAGGGGATCGTCGCGCCCTGTTTGGATGCCACCTTCTTCAGCTCGTCGTTGGCCTTGGAGTGATCGTCAACCATCCGCTGGCCGAACTGCTTCACCTTGTCATTGGATGCGTGCTGGGACGCAAGACGCCCCAACTCCACCTCGGCCATCCCGCCTTGGGCCGCCTTGGTGATGAACGTGTTGTCGCTGGCCAGGCGGTTGGCGCTCGATTTTTGAGCGAGCCCCATTCCCGCAGCCAGAGTTACTCCGGCCACCACGGCCAGAAATTTGTACGGCATATAGATTCCCTCCTTAGTAGAAGTAATGCCGGCGGCTGAGGCCAGTCCGGGCCCTTCGCCGGCTCGGCGCTAGATTCTTTACACACGTGCTGCGTCGATTTGTTTGGAAAGGTGCACTTTGCGTGCCGTTGCCAACTACAGCACTCCGGCGCCGCGCGAGGCCCGGCTTGCGTTAGAATCGTTTCGATCCGCCGCAAACAGGAGGAATCGTGAGTTGGAATCAGCGTTGCTCGAAACGCGCCCTGATCTGCCTGGCAGCCGCCGCGGCTGTGGCGCAAGCGCAGGTGCCGCCCGACATCGAAGCCGGGCTGCGCAAGATCGGGCAGATTGTCGACCCGGCATGCACCGCGAAATTGTACCGGCCCTTGATGCCGAATAACGACGTCAACAGCAGCGTCAAGCCTTTGTACCCGGGCATTACGATCGCCCGCGACGTATCGTTCGGCCCGCATCCGAAAGACTTGGTCGACATCTTCACCGCCGATAAAGGAGGCGCGCGTCGCACGGTTCTGATCTTTGTCCCCGGCGGCGGCGGCAACAAGACCGAGCAGCAGGATCGCGAAGCCAATGCGTTCTACGACAACATCGCGCGCTGGGCGACGAGCAACGGGATGGTCGGTGTGCTCATGCAGCGGCATCCCGGCCAGAATTGGGACGATCCGGCGAAAGATGTGTCGGCGATGATTCAGTGGGTCGAAACCCACATCGGCCAGTACCGGGGCAACCCCGAGCGCATGTTCATTGCGGCGCACTCGGCCGGAAACGGCCCGGTCGGCACGTATATCGGCCGCCCGGAATTGTGGGGCCCGAAGGGCGTGGGCGTCAAGGGCGCGATTCTGATGTCGGGGCAGTGGAATATTGCGCCGCTGCAGGTCCCGGGCGGGGGCGCGCCGGGGGGCCGCGGCGGCAACGCCTTCGGCGGCGCCGGCAGCACGTGCGGTCAGGATGGGCCGAACGCGCCGTTGGGAATCATTGCAGGACCGAGCGGTGTGGATCCCGCACTGGCTCCGGCCGGCCGCGGGGGCCGCGCCGGCGCGCTGCCGCCCGTCGATGCGGCGACGCAGGAGGCGCGGTCCACGCTGCCCGAATACAAGAAGACCAAGGTCAAGCTGATGTTCGTGTCCGCCGAACTCGACCCGGGAATCAACGGGGCTATGAGCCCGTTCTACCAGACCTTGCACGACGAACTTTGCAAACAAGGGCCGCAGCACTGCCCCGCCATGCTGTTCGCCAAAGGCGAGAGCCACATGTCGGAAGTCTTCTCAATCGGCACCGATGACAAAACCGTAACCGGCCCGGTGCTCGCCTGGATGAAGAAGATTAAATAGCGTGCAGTGACCGGAGTGCGTATCGGCGTTCATCGGCGTGCATCCGTGGCCTTTAATGAGGCCCGACAGTTAACGCGGCGCCGGCGATTCGCCGTGGCGCTCCTCTGGCTGGTAGCGCCGCTCGTGCACGCCGAGCCCGGCTACGTCGATTCCGCCGTCTGCGGACGCTGCCATTCCCGCATCGCGGAAAGCTACCGGCGCACCGGCATGGGCCGCTCGTTTTCGCCTCCCGGCGCCAACCAGCCGGAAGGCACGTACTACCATCCAGCGTCGGACACGTATTTTCAGATGATCCGGCGCGACGGCCGCTACTTCCAGTTGCAATACCAAATCGGGTTCGACGGCAAGCGCACCAATGAATTGGAGAAACAAGTCGATTACGTCGTCGGCTCCGGCAATCACTCGCGCACTTATCTGCACCGGACCGGCCGCAATACGCTGGTCGAGCTGCCGCTCGCCTGGTACGCGGAAAACGGCGGCTCCTGGGCGATGAATCCGGGCTATGACCGCCCCGATCACCAAGGCTTCCGGCGGGTGATCGGTGAGGACTGCCTGTTCTGCCACAATGCCTATCCGGAAATTCCGAACGGCGCCTCCGCGGCCGCGGATCCGGTCTTCGCGAAGCTTCCCGGCGGCATCGATTGCCAGCGCTGCCATGGTCCCGGAGAGAAACACGTTCGTACCGCGCAAAGCCCGGGCGCGGCGCGCGACGCCGTCCGCGCATCGATTGTCAACCCCGCACGCCTGACCCCGGACCGGCGGATGGAGGTGTGCCTGCAATGCCACCTCGAAACCACCAGTTTTTCGCTGCCAAATGCCATTGTGCGATTCGAACGCGGTCCCTTCTCTTACCGGCCGGGCGAGCCGCTCGGCGCGTTCCGCCTCCACTTCGACAAGGATCGGGACGACGACCGGTTTGAGATCGCGGGCGCGGCCTATCGGCTGCGCAAATCGCAATGCTTCCTGCAAAGCGCCGGTGCGCTCGAGTGCACCACATGCCATGATCCGCACACGGCAGGCTCGGCCCCACCCGCGCATTACGTCGCGGCGTGCCGCCAATGCCACGGCGCCCCCTTCAACGCTCTGGTGGCCGCGGGAGCACATACCCGCTCTCCCGATTGCACCGGCTGCCATATGCCGAAGCGCCGCACCGATGACGCCGTGCACGTGGTGATGACCGACCATTACATTCAACGCCGCCCGCCCGCGCGCGACCTGCTTGCGCCGCTCGCCGAGAAGCCCCCGGCCGCCACGGCCTACCGCGGCGCGGTCGTGCTCTATTACCCGAAGGCGCTGCCTCAACCCGAAGACGAGCTCTACCTCGCCATCGCCCAAGTGCGGCAGCAGAGCAATCTCGCCGAAGGGATTCCCCGCCTCGCCGCGGCCCTGGAGAAATATCGTCCCGAGCGCGCGGAATACTACCTGCAGTTGGCCCATGCACTGCGTGACAACGGGCAATTGGATCGGGCGGTAGCGATGTACGAAGAGGCGCTGCGGCGCGATCCCCAAGGCGTTAGTGCGCTGCAAAACCTCGGGCTCAGCCTGCTCTCGCTGCGGCAGCACGCGCGCGCCCTCGATGTGCTGAAGCATGCCGCGGAGCTTGTACCGCAAGATGCCGCCAGCCGGCAGTTACTGGGCACAGCCTATGTGGAACAAGGCAAAACCTCGGAGGCCATCGCCGCATTCCAACAAGCGCTCTCCGCCGATGCCGGGTTCCCCGAAGCGCACAACAGCCTGGGAGCGATCTGGTTCCAAACACGCGATTGGCAGCGCGCAGAACCGGAGCTGCGCGAGGCCATCCGGTTGCAGCCCGCCTACCCACAGGCGCACAACAACCTCGCCAATCTTCTGGCCGCGACGAACCGTTTCGAGGAAGCCCGATATCACTTTGAACGGGCGCTGCAGCCAAATGCCGACAATGCTTCGACACGCTACGACTATGCGATCGCTCTGGCCCGCATGCGCCGGCTCGACGAAGCGCAGCAGCAGTTGGAGACGGCTTTGCGGCAGAGTCCCAACTTTGCCGAAGCGAGCGAGCTGCTCGGAACGGTATTGGCGTCGAAGGGACGGCTGCCCCAAGCCATCCGGCAGTATCGTGAAGCCCTGCGAATACGCCCGGCGTTCGCACGGGCCCAGCTCCACCTTGGCGAAGCGCTTGCCGATTCGGGCGACGTGACCGCCGCGCTGCCCTACTTGCGGCAAGCTGCCGGCTCAACCGATCCGGCCGTGCGCGACGAAGCACGCGCGCGGCTCGCGAAGCTCCAATAAAAAAAGCGAGTGAAGCCAGGCTCCACTCGCTTCCGGAAGACCGGTGACTGAACGTTAGAACTTCACCAGAAGCGCTACCCGCAGCAGCCGCGGGTTGGTGATGGTGACAACGGGTCCTCCGAGGCCGCATGCCGGACCGGCCGCGCCGGTGCACGCGGATTTCGGCAGCAGCGGCGCCGCATTGCCTGTGAGAGCTGTGGACTCGATGACAGCCGCGTTGCTGTTCAGGATGTTGAACGCCTGAACTTCAGGCTCGACGCTTAGGCGTTCCTTGAACCGGAACGTCTTCCGAATGCCCACATCAAGTTGGTTGAGCCGCGGAGTGAGTACTTGACCCGGCGCCACCAGATTGATGGTCTCGGGACCCTGTCCGATCACGAATCCGGTCGGGAAAACCCGCGCGCCCGGTGTGCAGCCAACGCAATTGGCCGGATACACGGAGTTCGCGTTCAACGTCCAGGTCCGGGCCAAATATCCGTCGTTGATCACGCCGCCGGTGGCGATGCCGCCGGAGTGATCCGTTCCGGCTGCGGGCGTCCAGGCATATTGATAGCGGTTGCTATAAAAGGATGTGCTGGCGATGAATCCCCAGTGAATTGGCACGGCCACCGATGCCTTGAATTCGTTCTGCCATGGCGGACTCGCGACTGTGCCCAGGTTTTGAAACAAATCGCCGAATTCGTCGCAATACCGCAACGTGTTCGGGTCGTTCAACCGGCTCCCCGCGATGCTGGTAGCGGTTCCGGCGCTCATCGAGCAGGAGCGGTCCAGGTCGCGATCAATCGTCCAGCCGAATACGGCAAATGCATTCTTGGGAAGCCGTGCGACGACCGAGGTTTCGAACCCGGTGTACACGTTCTTGACGAGGCTTTGCGGAGCGTTAGTCTGGAGAGTGGCGCTCGGCCCTGGCGCTGACGGCAAGTAGAAAAACGGGACCTGTGAGCCGTCAAGCGGGTTGGTGATGGTGGTGCTCTGCCAAGCCGATAGCGGCACTCCAAAATTGGTGATCTGTGTCTGCTGGTATTGCGACCTTCGATACCAATTGAAATTCAGCGTCACCCCGTTCGCCAGCTGCTGCTGGACGCCCGCGTTGTACTGGAAGTTATAGCTGCGGTGCCAGTTGGGATCCAGAGCAATGCCGGTGCTGGATGCTACCCCGAAGTTCGCGGGGTTGCCGCCCACCAGCGTGCCGGCGCCCACCCCTGGAAGTGCCCCGGCGCCGTTAAACCCGCCGGTCGGAAAGCAGTTCGGGTTCGGAGCCGGCAGCCCGGCAACCGTAACGGTGGCGCACTGCGGCAGGTTCGCGCCCGCGGCGGTCCATGTCAGCGTCTGCGCCACACCCGTCATCGGGTTGAAGTTATTCGTGAATCCGGTGCTGTACTGATCGTTGAATTTGCCGAACCCGGCCTTCAGCGCGGTCTTGTGATTTCCGAAGACATCGTAGACCAAGCCAACTCGCGGCGCCCAATCTTTCCAGCAGCTCATCCCCTTGATGCTAGAGCACGTAATCTGGGGGACGCTGCGAGCAGGGGCAAAGCGGCCGGCCGGAGCGTTCTCGGCTTCGATCTCGCCCGACAGGTACTCCCAGCGAACACCGAACGTCAGCGCAAATCTTCCAAAGTGCCACGTGTCCATCGCGAATAGCCCCAGGTCCGCGTTCAAATGCGGCCACTGGTAGTAGGGCGTGTTCAGGGCCGTGAAACTGGTCGGCACACCGTTCGTGAAAAGCATGTAGCCGTCACCATTTTCGGTGACGCTATAGTGGAACGGTCCGTAGCTGTATTGCCAGCCAAAGCGGATTTGATGAGACCCGGTCACGTATGTGGAATTTGCCGTGAAGAATGTGCGGCGCGTTTGGAAATACTGGTTGCTCCTGCCGGCGAAGTAGCGGCGGCCCGTGCCTTGATCGCGCGCAGTCGTCAGAGCGTACCACTGTTGCGTAAACGGCGCCTGGTTAATGCCGGCCTGATAAAGGTCGGTGTAGTTGAGCTGGCTGATCGTGAATCCCAATTCCGTGATCAGTTTCGGGGTCCACGTGCTGGTCCACTTGCCTTGCGCAATGTAATAGGGATCGTTGTGCCGGAAAGTCGAGGCCACGGCCGGATCTGCCGGGACATAACCTTCCTGCCCGCCATCCACGATCTCGACCGGCTTTTCCTTCCAGTCGCGTAGCCAGAAGGCGCTGATCTTGTTCTTCGAGTTCAACTGGTACGTCAGGCGCCCCGAACCGCTCGTGATGTAACCCTGCTGGATTCCCGGCGCTCCGTTCGGGTAGGTGGAAGCGCCGGCTTGGGTGAATGTTACCTGCCGTCGGCCGGTAAGCAGAAACCACAACTTGTCGTGCTTGATGGGACCGCCGAAAGAACCGTCGAAATCTTCGATTTTGACCGTCTTGTCCTGAGCGCCCAAACCGCGCAGAGCCGTGGTCTTATCGAGGTTATTCCCTTGC
Source organism: Bryobacteraceae bacterium (assembly GCA_035295805.1). Taxonomy (GTDB): domain Bacteria; phylum Acidobacteriota; class Terriglobia; order Bryobacterales; family Bryobacteraceae; genus PSRJ01. The sequence continues at coordinate 30,688 of DATGII010000256.1, read as the reverse complement.
CAGAAGTTGCTGCCGCCGCTGCCGCCGCCGAAGAAATCGCCGTGAAATTGATTGCCGCCCTCCTTGGGAACGATGTTCGTGTACATGCCCCCGCCGGACGCATCTAACGTGTTGTTGCTGTTTTGGTAAGTGGTTTCCGCGATCACTTCATTGTCAACATACTGCTGGATGGCGCCGTCCAGGTACGTAGTGTTGATCAGCATGCCGTCGAACATGTAGACGTCCTGAGTCGACGAGTTCCCGTGGAGTGAAATGTAGTTCTGTTCAATCTGCTGCGAGCCGCCGATGTCGGGCAGGTTCAAATGCGCGCCGGGCACGTAGGACGCGATCGACTGCATATACCGGCCGGTCGGGAGGGCGTCCATATCGGAGCGCGTCAAGGTTTCCGGGTGCGCGGTATTTTCAACGTCGACCGTGGCCACCCGCGCCTCCACGTTCACCGTCTCTCCGACCGAACCGATCTTCAGTTGCGCGTCGATCGGGACCGTGACGTTGGCGGGCACGACGACGGTTTGCTTTACCGTGTCGAATCCCATCGACGTGATCGTCACCACGTAAGTGCCTGGTCGCAGGTCGACGATCGCGTATCGCCCTTCGGCGTTGGTCGTTACCGAGCGGCTCTTCTCAATCAGCACATCGCTCGATGCTTCGACCGTCGCGTTGGCGATGACCGCGCCCGAAGCGTCTCTCACAACGCCCGAGATCGTGCTCTGCGCCGACGCTATGGAAGACAGCAGCAGCAGGCCGAATAAGACACCGATCAGCAGCTTTACTCGATTGGCTGCAGAAGTAACACGTGTTCCCACCATTTGCATGTGTTCTACCCCTTTTGCATGCAGGCCGGGCAAACCGAGGGCGCTACCCAAACCTGTCGATCGGTAGGATTCTATGTTGCTCCCGCGCCGTTGTCAAGATCTTTTGAAACTCGGACTTGTTAAGTTCCGGCTCCGCTAGATGCCGATCCGGCCCCTCCCCGCCGCCATGACCTGTCGCTCGGTAGGGCTCGAGTGCCCGGCGCCCGCGTTGACAGGGCGATTGGAGACACAAACTTGTTAAGATTAGAGACCGAACCGTTCGCCGGCACCTCCATGGACCCAGAGCGCACGCCCACCATCGAGACCCCCGCGCCTTCCGACCGCTCCACTCCCGAGCGTGTGCTCGATACCGCCGCTGCGCTGTTCTGGGAAAAAGGCTACGCCGCCGCCACCACGCGCGAGATTGCCGCCGCAGTCGGAATTCAGCAGGCGTCCCTCTACTATCACGTCAACAGCAAGGAAGGTCTGCTATATCAGCTCTGCGTCTCCTCCATGGAGCAGTTGCTGGCCGACGTGCAGTCTTCGGTCCAGGGCCATCGCGATCCGCTCGATCAACTGCGCGCCCTGGTCGGCGCGCACCTCAGCACTTTGGTGAAGCATCAGATTCGCCACGTCACCATGCTCACCGAGCTGCGCGCGCTCTCGAAGCGGCATCACGCCGAAGTCCTGGCCTTGCGCCGCAAATATGCGGATCTGGTGCGCTCCGTTCTGGAACAGGCTCAAGCCACGGGAAAAATCCGAACGGATATTCCCGCGCGCTACCTTTATCTCGCGCTGCTCAACATTCTCAATTGGGCCGTCGTTTGGTTTCGCCGCGACCAGGCATTGAACGCCGATCAACTCGCCGACGTTTTCTGGCCGATCTTTCTCCGCGGCACACTGGCCTCTTCCGCCCGCCTTTCGCTGGAGCTGCCCAATTTAAACAACCACCGCAGGAGGGCGCCTAAATCCGCCAAATCCTCGAAGACGGCGCGCAAGCTCACCTCCGAACGGCTCCTTGATGCCGCCGCTTCGCTGTTTGCGGCGCGCGGCTACGGCGCTACCAGCACGCGCGAAATCGCCGCCGCCCTCGGTATCCAGAAGGCTTCGCTCTACTATCACATCGGCAGCAAGGAGGAGCTGCTGTTCGGCGTCTGCAAATCGTCGCTCGAGCAGATCCGCGCCGACGTCGAGGCTGCTGTGGCCGGGGTGCCCGACCGGCTGGAGAAGATCCGCGCTCTCATCTGCGCCCATGTCGAGAGCTTGCTGCGCGACCAGGAGAAACATTCGGTCGCGATGGCCGAAATGCACCTGCTCTCCGCGGATCGGCTGGCGCAGGTGCGCGCCCTCCGCGACGCCTACGAAAACCTGGTGCGGTCCGTCTTGCACGAGGCGCAGAACACCGGCCTGTTGCGCCAGGATGTCCCTGTGAAATATCTCTGCTTGAGCCTGCTCGGCCTGATGAACCGTCTCGAAGTCTGGTATCGCCGCGGCGGGCCGTTATCGCCGCATGAATTCGGCCAACTCCTGGGAGTGATTTTCTTGACCGGCGCGGCCGCCTGAAGGCGCGCCGGGTGGGAGGAACCAATGCGTGTACTTGCCGTCGTACTCTTACTCGCGCTTAGCGCTTTCCGGCTGCAGGCTGCCGATGTCAGCGGCTCCTGGGCCGTCACCGTCATGCTCGACGCCGGCAGCGGTACCGCCAGCTTCGTCTTCGAGCAGAAAGGCGACTCTCTGTCCGGCACTTATTCCGGCGTGCTGGGACAGGCAAAGGTTGCCGGCACCGTCAAAGGCGATCAGGTCGAATGGTCGTTTGATGGCGGGCCGGCGGGAAAGGTTTCCTTCCACGGCACGCTCGACGGCGCCAACAAAATGAAAGGCTCCGCCGAGTACGGCCAGCTTGGCAAAGGCTCCTTCACCGGTGAAAAGAAGTGAGCGGCGCAGGTCTCCGGCCTGCCGTCCTACTTAGCCTCGATCAGCTCGATCGCTTCCTGGCTCGGGCCTTGAATCATCACCGCGCGCGCATCGCCAACCTTGTACGGCTTCCCCAGAAATTTGACGCCTTCCGCCTGGAGCTTCGCCATCCACCCATCAAGCTCCGTTACGCTCAGCCCGATGTGATCGGCCAGGTGCCCCCGCGTGCTCGCCAGCGGCCGCTCGCCGGGGTTCGCGTAAGAATTCAGCGTCACATCATCGAAGGCCACGTTGGCGCCCGGCACGCGATACATCCCGTCTTTATCGAGTGCCGGCCAACTCTTGTCTGCACCGCGCGGGACCTTGCAATCCGCTTCGGTCTTCAGGTTTCTCGCCGTTGCCCCGAGATGCTTCACATACCACAATTGCGCGCAGAACGGATCTTCCCAATACATGTGCACGTGGTTGAACCGCTCCTTGGGCATGTTCCCCTGGTATTCGATGATGGCCCCGTCCGGCCCTTCCAGATACGCGAACCCCGCCCCGCCCGCCGGTTTCACGCCGGCCGCCTTGGCTTCCTCGATCTGCGCCTTGGTGCGGCCCAGCGTCCCGCCCGCGCCCGGCCAGGTGTCGCTGCTGACGTACACGAAACTGTCCCCGTCGCCCGTATACAGCGGAAGCAGATGCACCTCTTTCCGCTGCTGGTACATTTCCAGGTTCTTGCGTACGTCGGTCACGTGCCACCCGAAGTGCCAGATGGCGGTCTGCGGCTGCAGCGCGGGCGCCTGGGCCACTTTGTTGAACAACACATATACGTTGCCCGCCTTTAACGCAGGCAGTCCGGCAAATGTCGCCTTCGACGTACTCGGAAATTCGCGCGTATAAAAGTCGATTGCCGCATCCGGATTCGTCGCGTTCAGGTGCAGATGGTGAAAGTGCGGCGCCGGCAGGGCCGGAGCCTGTGCGCCCGCGCTCGCTCCCCACAACGCCGCAACCACGATCAGCCATCGATTCTGATTTGCCATCACGCTCTCCTCTTGGTGGCGCTCGCGTTTCATCTTACATGATGGACCGGTCGCTCGGTAGATTCCTCTTCCACAGATCTTTTGCTTTCCTCCATTTCGTGATGTATACTCGCCTGAAAACTCCCGCGTAGGAGAAGGCATGCGGAATCGGATGCTGAACTTGCTGATCGGGGCGCTGTGGGCCGGCGCCGGTTTGGCGCAGACACAACACGAGCCGCGCGGCGTCGCTACCGACATCAGCCGCGCCGAGGTCGAAGCCACGGTGCAGAAGACCGCCTCCGCCGCTGTCAGCGATCAGGCCATCCGCGTCGTCAGCATCAATAACGAATACAACGTCGGTGTCGGCGTGGTGCATCGCGCCAAAACCAAGGACGTGGGCAACGCCGTCGAGCACAGCCAGATCACCGAGGTGTACCACTTCATCGAAGGCAACGGAACCTTCGTCACCGGCGGCACCATTGAAAACGCGAAGGAGTCCGCGCCCGACAGCCCGGTCGTCAAGGTGCTGAACGGGCCCAGCACGCAGGGTGGCGTCGTGCAAAACGGAGTGAGCCGCAAAGTCGGACCGGGGGACGTCGTCATTATTCCGCCGAACACCCCGCATTGGTTCAGCGAGATCACATCTCCGCAAATTGTGTATCTGGTCGTGCGCATGGATCCTCACAAGGTCCTGCCCGCCGGCTATGGAGCAAAGTAAATGGTCCAGAGGGAAAAGGAGAACAGGAATGAAGCGTAAATTCTCAATCGGTGCGCTGCTTTTGGGGCTGATCGTCGCGCTGGGAATCGGATCGGTTGTTTTGGAAAAGAGAGCCGCGGTGCAAGCCGCCGGCGTGCAGGCGCCGCGCTTCGAAGTGGATCCGATGTGGCCGAAGCCGCTGCCCAACCATTGGGTCATGGGTAACGTCATCGGCGTCTCGGTCGATGCGCGGGACCATATCTGGATCATTCACCGCCAGGGATCGCTCGAGGCGATGGAAAATTACGCGGTCGCCAATCCGCCGGGCCCCAAGCGCCAAAAGGGTGTCGTCGAGGCCGAATGCTGCGCCCCGGCTCCCGCAGTCTTGGAATTCGACGAGGCCGGCAACCTGCTCGCCAGCTGGGGCGGCCAGGACGGCCCCAATTACGTCTGGCCGGCATCGAACCACGGCATCACGGTCGACTATAAAGGCAACGTCTGGATCGGCGGCAACGCCGCTACCCAGGGCGTCCCGGCCGAAGAAACTCTCGGTGGTCCGCGCGAAGGCGCTCCCGCCCGCGGCCGCGGTGCGCGCGCGCCCGGAGGCCCGCCGCTCTATCACGACAGCATGATCATGAAGTTCACCCAGGATGGAAAGTTCCTGATGCAGATCGGCAAGGTCGGCCAGAGCAAGGGCAGCAACGATACTGAAAATCTGGGCCGCCCCGCGAAAATCTTCGTCGATCCCAAGACCAACGAAGTTTACGTCGCCGATGGCTACGGCAATAAGCGCGTCATCGTCTACGACGCCGATTCCGGCGCTTTCAAGCGCTATTGGGGCGCCTACGGCCACAAGCCCGACGACTCGCCGCAACCCCGCTATAGCCCGGATGATCCGCCCGATCAGCAGTTCCGTAATCCCGTGCACTGCGCCGATCTCTCCAACGACGGCCTCCTCTACGTCTGCGACCGCGTCAACGACCGCATTCAGGTCTTCAAACCAGACGGGACTTTTGTAAAAGAAAAATTCCTGTACAAGAACACCCTCGGCGATGGCGCGGTTTGGGACATCGCTTTCTCGAAAGATCCGCAGCAGAAGTACATCTATCTCGCTGACGGCTCCAACGAGAAGGTTCACATCCTCGATCGCGATTCGCTCGAGGTGTTGACCAGTTTCGGCGATGGCGGACGCCAGCCCGGCGAATTTTACGCCGTCCATAGCATCGCCACCGATTCGAAGGGCAATATCTTCACCACCGAAACCTATCGCGGTCAACGCATCCAGAAGTTCGTTTACAAGGGAATGGGTCCGGTCACCAAGCAGGATCAAGGCGTGCTCTGGCCCAAGCACACCTAGCCGGTTGCGCCGGCGCGACCGTTCTCCATCGGTCTCGCCGGCGCTCCTGTGTCCTCCCAGCCTTGACAATATCTTCCCTGCCGAAATACAATACCTACCGAGCGACAGGTAATCTTCCGGGTCTGTCATAAGGAGCATCATGAGGGGAACAATCAGGACGGGCAGCTTCCTGCTGAGCGGTTTACTCACCGTGGCGGGTTCCTCGTGGGCGGCAGCCTTAAGCGGCCGGCAGGTCACCTTCTTCAAGGATGTGGCCCCCATCTTCCAGGCCAAGTGTCAGGATTGTCACCGCAAGGGCTCCATGGCCCCCATGTCCCTGATGACCTATGAAGAGACGCGCCCCTGGGCCAAGGCCATCCGCGAAAAAGTTCTGACCCGTCAGATGCCGCCGTGGCACATCGATAAGACCGTCGGCATCCAGCATTTCGCCAACGACATTTCACTCTCCGATCAGCAGATCGCCACCATCGTCAATTGGGTCGATGCCGGCGCGCCCCAGGGCGACCCCAAGGACATGCCACCGCCCAGGCAGTTCCCCAACTATGACGGCTGGCAGTTGGCCAAGGAATTCGGCCAGCCGGAGCTGATCCTGAAATCCGACGACTACACCATGCCGGCGCACGGCCAGGATGTCTGGTTTAAGCCCTACACCGCCATCCCGATCACCGAGCCGCGCTGGGTGCGCGCTGTCGAAATCCGCCCCGGCACGTCCTCCGGCCGTCGCATCATGCATCACGTGCTCGCGCGCCTCCAGCAGAACGAACCCGGCGCTGCCGCCGAGGATGGCAACGACCCGAATGCCGGTCCCGGCCTCCTGATGGAATGGGCCATCGGCAAAAATTATGACGTCTACCGGCACGATTCCGGCAAATTGCTGCTGCCCGGCTCGCACATCTGGTGGGAACTGCACCTGCACGCGGTCGGCGAGCAGATCCGCGATCACGCCGAACTGGGCGTATATCTTTATCCCAAGGGCGAGGTGCCCGCGCACCGCACGCGCCTGATGATCTTCAATGCCACCGCCACCGGCGATGGCGGCGCGATCCTCGATATCAAGCCGAATTCCATTTCCGAAACGCAGGGCTTCCATGTTCTGCGCCAGAACGCCCGGCTCGAAAACTTCCAGCCCCACATGCACCTGCGCGGCAAAGCGATGGCGATGGAAGCCATTCTTCCCGACGGCCGCCGCGAAATGCTCAGCTACGTCGATCATTTCAATTTCAACTGGATGATCAACTATATCTACGCCGACGACGCCGCTCCCGTGCTCCCCAAGGGCACCGTCATTCACGTCACCGCCTGGCACGATAACACCGCCGCCAACAAGAACAATCCCGATCCCAACCAGTGGGTCGGCTTTGGCGATCGCACGGTCGATGAGATGGCGCACGCCTGGGTCAATGTCACGTACCTCAGCGATGAGGAATATAAGCAGTGGCAGGAGCAGCACAAGGCCAAGCAGCCCACGGCCGTAGCTTCGCGTTGATGAGCATTTAGAGACTTTCACGATGACGATGCGAGGGCTGAAGCAGGTTGTGGTTCTCACCGCGGTTGTCCTCGCCGTTGCGCTCGGCGCCTGGGCGCAGGACCTGCCGCTCTCCCCTTTCCACAACTCCGGACAGAGCGTCACGGGCGCTTTTGAAGGTTGGTTTCAGAATCCCGACGGCACCTACAGCATCCTGGTTGGCTACTACAATCGCAATCAGCAGGAGCCGCTCGATATCCCCATCGGACCCGACAACCGGATTGAGCCGGGCGGTCCGGACCGCGGCCAGCCCACGCATTTCCTTCCCGGCCGCCAGTGGGGTCTGTTCACCGTCACGGTGCCCAAGGATTTCGGCAGCCAGGAACTCACCTGGACCCTCACTGCCAATGGCATGACCACGAGCGTCCCCCTGAACCTCAAGCCCCTCTGGGAAATTGAGCCGTTCAAGGATGCTACCGACAACACGCCGCCCGTGCTCCAGTTGGATCACGCCGCCAGGGTGCAGGGTCCCAAGCCGCTCACGGTCGCGGTGACCGCGTCGCCGTCCGCGCCGCTTCCCCTGACCGTTTTCGCATCTGATGACGCTAAGCTGGTTCCCGGTATGCAGAAGCCGAAGACTCCTCCCGTCACGCTGACGTGGAGTAAGTACCGGGGTCCGGGCAGCGTCACATTCGCCAATCCGCGTCCGCCCGTTGAAAAAACGGAAGACTCGGCCGAAGGCGCCGCTTTCACCGGAAAGGCGAGCACCACCGCTACGTTCAGTGAACCCGGAGAGTATATGCTGTACCTTGTGGCCAATGATTGGACCGGCAAGGGGGGCCGCGGGTTTCAGTGCTGCTGGACCAATGCGTTGGTAAAAGTTTCAGTTAAGTAAGGCCGGCGCCCAGTCGCCGGTGCGTGCCAGGAGGGGAAGATGCATCGGAGCTCATTTCCGAAGCGCCATGTCTGCGTGTTGGCTATCGCGCTGGCGTCAATGTCGGTCGCAGTGTGGGGCCAATCGGGCCAGCCTTCGACCAAAAACGGCGAATGGCCGTATTACACGGCCGATCTGAAAGGCACCAAGTACTCGCCTCTGGATCAGATCAACGCCTCCAACTTCAACAAGCTCGAAATTGCTTGGCGCTTCAAGACCGATAACTTCGGCACCCGCCCCGAGTACAAGCTGGAGGGCACGCCGCTCATGGTCAAAGGCGTCCTGTACACCACCGCCGGCGTGCGTCGCGACGTAGTTGCTCTCGATGCCAAGACCGGTGAAGTGAACTGGGTCTACAGCATGCGCGAAGGTAAGCGCGCCGCCATCGCCCCGCGCCAGCTCTCCGGGCGCGGCGTCTCCTATTGGACCGATGGCCGCGGCGATGAGCGCATCGTTTTTGTGACCACCGGCTATCGCCTCGTGGAATTGAACGCGCACACCGGCCAGCCCATCGCCGGCTTCGGCAAGGACGGCATCGTCGACCTCAAGGTCGGCATGGTCACCGGCACCGGCCAGCAGATCGATCTCGAAAACGGCGAAGCCGGCCTGCACTCGACCCCGCTGGTGGTCAAGGATACCGTCATCGTCGGCTCTTCGTTTAAGGAAGGGATGACGGTCGTCACTCATAACAACACCAAGGGTCTCGTTCGCGCCTACGACGTCCATACCGGAAAACTGATCTGGACCTTCAACACGATTCCCCGCCCCGGCGAGTTCGGCAATGATACCTGGGAAAACAACTCCTGGGCGACCAACGGCAACACCGGCGTCTGGACGCAGATGACCGTTGATGAAGACCTCGGCCTGGTCTACCTGCCAGTCGAGAGCCCGACTTCCGATTACTACGGCGGCGAGCGCCCCGGCAACAACCTGTTCGGGGAGAGCATCGTGTGCGTCGATCTCAAGACCGGCAAGCGCAAGTGGCATTACCAGATCGTGCACCATCCCATCTGGGACTACGATCTTTCCTCGGCTCCCATCCTGGCCGATATCAACGTCAATGGCCGCGCCATCAAAGCCGTCGCTGTGCCGAGCAAGGAAGCCTTCCTGTATGTTTTCGATCGCGTCACCGGCCAGCCCGTGTGGCCCATCGAAGAACGTCCGGTGCCTCAATCGGATGTGCCCGGCGAAAAGACCGCGGCCACCCAGCCTTTCCCCACCAAGCCGCCGGCCTACGCGCGCAACGAATTCAAAGTTCCCGACGACCTGATCGACTTCACGCCGGAAATGCGCGCCCAGGCTCGCGATAACGTCGCCCGTTATAAAACGGGCCCCATGTTCCTGCCCCCGATTGTCGGCGATCCCAATGGATTCCTCGGCGCTATCAATCTCGGCAACGCCAGCGGCGGCACCAACTGGCCCGGCGCCGGCTACGATCCCGAGACCCACATCGTTTACGCCCAAGCCAATCAATCCGCCGTCACGCCGATTTCCTTGCGCGTTCCTCCCCAAGGATTTTCCGATATCCGCTACGTGATGGGCCGCAAGGACACCGATTTCGTCGTCGCCGAAGGCCCCGGTTTCGGCAGCGCCGCCGATGCGCCCCAGAAGCCGCGCGCCCGCGCGCCGGCCCGCCCCGCGCAGCAGATCGGCGGCCTCAACGTTCAAGGACTCTCCATCATCAAGCCGCCCTACGCCGTGATCTCGGCCGTCAATCTCGATCGCGGCGACCTCCAGTGGCAGGTCCCCTACGGCGAGACGCCGGACGCGATCCGCAACCATCCGGCCCTCAAGGGCATGAACATCCCCAACACCGGCCAACCCGGCAGCGTGGGCCTGGTCGTGACCAAATCGCTGGTCGTCCTCGGCGATACTCAGATCACTTCCGTAACCCATCCCCGCGGCGCTATGCTCCGCGCCTACGACAAGGCCAATGGCAAGGAAGTCGGCGCTGTCTGGATGTCGGCCCCGCAAAGTGGATCGCCCATGACCTACATGGTCGACGGCAAACAATACATCGTCGTCGCCGTTAGCGGCGGCGCTTATTCGGGTGAATATCTTGCCTACAGTCTGCCTTCCGAAGAATAAAAGGCCCCTGTTTCTCGTCGCGGCGGCGCTGGCGCTTTTCGTCCTCGCCGCCTTCGCCCAATCGCGCTCGGTCTGGGACGGCGTCTACACCGCCGAGCAGGCCAAACGCGGTGGCGATCTTTATGCCGATCAGTGCTCCTCCTGCCATGGCCTCGCGCTCAATGGCGGCGAAATGGCCCCGCCTCTGACCGGCGGCGAATTTATGTCCAACTGGAACGGCCTCACCGTCGGCGATCTGTTTGACCGCATCCGCACCACCATGCCCGCGAATTCCCCCGGCACTCTCAACCGCGACAAAACCGCCGATATCCTCGCCCATATCCTGAGTGTCAACGCATTTCCTGCCGGCTCCATGGAACTGCCGCGTCAGAGCGAAGTGCTGAAGGAAATCAAATTCGAGGCCAACAAGCCCGAGAAGAAATAGCGGCGGAGAGACAATGGTACAGGATTCTTTTACTATGTTTCGCAAACTGATCATCGGTGCGGCCTGTCTGGCGCTGCCCCTTGCCGCTCAGACTTATCGCGCCCCCCGCAGCGCTTCCGGCCACGCCGACTTCAACGGCATCTGGCAGGCGCTCAACGAGGCCAATTACGACATCGAAGAACACGTAGCGCGCCCGGCCATGGCGCTTCGTCCCGGCCCCTACGGACCGGTGCCAGCCGCCGCCGTGCTCGCTCTCGGTGCGGTCGGCTCGGTGCCTCCCGGCGTGGGTGTTGTCGAGGGCGGCGCCCTTCCCTACAAACCGGAAGCTTTGGCCCAAAAGAAAAAAAACCAGGAAGATTGGCTGAATCTGGACCCCGAGATCAAGTGCTATCTCCCCGGCGTCCCGCGCGCCAACTACATGCCCTACCCCTTTCAGATCCTGGAAAGCAACAGCGCCTTTACCTTCGTCTACGAATATGCCGGAGCCGTGCGCAACATTTTTTTAAAGGATCCCGGCAAAGCGCCCATTGATTCCTGGATGGGCCAGTCGGTCGGCCGTTGGGACGGCGACACTCTGGTGGTTGACGTCACCGGTCTCAACGACCAGACCTGGTTTGACCGCGCCGGGAATTATCACAGCGACAAACTGCACGTCACCGAGCGCTATACGCGCACCAGCCCCGAAATCCTTTCCTACGAAGCGACCATCGACGATCCTCAGGTTTTTACGCGCTCCTGGAAAATGAGCATGCCGCTGTACCGGCGCGCGGAAAAGAACGCTCAGCTTTTGGATTTCAAGTGCGTCGAATTTGTGGAAGAACTGCTCTACGGCAAGTACCGGAAGCATCCGCTCAGCAAGTAATCGAGGAGGTATGATCATGCGGAATCGAATCATTTTATGGACGGGCGCTGCGGGATTCGCGCTCGCGCTGTTCTCTTTGACGCCCGAACCACTCGCCGCCCAGGCGGCGAAAGCCACGCCGGCTTCGTCGAGCGTGCGCCGCATGCCGGACGGCCATCCCGATCTGCAAGGTACGTACGACCTGGCCACCGTCACGCCGATGGAGCGTCTGCCGGGCGATCCGCCGTTCCTTACCAAGGAAAAGGCCGACGAGCTCTTGAAGAAGGAACTGGCGCGCCGTGCCGAGGACAATAAACCCGACGCGGTGAACCGGCCCGCGCCCCCGGTCGGCGGCGATAAGAGCCAGCCGAAATCCTTCTTCGAAATCCTCGAGAAGGCCGGCGGCGGCGCCGTCGGCGGCTACAACCGCTTCTGGCTGAATCAGGGCACCCAGTACACCGTGGTCGATGGACAGATCCGTACGTCCATCGTCGTCGACCCCGCCGATGGTCACGTGCCGCCCTACAATGCCGCCGCGCGCAAGCGCCTCGCCTCTGCCCGCGCCACCCCAACCTCCGACCAGCGAGAGAACAACGATCCCACGGCCGAGCCGCCGGGCGCCTTCGACAACCCCGAGCAGCGTCCGCTCGGCGAGCGCTGCATCCTCGGTTTCGGCTCGACCTCCGGCCCGCCCGCGCTGCCGGATTATTTCTACAATGACCTGCACCAGATCGTGCAGACCCCGGATTCGATCATGATTCTCACCGAGATGGTGCATGACGCCCGCATCATCCGCATGAACGCTGCGCATCTCCCCAAAACCATTCGCCGCTGGATGGGCGACTCGGTCGGCCACTGGGAAGGCGACACGCTGGTCGTCGACACCACCAATTTCAACGAGAAGACCCGGTTCCGTGGCGCCACCGACAACCTGCACGTCATCGAGCGCTTCACCCGTGTCGATGATAAGACACTGCTCTACAAATTCACCGTCGAAGATCCGGAAACGTGGGACAGGCCCTGGACCGGCGAGTATACCTGGCCCGCCACCGACAAGCCGATTTACGAATATGCCTGCCACGAGGGCAATTATGCGCTCGGCGATATTCTGCGCGGCGCGCGCCAGCAGGAAGCCGAAGGCAGCAAGTAAGTAGAATCGCATGCGAAAACTGATCTTTGTTGGGGCGCTTGCGGCGCTCGCGGGCGTAGCTCAACCGAACGACTACAGCAATCCGAAATCCTGGCTCTGCCGTCCCGGCCAGCACGATGCGTGTGACGTCGATCTGACCACTACGATCGTTTTTCCAAACGGCTCAACGGCGCGCGAGACCGCCGCACCCGACCCCAACGCGCCCATCGATTGCTTCTACGTCTATCCAACTGTCTCCACCGATCCCACGCCCAACAGCGACATGAACGCCGATGAGGCCGAGCGCAACGTGATCAAGCAGCAGTTCGCGCGCTTTGCCTCCAAGTGCAAGCCGTACGCGCCGATGTACCGCCAGGTTACGCTGATGGGCTTGCGGACGGTCCTGGCGGGAAACGGCTCGCTCGACAAAGGCGTGCAGTACGACGATGTCCGCGACGCCTGGAATTACTACCTCGAACACGACAATCACAACCGCGGGTTCGTTCTCGTGTCGCATTCTCAGGGCTCGTTCATCCTCGACCGCCTGATCCGCGAAGAGATTGACGGCAAATCTGTCCAAAAGCGCCTGGTCTCCGCCATCCTGCTCGGCACTACGCTGAACGTTCCGAAGGGCAAGGACTTGGGCGGCTCCTTCCAGCACATCCCGCTCTGCCACGCGCCATCGCAAACCGGCTGCGTGATCACCTACGCCTCGTTCCGCTCCACCGTGCCGCCGCCGGCCAACACGCTGTTCGGCAAGGCGCCCGCGCCGGAAAAGACCGCAGCCTGCGTGAACCCCGCTGCGCTCGACGGCGGCAGCGGCGAATTGCACTCGTACCTCTCGACCGAGGGCCGCACCATTGTCGGCACGCAGCCGCCCAAGCCGTGGGCCTCGAACAAGACCATCGATACCCCGTGGGTCAGTGTGCCGGGCCTGTTGACCGCGAAGTGCGCCACCAACGAAAACGCCACTTATCTCGAAGTGACGGTCCACCCCGATTCATCCACCGGCCGCACCGACGACATCACCGGCGATCTTCGGGGTCCCAACGGCGTGCAAGCCAACTGGGGCCTGCACCTGATCGACGTCAATCTCTCGATGGGCAATCTGCTCGACATCGTCGGACAGCAATCGAAGGCTTGGCAAGCCAAAAAAATAAAGCCGGCCTAGCGCGCTGTATACGTCTTCGCGAAACCGTTTCGGCTATTGGTCACCGTGAACTTTCCGTCGCGCTCGACCGACGCCTTGATCCAGTGCCCCTGGCACTCAGCCGTGTCTTCGAAATTCGCGATCATGTTCTCGGCGGTATTGTGTTTTGGATCCGGATCGAGCAGCGACAGGTGCTCCTGCCAAATCCCTTCGATTCCCGGCAGCTTCGCTAAGCGCAAATAGGCGTTTCTCTCGTACGGCGCGCCTTGCTTGCCCGCCGGCGTCAGCGATTTCACGTTATTGTCAACCTGCCCCATCCCCTTCCGCGGTCCATTGTTGACGACCACGACTTGCGGCCGGATCGCTCCGAGAAAGGCCGGCGCGCCTGCGCCATCAAACGAGCCATGGCGGCTGGTTTGATAAACCGTAACCTGCCCGAGCTTGTTCACCGGGCACGCCAGTTCCATCTCTTTTTCCCAATCGAGGTCGACCAGATCGAGAAATTTGAACTTGCCGAAGGTGAGCAGCACGCCCGCCGTGCGTTGGTTCTCGAGAGCGACCGGCGCTTTCTGCTCCGCGTCCGCGCACAGCGGATTGGGCCCGCCGCCATTCACCGGCTTCGCCAGAACCTGCTGGTTGGACGACACCACCAGGGTCTGTACACCCTTGATCCGAAGACGGTCGCCCGGCTTCACTACCGTCCGCTTGCCCGTCGCGGCGGCTTTGTAGCTGTCAAGCCATTGCTGGTTTTCTTTCTCGATCGCATCGCCGTGATCGAAGAACCGGCCGATCGGAATCGATTTCGAAAGCGCCGCCAGCCCGCCCACGTGATCGGCATGCCAATGACTGATCAGCAGGTAATCGATCTTCTGTAGACCGGCCTCGCGCGTCGCGGCCAGGATGCGTTTGGCGTCCCGGCCGTCCACCGTCCAACCCGTGTCGATCAGCAGCGATTCGCCAGACGGAGACACGATCAAGGTCGAGGCGCCGCCCTCGACATCGATCCAATAAATATCCAGATTCCGGGTCTGCGCCGGCAGCAGCGCGGCGGCCGCCACGAAGGCCGCCAGCAGCCCGCCCCAGGCCCCGCGAAATAATTGACACTGACTAGCTCTCTTCACGCGATAGCTCGCCGGAATTGTACTCCATTCGCCATCCGAATGGAACGCATGTGAACCTTCTTATTGCAAGGCGGCGTATTCCTGCCGAACGCGCCTCAGCAGAGTCACGTCCGAATCAGCGCTCTTCCAGAGCGCCAGGAAACCGTCGTACGCTTTGCACGCACGATTCCCGAGGCCCAAGAACTTTTGGGCAACCTGGAATCAAACCATCCCATCCGATGACCGAGACCGCCCGGATGGCCCTCGCCGGCTAAGGTCTGCCGTTCGCTTTGCGTCCCACATCCGGCCGCGGATCGGGCACGAACCCGTCGCGATTCGGCATCTTGATTTTCGGCAGGCTCTTGGCATCGATCACCTGATCGTTGCCGACGATCCCGTTGATATTCAGGATATACGCCACCACCGCGTAAACCTGCGCCGGCTTCAGCGTCCCCGGCCGATCGAACGGCATGGCGCGATTCACGTAATCCCACACCGTCGTGGCGTACGGCCAGAAGCTGCCGACCGTCTTGAGCGGATGGTCCGTCGCTAGAGTACCCTGTCCGCCCACCAGCACCGGCCCGACGCCGCCTTCGGCTTTTTCGCCGTGGCATCGCGCGCACTGGGCCGCGAATACTTCGCGTCCGGCCGCCGCGGTGCCCGATCCTTCCGGTAAACCGGTCCCATCCGGGGCGATGGCGACCCCCAGGCCGCGAATCTCGTCCGCGGTCGCTGGTCTCCCAACTCCATATTTGGGCGATTGCGCCCACACCGCCGCCGCAGCCAGCAGCACCAGCGCGCTACACCTCCACATTGGTCACCATCCCATCGGCCTGCACGCGCCATCGCTTGATGCCGTTGAAGTGATAGCCGGAATTGACTCCGCGCACGGCGATCAATTCCTCGCGACTCGGTTGCACATATCCGCTCTCATCCGTCGCCCGCGAAGCAATCACGGCTTCGCGCCCGTCAAACCGCCACGGTAGCCGGAAGCGCGTGAACGCAATCGCAAGCCGCGGTTCCTGCAGGGCCGCCTTGACCCACGTGCGGCCGCCATCCGTGGTGATCTCGACACGTTCGATCTTTCCCCGCCCCGACCACGCCAGCCCCGACAATTCATACAGGCCTGGACCCGGCAAGCTCTGCCCGCCCGAAGGAAACGTGATCACCGATTTCGCTTCCATCTGATAGGTGAATAGCCGCGCTTTCCCGTCCGGCATCAGGTCCGTGTACTTCGCCGTTTCATCCCGCGCCATGTATGCCTGATCGGTCACCTTCAGGCTGTGCAGCCATTTGACGTTGGCGTTTCCCTCCCAGCCCGGAATGATCAGCCGCAGCGGATAACCCTGCGCCGGCCGCAGTGCTTCGCCATTCTGCCCGTACGCGACCAGGATGTCATCCATGGCCTTCGCCAGCGGAAGGCTTCGTTCCATGCGGCAGGCGTCGGCGCCTTCGGCGATCACCCACGCCGCGCCCGGCCGTAAACCGGCTTCGCTCAACACTACCGAGAGCGGCACCCCGGTCCATTCGCTGCAGCTCACCAGGCCATAGCTGCGCTGCACATCCGGCCCGGTCTTGGCCGCCCATTCCGACCCGCTGTTGCCGCCGCACTCCAGCACCAAAATTCGCGAGACCGACGGCAGCCGGCGGATGTCCGCCACGCTCAACGAAAGCGGCCGCTCCACCAACCCGTGAACGAGGAGCCGGTGCCGCGAAGGATCGATCGTGGGAATACCCGAATGGTGTCTCTCGTAATGCAGTGATGACGGCGTCAGAGTTCCCACCGAATCCTGCAGCGGCGTGAAGCTCGATCCCGTTTCGGGTGTCTTGCTGTCGCGCCGCCATCGGACCGCCTTTTCAAACGGCGACCGCTCGCCGTAAGGCCCCAGCGGTTCGCCCAGTCTGGCCGGCGCATCCTCAGCGCGCGCCGCCAGCAGTCCCCCGCCCAGAGCCGCCCCGGCCTGCAGCAGTTGGCGCCGGCTCGATCGCCTTCCATCTTTCATGGCACACCTCGCCGAGATTGTACTCTAACCACGCGTCGAATGCAGATCGACCTCAACGGTAAGAATTACACCCAAACTTTTCGCAGCCGGCGCGCTCTTTGTGAAAACCAGCACTTTCCAGTCCCCCCTTTCGCCGCAAAAATCGATGGATCGACAATTGCACAACGGCCGGGACGACTTTCCCCACATTCATGGTTCAACGGGGGTATCTCGTAAGGAGATTTCCATGAAGAGACTCTATTCGATCAGACTGAAGATGCTCGCGCCCGCGCTGCTCGCTTTCGCAGCGATCGCGCCGGCCGGCGCCGCGCCCTGCACGGGTCCAGGCGCTCCCACCAATACCGAAACCAAGTGCCTGACCGCGATTCCCATCACCGGAAGCCGGTTGACGTCCTTTGATATCAGCTTTGTGAATCCGCAGCGAGGGGAATACTACCTGGGTGACCGCTCCACCAAGGGCGTCGACATCATCGACACGCGCCTGCTGAAATTCGTCCGCACCGCAGGGCTCGATAAGCCGTTTCAAGGAATCGTGCTCACCAGCAAGGGCGGCGTAAATAATCCCGCGTCCGGCCCCGCCGGCGTTGCGGCACATGGCCGCTGGCTCTATGCCGGCGACGGGAACAGCACGCTGCACGTCATCGATCTCGAAGCCGCTCCCGGCAGCGAAACCAAGCAGGTGCTCAACACCGGTGGTTCCTTCCGCGTCGACGAAATGGCGCTCACTACGGATGGCAAGCTTCTGATCGCCGCCAATAATGCGGATGATCCTTCGTTTGTCACGCTGTTTTCGGCGAATGGCGACGCCGCTGCCAGCACCGTCGCGCCACTCATGAAGATCACTGTCGATCCCTCGATTCTGCCCACCGGCTTTGGCCTCGGAATCGAGCAGCCGGCCTGGGATCCGAAAACCAAGCGCTTCTACACCTCGATCCCCGTCATTGCCAACAACCCGTCCGGCTGCAACTACGGCCAGTTGTCCGGCCCCATTACCTGCAGCGGCGGCCTGCTGGTAACCGATCCTCATGCGCCGACCGGCGTCGAAGGCGCCTATGACCCGGTCAAGAACACCGGAGTCATTCCGCTCAATTCGTGCGGGCCGAATGGCGCTACTGTTGGCGTGCACGATAATCTTCTGCTCGGCTGCACGCCTGGAAACCTGCCCGGCAGCACCACCACTCTGGTGATCAACGCGACCACCCACAATTACGCGCAGGTGGGTAACATCACCGGTTCCGACGAAGTCTGGTTCAACAGCGGCGACCAGCGCTATTACACCGGCTCCAGCGGCGCCATCAAGCCTGCCGGTTCTCCTCTGGGCAGAGGGTCGGTGCTCGGAGTAATCGATTCCACCAGCGTCCTCATAGAGACCATTCCGGTTTCCTCCGGCTCCCATTCGGTGGCGGCCGATTCCGAACGCGGCCTGATTTTCGTTCCCCAAACCTACACTTCGTCGCCCACCGCTGTTCCGCTGGGCGACCAGAATACGACCGCCGGACCCGGCAGCGCCACCGTGGGGCAGTTGATCTGCGGCACCACTGACGGATGTATCGCGGTTTACCATCATGGCGGCCCCGGGAAACATAAAGGGCGCGGCCAGGGTGAGTCCGACGACGAATCCGACAACGAATAAACCCGCAAGCGGGCCGCGCGCCGGACCCGACTGGTCTGGCGCCGGCCTCTGTTGGCAAAGTTCCGCCGCGGCCCCGTGATACCCTGTTAGCAGTTCGACTCCTATGCGCTTCCGTTCGGCATTGCTGTGGGCCGCCGCGGGACTGGGTCTTTGGGTTGGTTTGTATGCCCAGGCGCCCTTCCGGCAGTTCGACGCCGCCGAATACGAAGATTTTCCGCTGCCGCCCGACTGGAACGCCAGGACCGAGTGGACCCGCGCCCGCCTGAAATACCCCAGCGTGTATGCGCGTTTCGGCGGCCAGGACTTGAACTGGACCATCGATTATCCCCGCTCGGACCGCCACCTGCTGCAAGGCATTCGCCGACTGACCCGTATCGATGCGCGCTCCGTCGAGCAGGTAGTCGAGCTCGATGGCACTGGCGAAATCAACAACTGGCCCATGCTCTACGCCGTCGAAGTCGGGCATTGGGCGCTCCCGGATGAGCAGGCGAACCAGCTCCGCGAGTTCCTGCTGCGCGGCGGCTTCCTCATGGTCGACGATTTTCACGGCGACCAGCCATACCACAATGTTCCCAGCGAATGGCAGGTCTTTCTAGCCAGCATGAAGAAGGTTTTCCCCGATCGCCCAGTCGTCGATCTGCAAAACTCCGACCAGATCTTTCACACCGTCTACGACCTTGACGATCGCTTCCAGGTGCCCGGCTGGCAATATCATTTCAGTGGCCGCACCTACGAAGCCGGCGAAACCGGCAAAGTCGCGCACTG
The DNA here is from genome assembly GCA_035295805.1 of Bryobacteraceae bacterium. Classification (GTDB taxonomy): domain Bacteria; phylum Acidobacteriota; class Terriglobia; order Bryobacterales; family Bryobacteraceae; genus PSRJ01. The sequence goes on along the minus strand of DATGII010000256.1, from coordinate 11,390 downwards.
GCGCGGCATCTATGACGACAAGGGCCGGGTCATGGTTGCCATCTGCCACAACATGGATCTGGGCGATGCCTGGGAGTGGTCCGACGATCCGCGTTATCCCGAAAAATATGCCCGCCTCGCCTACCAGATTGCCGTCAATTACTTCATCTACGATCTGACCCACTGAACCGTACCGCTCCTGGCAACCGCGACACAAAAGTACGTATCGTGTTATACACCTTTGAAAGAGCCTCGAATGCGATCTTTCAGATGGTGGGCGGCCACACTCTTTATGCAGGCCGCGGTGTTGCCGTGGCGGGCGGCGGCCGCGCCGCAATGGTTTTCCGCGTGGAGCGCGCCGCAGGGAGATCGGATCGCCGCGCCGATGAGCGGAACCAGCGTCCGCATCATCCTCCAGCCGACTATCTCCGGAACCGCCGTGCGCGTCCGGATCGAAAACATGGTCGGCCAGGCGCCGGTTGCCTTCGCGAGCGCCTGGATCGGGCAGGTGCTGTCGGGCGCCGCCCTGGTGCCCGGCTCCAACACCCAGCTCACGTTTAACGGGAGTCCCATCCTGACTCTGGACCCCGGCGAAGGCGCTACCAGCGATCCGCTGCCGTTTGCGGTTACCGCGTTTCAGCGCTACGCGGTGAGCCTTGATGTGACGGCGTCATCCGACATCAGCGGCCACGCACTCGGGCTCGTCACGAATTATCAGGCAACAGGAGCGCATGCCTCCGAACCGGGCGCCGCAGCCTTTACCGCGGTTCCAAACGGCGATACCGGAAGCGCCAAAGGGCCCGGGTTTCCGTTTTACTGGGTGTCGGCGCTGGACGTGCAATCAGGCGCGGCGGCGGGCACAGTGGTCGCCTTCGGCGACTCTATCACTGACGGCATGTGCAGCACGCGCACCAACAATGGCGCCGCTACCGGGATCGTCCTTCCCGACCTCTACAACCGGTGGACCGACCTGCTCGCTTCCCGCTTCTCCGCGCTTCCGGCCGGGCAAATTCGTGCTGTGGCCGACGAGGGGATCGCCGGCAACCAACTGATCGCCGGCGGAGTCTCCCCGGGGCTGGCGCGCTTGGATAACGATCTGTTCGGGCGCGAGGGTACAACCCACGTCATCTTTCTCCAAGGCACCGATGACCTTGCCAATGGAGCTGCGGCCTCCGCCCTGATAGCGGCGCTCCAGCAGGTCATTAACGCCGTGCATGCGCAAGGTCTGAAAATTATCGGCGTGCCGCTCATCCCCAGGGGCGGTAGCAACGCGTGGACCACCGCCATGGAGCAGCAGCGCGTGGCAGTGAACAATTGGATCCGCAACCAGGCAAACTATGATGGGCTGATCGATTTCGATGCCCTGCTCGCCGGCCCGGTGAACTCCGGCAATAATGCGGTCACGATTCAGCCGCAGTGGGCCTGCTTCGATGGCATCCATCCCAATTCGGCCGGGTACGCCGCCATGAGCGCGGCCATCGACCTCAACCTGTTCCAGGGCGGCGTGACCGGGGCCGTGCAGTATGTTCCCGACAGCACCACGCCGCTTCTTCAGCTCAACGGCGAGAATTTTCAGATTTCCGCCAATGCCACGTATTTCACGGCGCCTACCAACAGCCGGACGCTCAGCACATCGGGTGTCGTGGGCACAGACCTGGCGTATCCGGTCACGCTTCCCGATAAGATCCTGTTTCTCTTCGGTGATACGTTTGGCGCTTATCAGAACGGCGGCAAATACTACCAGTCCGCATCGGTCGGCCCCAACGGCGCCGATGACAGCATCGCGTTCATTCCGAATGCCGATCTGAGCCAGTGCCATTACATCGGCGATATCGCCCAGCAACTGGCGCAAGGCAACACCCATCCCAACGTCAGCTATGGAGCCTGTCCGGCTCTGCATTACTACGCCAATCCGAATCACACGGCCGCGCAGCACATCTTTCAGGCTATCCAGATTTCCGGTTTGCTGCCGGGCGAAGGGGAGGGCCCGTTTCGCACACCCTCTTCGGGACTCGTCGCCAACAACCGGCTGTACATGTTCTACATCACCCAATACCAGGACACGTCGGCTTCGGGAACTCCGCATTTCGCGCTGCAATCGATTGTGGCGCGTTCCGATCAGGATCCGGAGACTTGGAGCGACACCAATCCGCCGACGTTCACCCGGCTGTACACGGTCTCCTCGCATCCAGCCGTAACGGATCCGGCGAATCCGCCGCCGCAGGCCGGCGATACCGGCGAATTCATGTTCAACCCGGTGGTGAAAATGGATGCCGCCACGCTGGGCGCTGCGGGGCTCACGCAGGGCCTTCCGCCGGCGCTGCAGAGCGCGGCGAGCGTAGTGTTCATCTTCGGCAGCTCCTACCAATACAACCGCAGCAACTTATATCTGGCTGCATTGGCGCTCTCCGATATCGAAGGCGGAACGGCCAGGTGGTTCTACTACGCGGGCCCGAATCAATGGTCCACCCGCGAAACCGACGCGCTTCCATTGCTGCCGGGAACGCCGCAGGTCGGCAATCATTCCGTGGTTTGGAACAGTGCCCTGCAGCGCTTCATTCTCATGCACAACGAGTCCGGGGGCATCCAGGCGCAGTTTGCGGTCGCGCCCTGGGGCCCGTGGACGGACCCCATCGTCATTTTTCAGCACGACGATGCATGGGGCTCGAAGCTCCTGCACCATCAGGGCGACCAGATCGTCCGCAGTCTCAACACCGTTTACGATTCCACCGGAATCCCCGTGAATTACGGAACGGACCCCGGCGCCTTGTACAGTCCCAATCTGCTCGACAAATTCACGCAGAACGCGGATGGCTCGGTGACCGTGTATTACACCGTGTCGACCTGGAATCCTTACGAGGTGTTCCTGGTCAGCAGCACGTTCACCACGGGTCCCTCGGCGGTGCCTGCGCTCACCGCCGGCTCGGCGGCAAACGGCCTGACCTACCTCCCCGGCGGCCTGGTGCCGGGCTCATGGGCGCAGGTGAAGGGCACGAACCTCGCCCGCGCGCACCGCATCTGGGCCGCCCCGGATTTCGCCGGCCTCGGTAACAAGCTGCCCACTACACTGAGCCAAACCTCCGTGCTGGTGAACGGAATTCCCGCGGCCCTGTATTTCATCGATCCCGGACAGGTGAATTTTCAAGTGCCCGCCGGAGTATCAGGCGCCGCCTCGATGCAAGTGATCAGCGGAGGCCTCGCGAGCAACGTGGTGACGGCGGCTGCCGTAACCAGTTCTCCCGGAATCGTTCCGATCATTGTAAACGGAGTCAACTACGCGGGCGGGGTCTTTCTGGATAAGGAATACGTCGGCGACCCGGCAATCGGCTCATCGTTCCGGAAGGCGCGTCCGGGAGACAAGATCCAGCTCTACGCAACAGGTCTGGGGCCTTCTCCCGCGGGCGTCGCCACCACCTTTCAGAGCGTCAGCGGGGTTACCGTGACCATCGGAAGCATCACGTTTGCAGCCGATGCCGCGGGCCTCGTAGCGCCGGGAGAATTCCAAATCAACTTCACGGTCCCGCAGCAATTCGCCGCCATCCCTGAGGGCAATTATCCGCTGACCATCGCCGTGAACGGCGTGTCGTCGCCGATGAACATTAATTCCAATCCGCCCGCGCCGCTGGTGATTCCGATTCAGCACTGAGCGGAGGACATTCCGAAGTCTCTAGATCACGAATGGGATGAAGGCCTTGGTGCGTTGCTTGTAATGCCTATATTGCTCGGGAAACGCTTGCAGCATCAGTTGTTCTTCGGTCCGGGCGCTATGCACGCAATAAATGGCCATGCCCACGAAAATCAGCAGCCAGACCGGGCCGGTCACGAGAGCCGAACCGAACATGGCGAGCAGCATTCCCGTGTAAATGGGATGACGGACATAGCCGTACGGCCCCCCCGTCACCAGTTCATGCCCTTCTTTAAAAGACATGGGCATCCCCCAATTCCTGCCCAGATGAACCCGCGCCCACACCGCGAGGGCGAATCCCGCAAACGCGATGATGAGCCCCGCGGCAATCTCGGTCGTATCGATGGCAGCCGGCGCCCGGCCCTCGAAAAATGCCCGGTTACCGGGGATTCGCGAGAGTGCCACGATTACCGCAACCGCCACGATGCGGAAGCCTGCCTCCCAGCGCAGCGATCGCCGGCGGACGTTCTTCTTTACGCCGATCGCGGAGAGCCACCAGTACGCAAAAAACATCAACCAGGCGGCGCCAATCACGGAACGGGCTTGCATACTCGATGATTCCTCCGGTCCCGGAGGCGATCCCTCTTAGCCTAACGCAAAGCTACACGGCCAGGTTCCCGTTTTGTATGCAGCCGCTGCACGCCGGCGCTTGTGAACCATCGATAGCGGCAACAACCATTACGGACGGGAGCGTGGAAAACCTCTCGGACAGGGATTATTCTGGGCATGCCGAAAATGTCCGGTCCTCACTTGCGAAACGGAGCCGCGATCCTCGCGACTGTAGCCTTGTCCCTGACGGCAGGATGCGCCTCTGATCCGGAGCCTCCCGACCTTACGGCGAGCGACGCCGGCGCCCTCATCTCCCAGAAGTGGTCTCGCGACGAGATGAACCACTTCCCCGTCACATTCCACTCCGATACGCTCATCGGATGCGGCATTGAGAACGGCCTCTGGAAGCGCGTCGAGGCCACCCATCAAGGCTTTACGTTCAATTCGTATCAACTGACGGAGGCGGGGCGCAAAGCCCTGTTCGCGATCGATCTAAAGGAATCCGGAAAATTCCATGAAGTCACGCTGCTGGGCCCCTACCGCCTCGAGGTGGCCGGGGTTGCTTTGGGAACCGAGCCTGACACACGTCAGGTTCAAATTCGCTGGGAACTCGACTGGGATAAAGCGCCGGCCGGCGTGAAGGCCTGCCTCCCCAGATTCGAACTCTCCGGATCCCAGGTAGCGCTCTTCAAACTGAATGGTCCCGAGTGGAGATTTCTTTCGTTCCTCAAGCCCGCCGGTGTTCCCCCGCCGCCCCAGGCAGCCATTGATTTGCTCATCGGCGTGAATCGGCGTGCATCCGCGGCTTAAATCGGGTTTTCCTATCCCGTAAATCTACTCTGGAATCGTCACGCCGATCGCCTGCAGGAATTCGGCGTCGGTCTGCCGGATCTCCTCATGGCTGTGCTGAACGCTGTCGTCCACAGCGTCCCCTGACTCCACCGGACATTCCTTCCAGCACTCCTCGAGCGGTTTCAGGACGAAAGCGTGTTTCTTGCACCGCGTGCAGCGCCAACGCAAGATCAGCTGATGATCGTTCGTGAAACCCACTTCCTGGACACTGGCGGCGGATCGTCCGCATTCGCACTCTAACGACAGAGTCAGATACATCATTGGTGGCGTCTCCCTGTGCCTTTTTCTCACGATCGGAAACCAGGAAATAGTCCTGCCTCGCCTACGCCGGTACCAGGACGCATAAACGGTTGTGCCCGTTTAACTTAGGCCCATACTCTCTTCAGTTAAGGAACCGTGGAACGCGGGTCAGGCGATACATCCACCGCCCCGGCACCAGCCCCGCGAGGAGGCCCGCCCATCCGGATCGAATCATGGTCCGAAATAACGCCGAGACCGCCACGGGACGCTCCAGCAGTTCCCGGCATTCGCGGAAATACGTTTCCACCGGACTCTGCCGCGCCGCCGCCCTGCCGGCCCTTCGTCCCGTCGCCAGCGCGTTGAGAATGCCCGAGCCGGTAAACGGATCGACAAATCCCAACGCGTCCCCCGCCGGGTACGCGTTTGCGAATGGCGCCGTGAGCCGCGAAAAATTCAGAGGGCCGGTCGTCAGCCACTCCATGCGCCGCGTGAGAGGACGCAGCCGCTCCGCCAGCGGCGCCGAACGGGCCAGGAACTCATCAATCTCGAAGCCCGCCTTGCGCAGCTCGTCTTCCGGCGCGATCCCGCACACGTTCGTGAAGTTATTCTCGACCGCGCTGACCCCGGCGTAGCTCGCGCCCGCAAAGTACAATTCGACCGCGTCGTTCACGGGTCCTTCGAAGTGCGCTTTGAAACCGAACAGCCGGGGCTTGCGGCTCGAAGTGGAGCGCCGTCCGCAGGCGAGAACCATCCGGCCGTGCACCTCGCCGCCCGGCCAGCTCACACCGCGCGATACCGCGGCTCCCCGCGACACGGCCCGCTCCAGCAACAGCCCGTCGAGCGCCCGCCGGCTCAACCCGAACGCCGTCTCGGGCAGGTTCCATCGCTTCACTCGCGAGCCGAAGTGCAGCTCCGCGCGGCGAATGCGCGACGGCTCACACCCGAGAAACGCCTGCCACACTCCGAGCGCTTCCAATTGATGACAGGCCTCGGCCGCGAGGAACTCTCCGCAGACTTTGTGGCGCGTCGCACGCGCGCGGTCCACGATGTGCACCGCGCTCCCTTCGCCGAGTGCGGCAAGCGCCGCCGCCGATCCCGCCGGCCCCGCGCCCACAATCTGAATCGTGTTCACTAGAACCAACCTTACAGCACCCCGCTGCACGCCGCATGCCGCGCGCCGTGATTTACACCTGTTGCGCCGCTCCGCCCCTTATAATTCAGAAAGCGGGGCGTGGTGCAGCAATCCTGTGAAATTGAAATTCTGGACCGGGGCAATGTACCCGAACACCTGATCGACCGGGCCTATCGCGATCTCACCAAAATTCACAAATTCCTGGGCAACACCCGCTCCATCCTGAGCGCCATCCGGCGCGATCCGCTGCCGGTCCGCCGCGTTCTCGATATCGGGTGCGCGCACGGCGGTGTTTTACACGATATTCAGCGGCGGCTCGGCGTCGAGGCGGTCGGAGTGGACCGCCAGCCTCCGTCGTCTCCCCGTACACCATTCCCGATCCTGCAGGCCGATGCGATCCACGATCGCCTGCCCGAAGCCGACATCGCCATTTCGATGCTCGTGGCCCACCATCTCGCGCCGGATGAGGTCGCCTCTCTGATTCGCAACGTCGGGCGTTCCTGCCGCCGCTTCATCCTTCTCGATCTCGTGCGGCATCCCCTGCCGCTGGCGCTCTTCCGGTTGTTTGTAGCGCCCCTGGTCTCGCCGATTACCGTTGCCGATGGCTGCGTTTCCATTCGGCGCGCCTACACCCCCCGCGAGTTGGCCGATATCGGACGGCAAGCTATCGCCGGCGCCGGCGCCCACATCCGCCACTCCGTCGCACCGTTCTACGTCCGCCAGATCCTCGATATTTCGTGGAATCCTCCGCGTGCGTCAGTTCGCTAGAATGAACGGACGTGGCGCGCCCTCATGATCCCATCCGCATCACGCGGCGGCGCGCCCTCGCTCTTGGCGCCGCGCCCCTGCTCGCGCAGACTCGTCCGCGAATCGCGATCACCATGGACGATGTCCGCTGGCAAATCATTCCCGGGCGCCGCCGGCCCGAAGCCGAACAGCGGCTGTTGCAGCATCTGGGGAACACGCGCGCCTTTCTGTTCGCTATCGGCCAGTGCGTTGACAATGCGCACGGAGCGGCCATCCTCCGGCAATGGAGCGCTGCCGGACATTGGATCGGCAACCACACCTTCAGTCACCAGCCCCTGTCGGGAAAGATCTCTCCGGACGAATTCGAACAGGACATCCTGCGCAACGACGAACTCCTCCGTCCCTACGCGGCTTTCCGCAAATGGTTCCGCTTTCCCGCATTGAAAGAAGGCCGGACGCGCGAAGTTCGTGACCGCCTGCGCGCTTTCCTGGCGGGGCACGGATACCGGAATGGCGCGGTCACGATTGATGCGTCGGACTGGTACTACAACCAGCGGCTCCTCGATCGCCTGACATCGGATCCAAGCTTCCCGGTGGAGCGCTATCGGCAGCCCTATCTCGATCACATCTGGAACCGCGCTCAGTTTTACGACCAGCTCTCGCGTGATGTTCTGGGCCGCGGCGTTTCCCATACGCTCTTGATTCACTACAACCTGCTGAACTCTCTGTTTCTCGGCGATCTGCTCGCCATGTTTCGGTCCCGGGGGTGGGAGATCATTGCGGCGGATGAAGCATTTCAGGATCCCGTATTCGAGCGTCAGCCCGATACCGCTCCCGCGGGCGAGAGCTTGCTCTGGGCGCTTGCCAAGGAAACCGGGAAATTCGAAAGCCGTCTCCGCTATCCGGGTGAAGACGACGTGTACGAAAAACCCCTGCTCGATCGCCTCGGCCTTTAGGCCGGAGCGCGACTCACACTCCCACCGGCTCCAGTTGCGGCGCCGGTTGCCGCGCCAGCAATTCCAGGAATGCCTGCGCGGCGCGGTTGAATTTCTTCCGCTTCCGATGCACGATGCCGACGGGCCGCACCAGCTTCGGCGCGTGCAGTTTCACGGCGACCAGCCGGCCCTGCGCCATCTCCGCCTGCATGGTGCGCGCCGGCAGAATGCTGATTCCGGAACCAACCGCCACCGCTTCCTTGATGGTGTGAATGTTATCGAAGTGCATAACCAGGTTCACGTCGATGCCTTCGGTTTTGAAGAAACGGTCCAGCTCGCGCCGGATCGAAAGATCCTCGTCAAACCCGATAAACGTCTGCCCGCTCAGATCCGCCGGAAATACTTCGCTGCGCCGCGCAAACGGATGTGACGGCGGAACCGCCACCTGCATCTGTTCCTCGCGCCAGGGAATTACCGCCAGGTCGCGGCCGCCTTCCGGATAGCTCACCAGCCCCAGATCGGCGGCATCGTTGAGTACCGCTTCGTACACTTTCTCCGGCCGCATATACTCCACATGCAAGCTCGCCGTCGCATACCGCTTGGAAAATTCTTCCTGCAGATGCGTCATCTCCGACAGGCCGATCGAATAAATCGATGCCACTCGAACCGCGCCTTCCACCTGCTCCTTGAGCGATTCCAGCGCCAAGCCGAGCTCTTCTTCGCGCCGTAACACGTCGCGGCAGAACTCGTTATAGATCTTTCCGGCGGCGGTCAGTTCCAGCGGCCGCTTGCTACGCTCCAATAAGGTCACTCCCAGGCGGCGTTCCACCTCCTGCACGTGCTGGCTGGCGGCGGACTGGCTCACACCGCAATGCGCCGCTCCCTTACTCATGCTGTGAGTGGCCGCTATTTCCCTGAAAAGCTTGAGTTCCCAGAATGGCACCCGCTCAGTATATCATAAGTTCCCCTAATATTATCCAGTGATATTTTTTTATTGCCTAATACTAGCGAAATCGGTATACTGGGCTAATTCTCGGAGTTAACCAATGACTATCGACCCCAGTCTCCGCCGTGGTCTACCGGATGCGCAGGGGCTCTACGACCCGCGTTTGGAACATGATGCGTGCGGCATCGGTTTCGTGGCCAGCGTCAAGGGACACAAGTCCCACGACATCATTGTCAAAGGCATTCAGGTTCTCATCAACCTGACGCACCGCGGAGCGTGCGGCTGCGATCCGGAAACCGGCGACGGCGCCGGCGTGCTGATCCAGATTCCGCACGCGTTCTTTGCGCGCGAGTGCGCCCGGCTGGGGTTCACACTACCGCCTGCCGGCGAGTATGGCGTCGGCATGACGTTTCTTCCCGTCGAGCGCCATCCGCGCCTGCTGTGCGAAGGCATCATCGAGCGCATCGTCAAGGAAGAAGGTCTCACGGTCCTCGGCTGGCGCGACACGCCGATCGACGGCACCGCCATTGGCCGCGTGGCCCGCGCTTCCCAGCCGTACATCCAGCAGATTTTTGTCGGACGCGCCAAGGGCATTACCGAAGACCAGCTCGAGCGCAAGCTTTACATCGTGCGCAAGCGCTGCGAAGCGGAGATCGCCGCCTCCGACGTGCCCGACAAAGACTTCTTCTATATTCCGTCTCTCTCGGCGCGGACCATCGTTTATAAGGGGCTGCTGCTCGCGCCACAGATTGCGAACTTCTATCCCGAGCTGAGCGATCCTGAAGTCATCAGCGCGCTGTGCCTGGTGCACCAGCGCTTCTCCACCAATACGTTTCCCACCTGGCAACTGGCCCATCCCTACCGCTACATCGCGCACAACGGCGAGATCAACACGCTGCGCGGCAACGTGAACTGGATGCACGCGCGCCAGTCGGTTCTGGCGTCGCCCCTGTTTGGTGCGGACATAAAAAAACTGTTTCCGATCATCCAGCCCGGCGGCAGCGACTCGGCCAGCTTCGATAACGCGCTCGAACTGCTCGTCATGGGCGGCCGCTCCATCCAGCACGCCATGGCCATGCTGATTCCCGAGGCCTGGTCGAGCAACCCGCACATGAATCCGGCCAAGAAGGCGTTCTACGAATATCACGCCTCCCTGATGGAGCCCTGGGATGGGCCGGCAGCGATTGCTTTCACCGACGGCCGCGTGATCGGCGCCACTCTCGACCGCAACGGCCTGCGCCCCGCTCGCTATCTCGTGACCAATGACGACCTGATCCTCATGGCGTCGGAAACCGGCGTGCTTCCGGTGAAGCCGGAAAACGTCACGCTCAAGGGCCGCCTTCAGCCCGGCAAAATGCTGCTGGTCGATACCATGGAGGGCCGCATCATCTCCGACAAGGAATTGAAGCGTTCGCTCTACCAGCGCAACCCGTACGAGCTGTGGCTGCAGGAAAACCAGATCACGCTCGACCAGCTTCCCGAGCCCGGCCGCGAACACGGCACCGATCACGACACCATCCTCTGCCGCCAGCGCGCCTTCGGCTACACCGACGAAGACATTCGCATGATCATCGGCCCCATGGCCGAAAAGGGCGAAGAGCCCATCGGCTCGATGGGTACCGATACGCCGCTCGCGTGTCTCTCCGACAAGCCGCAGCCGCTGTTCAACTATTTCAAGCAGCTCTTCGCGCAGGTCACCAATCCGCCGATCGATCCTATCCGCGAAGAGATGGTGATGTCGCTCATCAGCTACATCGGCACCGAGCGCAACATCCTCGATGAGACGCCGCAGCACTGCCACACGCTGAAGCTCTCGCATCCCATCCTCACCAATACGCACCTGGAAAAACTGCGGCGTGTTTCGCGCGGCGACTTTCTCGCCACCACGCTGCCCATGATGTTCGCGGCTGAAGAAGGAAAGCGGGGACTGGAGCGCGCTCTCGATCAGTTGTGCCGCCGGGCCTCGCTCGCCATCAAGTCCGGCTACACGCTGCTGATCTTATCCGACCGCGGCATCGACTCCGATTACGCGCCGATACCCAGCCTGCTGGCTCTCGCCGCGGTCCACAATCACCTGGTACGGGAAGAGACACGCACCCAGGTGGCGCTCATCATCGAGTCGGGCGAGCCGCGCGAGGTCATGCACTTCGCCCTGTTGATCGGCTATGGCGCGAGCGCCGTCAATCCGTATCTCGCCATCGAAACGCTCGAGGATATGGTCAAGCGCGGACTGCTGCCGCCCCAAATCACCTTCGAAAAAGCGCTCCTCAATTTCAAAAAGTCCATTAACAAGGGGCTGTTGAAAACCTTCTCCAAGATGGGGAT
>DATGII010000255.1:0-13808 GCA_035295805.1 Bryobacteraceae bacterium | reverse complement strand
TGTAGCACCTCCCGCTGCGGGACGCGAAGTCCTTCGCTGACAGATTTGCGTCCGTCTTCACCGTCACAGGGCTGAGTAGCGCTGGCGGCGGTGAAGGAGCCAGAGGAAGAAGGGGCCGCCGATCAGGGCGGTGACGGCGCCGACGGGGAGTTCGACCGGCGACAGGGCGGTGCGGGCGACCAGGTCGGCGGCGATCAGGAAGGCTGCGCCGAATACGAGGGAGCCGGGGAGCACGATGCGCAGATCCTCGCCAAACATCAGGCGCACGGCGTGGGGAACAATCAGGCCGACGAACCCGATGGCGCCGCCGACCGCCACCGTCACGCCGACCAGGACCGAGCAGAGCAGGTGAACGATGGTTTCGGCGCGCTCGACATTCACGCCGAGAGCGCCGGCGGTTTCTTCGCCCATGGCGAGGAGGTGCAAGTCGCGGGAGAGCGCCAGCAGGGCGATCCAGCAGGGCGCGAGAATCAGCAGCATGCGCCAGACGGTGTCGAACCCGATGGTTTCCAGGCTGCCGATGATCCAGCGGAGAATCTGTAGGGCGCGCGAGGAATCGGTCACGTATTGAATGGCCAGGACGGCGGCGGAGGCAATCAGGTTGACGACCACGCCGGCGAGCAGCAGAGCGCCGGGGAGCAGGAGCGCGCCGCTGCGAGCGATGCGGTGCACCAGCAGGACCGCGATCATGGCGCCGGCGAATCCGCAGAGGAAGACCAGCGGCACGCCGGAAACCGAGGCGCCCCAGCCGAGCGCGATGGCGATGCCGGCGCCGACGGCGCCGCCGCCGGAGACTCCGAGCGTGGCGGGCTCGGCGAGCGGATTGCGGAACAAGGCCTGGAGCGCGGCGCCGGCTACGGCGAGCGAGGAACCGATGAGCGCGGCCATGATGACGCGCGGCAGGCGCAGGCGGAAGAACAGGGTGCGGGCGAGGGGGTCGGAACGCAGGCTGGCGAAATCGATGCGGCTGCCCCCGGCATACAGCGCGAGGGCGGCAACCAGGAGCAGGAGAACGGTCAGCAGCACGAGCGCGCGCGCCAGGCGGACAGCGGTGGTGAGAGGCTCGGCCGGCTTGGTCATCAATTGGACCAGATCAGGGTGCGGCCGTCGATGCGGCGGGTGCGGACGTGCGGGTCCTCATAGACCTCGGCGAGAACGGAATCGGTGAGGACTTCGGCGGGGGAGCCCTGGGCGAGGAGGGCGCCGGCGCGAAGCGCGAAGACGTGATCGAACAGAGGGTCGATCAGGTGGAGGTCGTGGGTGACGACGACGGCGGTAAGCCCCTGGGAGTCGCGGAGAGCGGCGAGCGTGCGGACGAGGGCGGCGCGGTGTTTGAGATCGAGGGCGGCGGAGGGCTCGTCGAGCAGCAGACATTGCGGGTCCTGCGCGAGGGCGCGCGCGACCGAAACCATCTGGCGCTCGCCGCCGGAAAGTTCAGTGACGCGGCGCGGCGCGAGGTGGGCGGCCCCGACGGTGGCGAGCGCGTCGAGGGCGCGGCCGCGGTCGCGTTCGTCTTCGAAGCGGAAGCGCGGGGTGTAGGGACTGCGGCCGGTGAGCACGACTTCCAAAACGGTGAACGGGAAGGCCAGCGCGTGGGCCTGCGGGACGTAGGCGATGCGCCGGGCGAGCTCGCGGCGGGAAATGGAGCGAAGCGGGACTCCATCGAACAGGATTTCGCCGCGCGCGGGGGCGAGCAGGCCGGCGAAGAGGCGCACCAGGGTGGATTTGCCGCAGCCGTTGGGGCCGATCACGGCGCTGAGCTTGCCGCGCGCGACGCCGAGCGAGACACCGCGAATGACGGGCGGACCGGCGCGATAGGAAAATTCCGCCGCACGCGCCTCGAGAAAAGGAGTCACGGAGTGTCCCACTCACGCGCGGGCACTTCGGGGTGCAGAAGGCGCGCGAACAGCCCGGCGGTGCGGGCGATCATCTGGGAATCGTGCGGCGCGAATTCGTCCCGCACGAAGTGCACCTGGCGCCGGCGAACGGCGTTCAATTCGGGGAGTTGGCGCCAGGGATCGGAGCCGGCATTGGAAGCAGGGAGCAGGTCGAGGATGACGTCGGGGTTAGAGGAGAGGACGCTCTCGGCGCTGATTTTGCCATAGCCGTTGCCGGTATCGAGGCCGCGCGCAACGCGGCCGCCGGCGATCTCGGCCAATTGCGCCAGGAAACTGCCGGGGAGCGCGGCGTACATATCGCGCAGCGTTCCCGGAGTGCGGTCGACAACTATGAGAACGGTGGGATGCGGCAGAGAGGCGGCGCGGCGTCGGACGGTGTCGAGAGCCGCTTTGGTGCGCGCGGCGAGATCCGCCGCCTGGCGCTGGTGGCCGGTGGCCTGGCCGATGGCCGTGATGGCGGTGAAGGCATCCTGTATGGTCTGGCTGGGCGCGAGGACGGTGCGGATGCCGAGCTGCTTGAGCGGATTTTCCAGAAAGGGGGCCTGGGGCTCGGAGAAGACGACGAGGTCGGGATGGAAGCTCGCGACTTTTTCAACGCTCGGAGTTGCCCAGCCGCCGACTTTGGGCAATGACTTGGCTTCGGGAGGATACACGCAATACTCGGTGACCGCGACTACCTTGTCGAAGGCGCCGACGCCGTAGAGGATTTCGGTTTCGACCGGTGAGACCGAGACGATGCGCTGCGGCGGGGCGGCGCCCGCGAGCACGGCCGCGAATCCGAGGGCGCAAACGGCTGAAAGTCTAAAACTCAAACTGCAATCCTCCTCGGCCGGTGGCGCCGGGGATGCGGTAGCCGCTTTCAAAATAACTCTGATCGAACACGTTGGCGACTTTGGCGAAGAAGCGCAAAGCACGGTGCTCCGCGAGCGGAATCCGGTAGGCGCCGCCGAGCTCGGCAAGCCGCATGCCCGGGAAACGATAGGGGCGGTTGGCGAAGGTGGAGTTGTCAAACAGCGGGGCGAGGTAATCGCCGGTCAGCTGCAGGTTGAAGATCGCGGTGAAGCGCGCGCCGATTCGCTGGGTGGCGGAGAGAGCAAACTGGTGGGGCGGGGTGATCAAGGTCTGCAAGACATTTTCGACCAAGGGCACGCGTTCGCGCGCATTGGTATAGGTATAGGCGGCGAAGAGGCGAGTGGTGCCGGTGGCGGCGAGGGAAGCGCTCAGCTCGGCACCGCGCGCCAGGCCGCCGCGGGTATTCAGATAGCCGCTAAAGCGGCCGAAGGGATCGGCGGTCAACGACGAGTAAGCGATGACGGTTTGCAATTGCGTATAGAAGTAGGTTGCCGAAAGACGGGCGCGGCCCTTCCAGGCGTTTTGATCGAGGCCGGCGTCGACGCTGATGGCGTGCTCGGGCTGGAGGCGGGGGTCGCCGACCGCGCCGTATCCGAACAGGCTGCTGTAGTAGGTGCCGAAGCGTTCGTAAAGCGACGGCGCGCGGTAGCCGCGCCCGGCGTGGGCACGCAGCTTGGTGCCGGTGCGACGGAAGAAATAAGCGGCGGATCCGTCTCCAGTCTGGGCGGCCGGCGGCGCGGCGGGTTTGACTCCGGCGTACGGAGAACCGGCCGCGGGACTCAGTTGAGGCAGGTCGAGGGAGAAGAATTGGGCGCGATAGGAGGCGGCCAGCTGCAGGCGGTCGCCGAAGAGGGAAATCTGGTCCTGCGCGAACAGCGCATGGCTGCGCTGGCTCACGTCGACGGCGGAATTGTCGGCGGGGTTGGGCATCAGGGAATGATTCCCGTACTTCTCATATTCGAACTCGTAGCCCGCATCAATCAACTGGTGGCGGCCCCAGCGCCAATCGATACGGGAATCGGCGGTGTGGACGTCGCCGTCATAAAAGAACGATTGGTTGCCGGAGGGTTGAAATATGCCCGGACCGGCGGGGCCGTTGCCGAACCGGCGGCGCGTCGCGAGTCCCTGATAACCGGCGGAGAACGTCAGCGACTCGAGCGGGTGTGCACTGAATCGCAGCGCGCCGGAGAAGAGGCGGGCGGCGCGGGTGGAATCGGGATCGTCCACGTCGGGGAGAAAGGTAACGAAAGGGACGGCCTCGATGATTCCGCCCGGAGGAAGGGAGCCGGCGGGTTGCGGGTCGGAGACGACTTTGGAGAAGGAGTCGGCGGCGAAAATGCGGCCGAACAGCCGCGTGGCCGGAGAAAGGACGGCGTCCAAGCGGCCGTGCGCGGTGCTGGTGCGGTCGGGCAGGCCGCCATCGATACCGGAGAGCACGTCGACGTGGCTGAGGGCGGCGCTGTAATTCAGTGCGTCATTGCGGAAAGATCCGGCGATATCGGCGACGCCGCGAAACAAATCGAGCGAGCCGCCTTCGGCGAGGACCGAGCCGCGGGTGCGGCCGCCGCCCGCCTGAGTAATCATATTGACCACGCCGCCGGTGGCATTGGTGCCGTAGAGGGAAGAGCCGGCGCCGCGCATCACCTCGATGCGATCGAGGTCGGCGACCATCAGGTCCTGCAGCAGGCCGGTGGCATCTCCCTGAGGCGCCGAAGCATCTCGGAGGCGGAAGCCATCGAGCAAGACGGCCGTGTCCTCATTCCGGAGGCCGCGCGTTTTGAACGAAACCAGGCCGCCCGGGCCGCCTTGCTGTTCCACGCGAAGACCGGGGAGGTAACGGAGGGCATCGCTGAGGGAAGACTCGTCGGCTGAACTAAGAAAGGAAGAATCGACCGTGGAAACGGATTTCGCCAGCTCGTCGGTGGTCTGCGCGGTACCGGATGCCGTGACTACGACCGCGGTGCGCAGGGCGGCGACGGCCAGTTGAAAATCGATGCGCTGATCCTGATTCGCCAGCGCGACCGGGGTGGCGGCCGACCGCTCGAAGCCCGCGGCAGCGGCTTCCAGCACGTAGGCGCCCGGAACCAGGCGTTCAAAGCGGTAGACGCCGGCAGAATCGCTCATCCTGCTCGCCCGCGCGGTATTGTCGCGGGATACAAGCTCGACGGAGGCTCCCGAAATGGCGGCACCGCGGCTATCGGTAATCACACCGGAGATGGTTTGACCGAAGGCGGAGGCGGCGGACAGAAACAAGAGAAGGACTGCGGGCGGCGAGACAACGTGGCGGAACATAGCGGCTCTTTTCCTCGCGTGCCGCTTCGGTTCCGGGGAAACGATGAGAGAGAACCGGGTTGGGAAAACCGGTCTCGAGCATTCACCATCCGCCTTCACGCGAAGCGGGGCCTTTGAAATCGCTCAAGGCAGGTCTCCTGACTTCGTAGATCGACGCTGGCCGGCAGCCTTCCCATCCTTAACGGACAGTGGCGAATCGCCGGAGCTCCCTACACACAGTGGCGGGACCGTGCGGGATTCACACCCGCTTCCCTTTTCACTCGCCCTTCACGGCGAGCACCTCAAGCCACTCGAAAAGTAGCACAGGCGCCGGTGCGAGGTCAACAAAAAACAAAAGCCCGCCATGCGCGCGGCAGGGCGCGCCCGGCGGGCGATTGAAAATCTAAGGAGAGAGCTTACTGCTTGGTGTCACCTGCACCGGCAGGTGGCGCTGTCAGGGGCTCTTCCGCGCCGCGATGGCAAGTGTAGCAGGTGACGTGCTGCTTTCCATCGGGGAAGTTCATGTTGATCTGCCGCACCATCGTCATCATCATGCGCGCGACACCCTTTTTCGGGTTGTCATCGCTGTCGAACTGGCCCTGCACATGGCAGTAGGTGCACTGGACACCGAGCGCAGCCGTGAAATTGCGCATGACACCGACAACTTGGGCACGGTCCATGGTAGACGGAAGCACCTTCAGGTTCTTGGGAGGTCCGCCACCGCCTTTCTTACCTTCCGGAGCCTGACCGCTAAGCGCGATCACGGAGAGCGCTGCTAGCGCAGAAACGAGTATTAGACGCATGTGTGACATGATACACGGGCGTACGGCGCGGGTAAAGTGCCGCGGCAACAATTTTTGTTGAAGTACGTTGGGCAAACCACAATCGGCCCATCGGACCAGGCGAATGCCTTTGGTTCCGGGAGATGCTATACTCTTGGCGCGGCACGCCCCGGGGGCCGCGTCGCAGTTCCATGCCGGTGGTGGAAGATTTTCTTATTGTGGTTCTCACCCTGAGGGGGTGTTGGCGTGCTCGATCTAGCTATCGTTCGCGTGGTTTTCATTCTGGTTCTTGCAGTTGCAGGATATACTCTCCATCCGTTTCAGGTTTCTCCTTGGATCGCAGCGGCGGGAGGCCTCGTCCTGGGCGTCTGCATCATATTTTTTGAAATCCGGCTGGAGCGCATCAGCCTGAAACGCCTGATCGGCGCCGCCGTGGGCAGTGTGCTGGGAATGTTCGGGGCGTTTCTGATGTCGCTGGTTCTCGGCAAGGCAATCTCGGAGCCGTTCCTGGAAGTCGTGCTGCTGCTGTGGATGACCTATGTTGGTCTGATCGTGGGCGCCAAGAAGGGCGACCTGCTGAACCTGGCGGCTTTAGGCGGCATCTTCGGCGGGGAAAAGTCGTCGAAGAGGACCTTCAAAATTCTCGATACCAGCGTGATTATCGACGGACGGATCGCCGATATCGCCGAAACCGGATTTCTGGACGGCGTCATCGTGATTCCGCAGTTCGTTCTGCGCGAACTGCAGCTGGTTGCGGACTCGGCGGATTCGATGAAGCGCAACCGCGGCCGGCGCGGTCTGGATATTTTACAGCGCATCCAGAAAATGGCTCACCTGCACGTGCAGATCGTGGAAGAAGATTTTCCGCAGGTGCGCGAAGTCGACATGAAGCTGATCGAACTGGCCAAGATTTACGACTGTAAAGTCATCACCAACGACTTCAACCTGAACAAGGTGGCGCAACTGCACGGAGTCGAGGTGTTGAACATCAACGAACTGGCGAATTCGCTGAAGCCGATTGTGCTGCCGGGCGAGACGATGCGGGTCTTCATCCTCAAGGAAGGCAAGGAATACAACCAGGGCGTGGCGTATCTGGATGACGGCACGATGGTGGTTGTGGACAATGCCAAGAAGATGATCTCGAAGACCATCGATATCTCCGTAACCAGCGTGCTGCAGACAACCGCGGGGAAGATGATCTTCGGCAAGTTCGATGAGCGAGTGCATGCGGCGGCAGCGGGGGCGGAGCGAGGCGAGCGCGCGGCAGACCGCCACGAACGGCCGGCGCGCAAGCCGGAACCCCAGCCGGTGGCGAATCTAGGGTCCGAGAAAACCACGATAGAATCGTAATTCGCATGAAAATCGCCGTGATTGTGCCGGCCGCGGGTCTCGGCACTCGCATGGGCAAAAATTCCGCTGAAAAAACGGGCACCAGCCGCAAGCAATTCATGCTGCTGGAAGGCTCGCCCATATTGCTGCACACGGTGCGCAAATTCGCCGCTTCCAGCCGGGTGAGCGAGATTGTGGTGGCGGTGCGCAGCGAAGACCTCGATTGGGTCCGGGACGTGATGAAGCGGGAGTTTCCCGGGCGGCGCGTGCGCGTGGTGCAAGGCGGAAACAGCCGGCAGGAATCGGTGCAGAACGCTCTGGCGACTCTGGAGCGCGATACGGATCTGGTCGCGGTGCACGATGCCGTCCGGCCGTTCATCGATCTGGAGATTATCGACAAGGTGCTGGACGCGGCGGCGGAGACAGGCGCCGCGATTGTGGCAGTGGCGCCGGTGGATACGGTCAAGCAAGTCAATCGCGGAACCGGGCACGTGCGTGTGCGCGCCACGCTGCCGCGGGATCGGCTGGTACTGGCGCAAACGCCGCAGGTCTTCCGGTACGATCTTCTGCAGCGCGCGTTTCAATCCGCACGCGACGATGGTTTTATCGGCACCGACGAAGCCAGCCTGGTTGAACGGCTGGACGTCGAGGTGACGGTGGTGCTGGGAAGCGATCGCAACATCAAGATCACCAAGCCGGCCGACATGGATCTCGCGCGTCTCTTTCTGCAGGAGCAAACCGCCGGAGACCTGCGCGCTTGAGCGAAATCCGAACGGGGCAGGGCTGGGACGTTCATCGTCTCGTGCCCGGCCGGCCGCTGATTCTAGGCGGTGTGACGATTCCTTCCGAGCTGGGGCTCGAAGGCCATTCCGACGCGGACATCCTGGCCCATGCGATGACGGACGCCATTCTCGGAGCGCTGGCGCTCGGCGACATCGGAATGCATTTTCCGGACACCGATCCGCGCTGGAAGGGCTGCGACAGCCTGGTATTCCTTCGTCATGCGAAAGATCTGGCGGCCGCACGCGGCTACCGGATCGTGAACGTGGATTCGACCGTCATTCTCGAGAGGCCCAGGCTGAAGGAGTATCGCGAAGCGATTCGCGAAAAAATTGCACAGACACTCGAGGTAAATTCCGACCGCGTGTCGGTCAAATTCAAGACGGCGGAGGCGCTCGGGCCCGTTGGGGAACGGCGTTCCGCCGAATCTCAGGCCGTCGTCACCCTTCGGTTTGGGAGTGCCGAAGCAGAGCCGGGTTAGCTGGCTTTGAGCAGGCACATGCGCCGGGCGGCACGGCGCGCCTTGAGCCGTTCATTGGCTTTCTTCTGTTTCTCAGCGGAGACGATGGCCTGACAGGCATCGCAGCGTTTCCGAATGCGGGAGCGGGTGACGAATTCAGCGCCGCAGCGACGGCACTGCTTGGTCATTGTCTCCTCAAGCGGAAGAATTCCTGGTTTTTTCGGCAATAAATGGGAATAGTGAAAATCGCAGTGATTCATGTGAGGCACCTCGTCACGACATCTATGGGTTTAAGATCAAGATAGCTCAAATTGGGTGTTGTGGCGCATGTATGCCCCAGATTTCCCGGGGGCCGGCCGGTGTGCGCGCTCAAATACCCGGTTCGAACCGGAATGAACTCAGATTCCAATGGGTTGGCGGAAAGCGATACCCGCTCCTGAGGCCTCAAACCCCAGATGTCTCGGGCGAAAACTGTCATAGTCCGCACATTTTCTTGCACGCCTCTGGCCGAAGTCACGCGGCGCTGGGCGAAGCGGGGTGAAAGATGTCCGCGGCGCTCAGCAATTCCCATCGTAAGTGATTGATATAGAAGATTAAAACAGTTTCGGAAAAAGTGGCCCGAAATTTCTCCAAGACGCGCTCTTCCCAACCCTCGGTGAAATATTTCTTGGCATCCAGTTCTTTGGCGAAAAACCCATTCTCGTGCGGCACACCCACCGAGTCGAGCACCGCCGTGATCATTTCCAGGTGGGAGACCAGGACGGCCTGAGCCAGGTCGCGCGAAAAATCTTCATCGTGCTCGCCGATGCGCGTCCAAAACCGGGGGATCGCTTTCCGCAAAATCTCCGTGTTGATCTTGTGCAAGTGTGCGCGCACCTTGAATCCCTCGTAGATCTGATACGTCTTCAGCTTGCCGATGGAGATGCTGCGCACTAATTGCCCGAAGGCATCCAGGCCAAGGCCCAGGTAGACTTCCGAAAGCTGCATAGTTTGCGGTAAAGATCAAGCGTACCACGGGCAGCGCGTTTTTGAAGCAGGAAAGGCGAAGTTTGACTACGGTACAATGGATCGGTTTGGGCAAAATGCAGAATGTGATCATCCTTGGCGCTCAGTGGGGCGACGAAGGAAAGGGGAAGATGGTCGATCTTCTCTGTGAACGCTTCGATGTAGTAGTGCGATATCAGGGTGGCCACAACGCAGGCCACACCGTATATATCGGAGAGAAAAAATTCGTTCTGAAGCTGATCCCCGGCGGAATTCTGCGGCCGGGAAAGCGAGTGGTGATTGGCAACGGACTGGTCATCGACCCGGCGGCGCTGCTGACGGAGATCGAGACGCTCGAAGCGGCCGGAATCGAGGTGGCGCGGTCGCTGGCGATCAGCAATCGCGCCCACGTCTTGCTGCCGGCCCACCGCATGATGGAGAGGATGTCGGAGGCACGTCCGGGCCGTGTTTCGATCGGGACTACCTCGCGCGGCATCGGCCCTTGCTACGAAGACAAGATTGCGCGGCGCGGGATCCGCATCGCCGATTTGCTGGACCGCGATACCTTCCGCGGCCAATTCGCGACTTTGATGGAAGAGAAGATTACGATCGCCAAGGCGCTGGGAATCTATGACGAGTTGGCCGTGGAGAAGACGCGGGAAGAATACGAGTGCTTCGCCGAGCGCATTCGCCCGATGGTCCACGACACGGCGATGCTTTTGAATTCCGCTATCCGCGATGGCAAGTCGGTGCTGTTCGAGGGCGCGCAGGGGACCATGCTCGATATCGACCACGGCACGTATCCGTTTGTGACGTCATCGAGCGCCAGCGCCGGAGGCGCCTGTACAGGAACCGGGGTGGCTCCGACGCGCATTACCGGAGTAATCGGCGTCTCCAAGGCCTATGTCACGCGAGTCGGCGGCGGGCCGTTTCCGACCGAGTCGCTGGACGGCGCCGGTGAACAGATCCGGCAGCGGGGCAAGGAGTTCGGCGCGGTTACGGGCCGTCCGCGGCGCTGCGGCTGGTTCGATGCTCCTCTGCTCCGGTACGCGGCCGCAATTAACGGCTTCGACAGCCTGGTGATCACGAAACTGGATGTGCTCGACGAGTTCGACAATATTCCGGTGTGCGTGCGCTACCGGCTGGGCGGCGCCGAGGTCAGCGAAATTCCCGCCAACGTGAATGAGCTTGCCAAACTGGAACCGGTTTATGAATGCTTGCCGGGATGGCGGCAATCCACGTTCGGCATGACTTCCTTCGAGCAGTTGCCGGCCAATGCGAAACAGTACCTGGCATTTCTGGAGAAGCAAACCGGAGTGGAAGCCGGCTGCATTTCGACCGGACCGGAGCGGAACCAGACAATGGTGAAACCGGGCTCGCGGTTCCACAGTCTCATGTCATGATGCGGCGCGCGGTCACCTGCGTGGTTCTGCTGGCGGCTGCGACCGGGTTACCAGCGCAAGACGTGCTCGACATCGTCAGGCGCGCCGTCGAACTGGACCGGCGCGATTCCCAGAGTGCGCCCCGCTACAGCTACCTCCAGCGGCAGGAAACGCGGGAACTGGACCACTCCGGTCAGGTGAAGGGCCGTAAGATCGAAACGTGGAACATCGTGTGGATCGAGGGTTCGCCGTACCGGCGGCTGGTGGGGCGCAACGATCAGCCGCTTTCCGCCGAAGAGCAGAAGGCCGAAGAAGACAGACTCCACCGCAACTCGGAGCAGCGCCGCATGGAAACCGGCGAGCAGCGCGCGCGCCGGCTGGGCGAATGGCAGCGGCGGCAGGAGCGCCAGCGCGAACCGGTGAAGGAAGTGCCGGATGCGTTCAACTTCACGCGGCTCCCGGACGAGCAGGTTGACGGGCGCCCGATGTTTCGCATCGACGCCGCGCCGAAAGCGGGATACAAGCCGAAAGCGCAAATGGCGTCCGCCATTTTTCCCAACGTGAAACTACACATGTGGATCGACAAGCGCGATTACCAGGGCGCGCGCATCGATATGGAAGTTTTAGAGCCAATCTCATTCATTGGTTTCCTGCTGAAGCTGAGCAAAGGTTCACGGCTGCGGATCGAGCAGGCCCCGGTGGACGATGGCGTCTGGCTTCCCAAGCAAGTATTGCTGACGGCCGCGGCGCGGATTCTGCTGCTGAAGGGACTGAACCGCGAACTCGATTTCAACTTCAGCGATTACAAGAAGGTCTCCGGCGGCGCGACAGCCGTGGCGTTCGCGGAAAAACCGTAGCGCGCGAAAGAGCGGAACGCGGCGCGCATCCCGATATAGAATATTCGGAACGGGCGCATTCGATCGGGCGGCCCGCTGGTTAAAGGAGAACATTGTGTTCCAGAGAATCGATGTCGCCGTAATTGGGCTCGCGTTGCTGTGTGGAAGCGCTGGGGCGCAGGACGCCAAAGGCGTGATCGCCAATGCGCAGAAGGCGCTGGGGGATCTGCAATCCATCACGTATTCCGGGGAGGCGAAGGATGTGGCGTTTCAACAGTGCGGCGCCAATTCCACCGATATGACGTGCCGGGGCACTCACGATCCCATGCGGCCGATCCATAACTACCTTCGCGTGATCGACCTGAATGGCCCCGCCTCGAGGGCAACGGGAAGCACGAACAACATCGGGCCTGGTGGATCCACTACTCTCACGCCCGGAACCTATTTCCAGCAGGTCACGCCGCAGCAGGCCGATGTCTCGCAACCCTGGACCAACTCGGTGGAGTTCTACATCACGCCCTGGGGTTTTCTCAAAGGGGCGGCCGCGAACAACGCGACCGTGAGCCATCGCAAGGCCGACGGCAAGAGCTACACCGTGCTGACCTGGAGCCCCACGGTGAAGGCAGCCTCCGGCAGGAACTACGTCATCAACGGCTATGTCGACTCCCAAAACCACATCGACCGCGTCGAAACGTGGCTTGGCGAAAATATCATGGGCGACATGCATATCCTCGCCACATACAGCGGCTGGAAAGACTTCGGCGGCGCCATGGCGCCGGCGAAGATCGTGCAGACGCGCGGCGGCTGGCCGTTTTTTGAAGTGGAGGTGACGTCGGCGAAGGCGAATCCCGCCGATGTCGCGACGCTGGCTCCCGCGCCGGCGCCGCCGCGGCGCGGCGGCGGAGCGCCTCCTGCCCCGGCCTTGAACGTCACTTCGGAAAAGCTGGGCGACGGCCTCTACCGGCTTACCACGGGGCCGGGCAGCTACGATTCGGTGATTGTCGAGTTCAGGGATTACGTGATGATGCTCGAAGCGGGGCAATCCATCGCCCGGGGTGAGGCCTATGTCGCGGAAACCAAGAAGCTGATTCCGAACAAGCCGATCCGCTACGTCATGAACACGCATCCGCATTCCGATCACACAGGCGGGCTGCCCGCGCTCGTCGCCGAAGGCGCCGTGATTATCACGCAAAAGAATAACGAGCCGTTTCTTGAGAAGGCGCTCAACACGCCGCGAACCCTGCTGGACGATGTGCTCGCCAAGAATCCCAAAAAAGCGAAGTTTGAAACCGTGGTAGAGAAGAAGGTCTATTCCGATGGAACGCGCACGGTGGAGATGTATCATGCCTATCCGGCGCCCCATTCCAACGGGCTGCTGATTGCGTATCTTCCCAAGCAGAAGTTGCTATTCCAGGGCGATTTCTCGGTGAACCCGGGAGAGCCGGCGAACGATCACGTGATGGCGCTGTACCCGATTCTGCAGAAGCTCAACCTGGACTATGACCGCTACATCAACGTGCACACCTCGGCGGCTCCGCAGACGAGGGCCGATGTGCAGAAAGCCGTCGACATGAGGAAGAGCGCCGGGAACTAGGGCGGCACTCTCCAGCCCGGAGGTGCCTGCCCCACGGAACAGTTCAGAACAGCAGCTTCAACGCAAACTGGATCTGCCGCGACGATGTGGTGGTCGCGGTGATCTTGCCGAACGTCGGGTTGGGAACGCCCCCGCCATTCGGCGTCTGCACGAACGCGCTGGGGATGGGTAGCGCGAAGTTGGCGTGGTTCAGGAGATTGAAGAACTCCGCGCGAAACTGAAGACGAGTCTGTTCCTTGATGGTCGTCTCTTTGATCACGGAGTAGTCCAGGCTGACGATCCCGGGACCGGCCAAAAAGTCTCTCTGCAGGTTCCCGAACGTGCCGGGCGCCGGCAGCGAGAATCCGGCCGGGTTGGCCCACTGGTTGACGTTGCTTTGCATGATTTGGTTCGCCGGCATCACCAGGTTGGGCCGCTCGCTGCCGCCCACGACATCTCCGGCCTGGTCGAAGCCGACGGTCACGTTCCAGGGCGAGCCGCTCTGCGCCGTGAGGCCGCCGTTCATCTGCCAACCTTTGACCAGAATGTTCTGCTTGAACGGGAACGCGTAGACACCGCTTAGATGAAACACATGCGGCCGGTCAAAGAGGCATCGTCCGCGATCATAGGAACCGTTCAGCGGAACCGACCAGGGTATGCC
>DATGII010000254.1:0-15175 GCA_035295805.1 Bryobacteraceae bacterium | reverse complement strand
AACGGACCTCCACAGTGGCGACAGATGAGCATCCGACGATTATAGCGCCCTATCCCCGATCTGCTAGCCTGCTCATCAGATGCCTTCGGTTGCCCGTATCGCTGCCTTCGATATTCTGCGCAAAGTCGCCGCAGGCGGTTTTGCCTCCGATTTACTC
Organism: Bryobacteraceae bacterium; assembly: GCA_035295805.1. Taxonomy (GTDB): domain Bacteria; phylum Acidobacteriota; class Terriglobia; order Bryobacterales; family Bryobacteraceae; genus PSRJ01. The sequence continues at coordinate 15,018 of DATGII010000254.1, read as the reverse complement.
CTCGAAGCTCCGCTGGATGCGCGCGACGCCGGTCTCGCCTCCCAAATCGTTTTTGGAGTCTTACGTTTCCGCGCGCAACTTGATTTCCTCATCGCTCATTATGCCGGCCGGACCCGCACCCTTGATCCAGAAGTACGTCTCGCGCTGCAGATGGGCGTGTTTCAACTGCGCTATCTGGAGCGCATACCGCCCCATGCGGCTGTCGCCGAGAGTGTCGCGCTGGTCAAGCGCGCCCGCAAACGCTCCGCCGCCGGCTTCGTCAACGCGGTTCTGCGGAAGGTGGATCGTGGCGCGGTTTCCTGGCCCAGCCGCGAAGTGGACCTCTCCTGTCCGGAATGGCTGCTGGCACGCTGGGATCGCCACTATGGCCCCGAGGCGGCCGTCTCCGTTGCCCGCGCCGCGCTCCGCGAGCCCGAAACCTGGGTGCGCCTCGCCGGAGCCGGCGCCCGCATTCAGGACATCGGCTCCCAGTCTATCGTGCCCTTGCTGGAACTCCGTTCCGGCCAGAGCTTCCTCGATCTCTGCGCCGCTCCGGGCAACAAGACTGCCCAGGCTCTCGAGTCGGGTGTCCACGCCGTCGCTTGCGACCGTTCCTTCCGCCGCCTCCAGCCAATGGTCGGCCTCGGCGCCGACCTGGTCGTTCTCGACGGCACCCACCCGCTGCCGTTCTCTCGCCCATTCGATCGCATCCTGGTCGACGCGCCCTGTTCCGGCACCGGCACTCTGGGGCGCAACCCGGAAATCAAGTGGCGTCTTCAGCCGGCGGATCTGCCGTCTTTTCAGTGCCGCCAGATCGCTTTGCTGTCCCAGGCCCGCGCGCTGCTCGCTCGGGGCGGCCTGCTGGTGTACTCCACGTGCTCTCTCGAACCCGAAGAGAACGAGCAGGTGGTTGCCGCAGTTGCTGAAGGTGTTGTGCTTCACACCGCCCATCGGCTTCCCGGGCGTGATCCGGGGGATGGATTCTTTGTCGCTGTGATAAAATCGGCTTGATCCGCAAATGATTGAAATTATTCCGTCAATTCTATCGGCGGACTTTGCGCGGCTGGGCGACGAAATCGCACGCGTCGAGCGTGCCGGGGTCACCATGCTCCACCTGGACGTCATGGACGGCCGCTTTGTGCCCAACCTGACCATCGGCCCCCCGGTCGTGGCGTCGATTCGCCGGATCACTCGCGCTCACCTGAACGTCCATCTCATGATCGAAGAGCCGGAGCGTCATATCCCTGCCTTTGTTGAAGCGGGAGCCAATTCCATTTCGGTGCATTATGAAACCTGCCGGCATCTGGACGGTGTGTTGGGCCTCATTCATTCCCAGGGTTTGCTGGCTGGAATCGTGCTCAACCCCGCAACTCCGGTCTCGGTTCTCCAGGATGTCCTCCAAGTGGCGGACTACGTGCTCCTGATGAGTGTCAATCCCGGCTTTGGCGGTCAGAAGTTGATTCCCTACGTGCTTGAAAAGGTGCGGGAACTCGATCGCATGCGCCGCGAGAGGCGCTTGGCGCTGCCCATCCAGATCGATGGCGGCGTGCATCGCGAAAACCTGGCCGAGGTCGTTCGCGCCGGGTGTGATTGGATCGTCACAGGGTCGGCTGTTTTTCACAGTTCCGATCCGGAAAAGGCCGTGCTCCGGATGCGCGAGATTGCGGCGCACGCCTCGTCGGTCCAGTGCTGAAATTTTGATTTGGGTGATTCATGATACTTCGCAAGTGCAGTTCTTATATCCTGGCCCTGGGAACTCTGGCGTTGCTCACAAGTTCTTGTGGTCTTCGCCGGCATCCGTACGAAAACCCTATAACCAAAGACACGCAACAGCCTGACAAGGTCCTGTTCGATAAGGCGATCCATGATATCGAGCACAGCCGATACGAAATCGGCCGTCTGACCCTGCAGACTCTCATCAATACCTACGACACCAGCGAGTATCTCGCCAAGGCCAAGCTCGCGATCGCCGATAGCTGGTATCGCGAAGGCGGCGCACATGGGCTGGCGCAGGCCGAAGCGGAGTACAAGGATTTCATTCTCTTCTATCCTGCGATGGAAGAGGCCGCCGAGGCACAGAACCGCGTCTGCGACATCCACTATAAGCAGATGGAAAAGGCCGATCGAGATCCGCAGCACGCCCTCCGCGCTGAAGACGAATGCCGGCAGCTCGTAGTGCAGTTCCCCAACAGTAAATTTGCCCCCGTCGCGCAGCAGAAGCTTCGCGAGATTGAAGAAGTGCTGGCATCGTCCGAATTCAAAGTCGGAAGCTTTTACCACACCAAGGGCAGCTTCCCCGCCTCGGCCAACCGCCTTCAGGCCCTCACGGATCAATATCCGTTGTTCAGCGGGACTGACGAAGCCTTGTGGACCCTGGCGGACGACTACCGCCGCATGGGCGACCGGTTTGAAAACCAGGAGGCTGCGGCTTACGGCAAACTGGTGAAGGATTATCCGCTGAGCTCGCACGTCGATGCGGCCAAAGAACGCCTGCAGGCGATGAACCGTCCGGTCCCGGACGCCGATCCAACGGCGCTGGCGCGAATGAAATACGAATTGGAAAACCGCACCAAGGCGGGCATTCCCGGCCGCGTCTTCGGCGTATTCAGTTCGCGTCCCGATGTCCGCGCGGCGGCCAAATCCGGCAGCCCGACCATGGCCGGCTTACGGCCCACGATTCCTGTCAGCGTGCCTCAGACTGCCGCCGGAGGCACGGGCGTTACCGACGTGAATGCCTCCGTCGTCAGCAATAGCTCGGTTTTGGACAACAGCCCCGACGCGCGCGCCAATCCTCCGGCACAAAATCCGGCGGGCGCCCAACCGGCTGCGGGAACCGGGACCGGCGTGACCGGCCAGACCGTTTCCACGCCAACTCAACCTCTGCCGACCAACCACGCCGTTCCGCCGAAGAAGCAGAAGAAACAAAAGAAATCCAAGCAGCCGCAATCCGAGCCGCAGGCCCAACCGGCTGCTGCGACCCCAGCGGATGGTGCGAAACAGCCGCCTCAATGAGCCGCATCCTCCTCGTCGACGACAGCCCGCACGCGCAACGCATGGGCGAGCGGATCCTCGCCGACGAAGGCTACGAGGTCGTAACCGTCAGTAATGCCGATTCGGCCTTAATTCGCCTCGACGACGCCGATCCCGACGTGGTCATCGCCGATACCGTCATGCCCGGCCGCACCGGTTTCGACATTTGCCACTACCTCAAGATGAGTCCCCGGCATCGGCATGTCCGCGTCATTCTGACCGCCGGTGTGCTGGAGCCGCTGGACGAGCAGCAGGCCAAGCGCGTCAGCGCCGATGGAACCCTCAAGAAACCCTTCGAAGCCAGCGCCTTGCTCGCTGCCGTGAAGCCGCTTGCCGAGCAGGCTGTCGCCGAGCGCAAAAAGGCGGAGAAGACACAGGAGCCGGGATCGCGGCCTCAGTCTGCCCCCAAGTCCCTGCCGCCGGCCCCGTTTGTCGCCGTCGTGGATGCCGAACAGGTGCGGGCCGCCGTCACCGTGGCGCTGGATGCCGCGCTCGGCGTGATCGTCGACGAGGTCTCCCGCCGCGTGCTCGCCGCGCTCTCCGTCAAGAAGCCTGAAATGCAGGCTTCAGAACCGCCCCCAGCCCCGCCTCCGGCCATTCTGAAGCCCGAAGAACCCGCGCCCGCGGCTCCTCCCGCCGCCGCTCCGCATTCCGAACCCGTGCGCCGCGTCAGCCCCGTCCGCATCCGATCCTCGTCCATTCTCGGCTTGAATTTCACCCGTCCGGAACCGCCTGCGGGGCAGCCCCCCGACCGCGAATAGAATATGCCCGACAACACTTTCGATGTAGTGTCCAAGATCGAGATCCCCGAGGTCTCCAACTCGGTTCAGCAGGCGCTCAAGGAAATCCATCAGCGCTTCGATTTGAAGGATTCGCACTCCAATATTGAGCTCAGCGAGAAGGACAACAAGATCACTCTCGCAAGCCAGGATGAGTTCAAGCTCAAAGCCGTGGTCGATATCCTCGAATCCAAGCTGGTCAAACGCAAAGTGCCGCTGAAAGGCCTGAGCTACGGCCCGATAATCCAATCGGCCGGCTCGACGGTCAAGCAGGAAATCACCCTGCAGCAGGGCATCTCCACCGAGAAAGCCCGCGAGATCGTCAAGAAGATTAAAGATGCCAAGCTCAAAGTGCAGGCATCCATCCAGGGCGATTTCGTCCGTGTCTCCGGCCGCGACCGCGACACTCTTCAGGCCGTAATCAAGCTCTTGCGCGAGACCGATTTCGGCATCGATATGCAATTCACCAACTACCGCACCAACTGAAGTGCCGCGCCGCATTGAAAGCTATTTTCTGGAAGGCCCCGCCGGCCGTCTCGAAGCGCTGTTGGAAGAGCCGGAGGACCAGGCCCCCCGCCTCGCGGCTTTGGTGTGCCACCCTCATCCGCTCTATGGCGGCACCATGCACAACAAGGTCGTCTACCGCATCGCGCGCGGGTTGCGCCGTGCGGGGGTGGTCGTGCTGCGCTTTAATTTCCGCGGCGTCGGCGCAAGCCAGGGCGAGCACGCCCATATGACCGGCGAAATTGAAGACGCCCGGGCCGCCCTGGCTTGGATGCGTCAGCGTTATCCCAGTCTGCACTTCGCCCTCGCCGGCTTCTCGTTTGGCGCCCGCGTCATTACGCGCCTGGGCTGCCCTATGCAGGATGCATCGTTTCTGATGGCCGTCGGCCATTCGACCCAGCGCGACAACGGATACCTGGAGAGTTGTCCGCTGCCCAAGATCTTCATTCAGAGCACTCACGATGAATTTGGTCCGCGCGCTGAGATGGAGGCCGTTTACGCTCAGCTCCCCGAACCCAAGCAACTCATCTGGGTCGAAGCTGCCGACCATTTCTTCGCCGGCGCCCTGGATCAATTAGAAGACGAAGTCAAAAACTCAGCCCTCCGCTCCGTCGCCGCGCCGCTCTGAACTTTCCGGCGATGTCGCGCCCCGTTTACGCATCCCGCTTGGGCAGCAGGTGCTTCTGAATCTTCCCCATCGCGTTGCGCGGGAGGCGCTCGATCGGGATGAACTCCCGCGGCACCTTAAACGACGCCATTTTGTCGCGGCACCGCCGTTCCAGTTGTGTGACCTCCACTCTTGCCTTGAGCACCACGTAAGCCACCGGCACTTCGCCGCGCACTCGATCCGCGACGCCCACTACCGCCGCCTCTGCCACTTCTTCCTGCTCCTGCAGAAATTCTTCGATCTCGCGCGGGTAAATATTAAACCCGCCCGATATGATCAGGTCGCTGCGCCGGCCCGATAGCGTGTAATAGCCATCAGCCGACCGCACCGCCAGGTCTCCGGTCCGAAAATAGCCGTCCACGAATGCCGCCGCGGTCGCTTCGGGGCGGCGCCAGTATCCCGCGAAAATGTTCGAGCCCTTCAGGTATAGTTCGCCCGTTTCTCCGTCCGCCGCCGGCTGCCCCTCGTTGTTCAAGAGCCGGACCGATACGCCCGGCAAGGGCGTGCCGACGCTCCCGGGCCGTCGCTCGCCGATGTATGGGTTGCTGAGGTTCATGAACGTTTCGCTCATACCGTAGCGTTCCAGAATCGTGTGGCCGAACTTGCCGCGAAACTCTTCCAGCACCTGCGCCGGCAGCGGCGCGGATCCCGATACAAACAGCCTCATTGTGCGCCCGATCTCCCGCGCGTTCTCCGCCGGAATATCGAGTAGCCGCACATAAATCGTGGGCACCCCGAAAAACAGCGAAGGCCGGAAATCGAGAAAGGTATCCGCCGCGCTTTGTGCCTCGAACCGCTCGAGCAGCCGCATGCGGCATCCGCTTGCCAGCCAGCAATGCAGCCCATTACCGAGCCCGTGCACGTGGAACAGCGGCAGCGCCAGCAGAAAACGGTCCGCGCTGTGAATCTGCCAGCAGGTGGTCAGGTTCACGGCATTCACCGCGAAATTATTGTGCGTCAACACTGCGCCCTTGGAAGTGCCCGTGGTCCCCGACGTGTAGATGATTCCAGCCGGCGTGTCGCCGTCCAGAGTCACCGCGGGCCGCTCGTCGGTCAGTCCCGCGGCGGCTTCGGTCAATTGCGTTGGCTGCCAGACCGGAACATTCTGCAGCCGGTCCCCCAGATCCGCCGCAATTAGCGCCCGCGGCTCGGCGTCGCCAAGAATGTGCGCCATCTCCCGATCGCGGTACAAAATGTTGATCGGCACGAAGATGACCCCCAGCTTCACGCACGCCAGAAAGACGTCGATCATTTCGAGACAGTTGGCCAGATATACGCACAGCCGGTCTCCCGCCTGAAATCCGCGCTCGTGCAACAGCCGCGCCAGCCGGTTGCTGCGCGCATCGAGTTCGCCGAAAGTAAATGTGCGCCCGCCGAATTCCAGCCCGATCCTGCCGCGGCGCCCGCGCAGAGAAAGGTCAAACAGATCTGTCAGGGTCAACTTATCAGTTTACTGATATGCTGAACGGTTCGCATGGACATTGTCACCGGCAATATCGGATGGATCGAAGTGATCTGCGGCCCCATGTTCTCGGGAAAGAGTGAGGAGCTCATCCGGCGGCTCCGCCGCGCCACCATTGCCCGCAAGCGCGTCGAAGTTTTCAAACCCGCCATCGACAACCGCTACTCGGATGACGAAATCGTTTCGCACGGCGATCTCCGCATGAAGTCCGAAGTCGTCAACGATGCCGCCGAGATCGCCGATCGCATCGACTGGCGATCCGAGGTCGTCGGCATCGATGAGGCCAACTTCATGGGGCCGAAGCTCGTCGAAGTCGTCCAGCGCCTCGCCGATAGTGGCAAGCAGGTCATCATTTCCGGTCTCGATACCGACTATCTCGGCCGCCCCTTCCCGCCCATTCCCGATCTCCTGGCTCACGCCGAAAGCATCACCAAGACCCTCGCCATCTGTGTGCGTTGCGGCAATCCTGCCAAACACACCCAGCGTCTGCGCGGCTCTGAGGAGCTGATTGTAGTCGGCGCCTCCGATATGTACGAAGCCCGCTGCCGCCGCTGTTTCGAGCCGGGTATCCCCAGGCAGACCGAATTGGAATTCGTGAGGGCCCGCCGCTTCGAGCCCAAAAGTACCTCCTGAAACGCAATTAACATCTCATCCGTCACTAGTAACGCCGGCCAAGTTGCGGCCGGCTAAGCCAGCCGAGCCGGGAGTCGTTCGACCGGCCACTCGCGCCAATTGCATGCTCGAAGCCCCTGTTTCCACCTCTTCCGAGGCCGCTTACGCCAGCCATGTCAACCCCCAGTGGGTCCGGCTCCTGAATCTATTGGAGATGAATGCGCGTTACCACCGCTGCCGGCAAGCCGAACTCTACACCGAGGACGGCCTCTGCATCCTCGATTTCCTTTCCGGCTATTGTGTGCACAACGTCGGCCACAATCATCCGGCCCTCATCGCCGCCCTAAAAGAGGAACTGGACCGCTCAGGCCCCGTGATGCTGCAAAGCCACGTCCCCGAGCTTGCGGGCGAGCTCGCCGGACGCCTGTGCCGCAGCGCCGGCGGACGCCTGCGCAAGGTGTTCTTCTGCAGTTCCGGCAGCGAAGGCGTCGAGGCCGTTATCAAGTTCACGCGCGCTCACACGCGCCGTTCCGGCCTGCTTTATGCCGAAGGGGCTTTTCACGGATTGACGTGCGGCGCCCTTTCGCTCATGGGTGATCCGTTCTGGCGGGACGGCTTTGGCCCGTTGCTACCCGGCGCCGAAAGTGTCCCGTTCGGCAATCTCGATACTCTCGAACTCAAACTGTCCACCCGCAAATTCGCTGCGTACATCATCGAGCCGGTTCAGGGTGAAGCCGGGATTCGCATTCCCGAACCCGGCTATTTGCGCACCGCTCAGAGTCTTTGTCACCGCTACGGAACGTTATTCGTCGCCGATGAGGTGCAAACCGGCCTCTACCGCACAGGAACATTCCTCGCTTCGCACCATTTCGATATTGATCCGGACATGGTCGTCTTGGCCAAGGCGCTCTCCGGCGGGCTGGTTCCGGTCGGCGCGGTGTTGATGTCCGACGCGGTCTACGAGTCCGTCTACGATTCGCTGAAACGCTCGATCGTGCATACCTCCACGTACAGCGAGAACGCGCTCGCCATGCGTGCCGGTCTGGCAACCCTCGATGTCCTCGAACGGGAAGAACTCGGCCCCCGCGCCCAGACTCTGGGCGAGATGCTCCGCCGGCGTCTTTCGGCCGCCCTGTCCGGTTACGACATGATCCGCGAAGTTCGCGGCCTCGGATTGATGTGCGGCATTGAATTCGCTGCTCCACGCAGCACGGGCCTGCGCATTCTATTCGAGGCCTTTCGCCGCATTCACTCGGGCATGTTCGGCCAGGTCCTCGTCATGCGCTTGTTCCGCGATCACCGCATCCTCACGCAGATGTGCGGCAACAATTTTATGGTTCTCAAAGCCGCGCCTCCTCTCGTCGTAACCGAACCCCAGCTCGATCAATTCATCTCCGCCATCCAGGAGGTCGTGAATCTTATGCACCAGCCGAGTACATTCTGGTCCGAAGCGCTCCGGCTGGCGCGCCGCGCCGTCAACGTCTGAGCCGCATCCTTCTCTTGGTATGACCCTCGGTAAACTCGACACAGACGTACTGGTCATCGGCGGTGGTCCCGCCGGACTCGCCGCCGCCGTGTCCGCGCGCCAAAACGGTTTCCACGTAACGGTCGCTGATTGCGCGCGCCCCCCCGTCGATAAGGCTTGTGGCGAAGGCCTCATGCCCGATGGCCTTGCGGCATTCAGGCAACTCGGATTCAGTCTCGACCCCGCCGCCACATTCCCGTTTCGTGGAATTCGCTTTCTCGATCGCTCGTCTTCCATAGCGGCATCCTTTCCCGAAGGCTGCGGCATGGGTATCCGCCGCACGCGCCTGCACACCGCGATGGCGAAAGCAGCGGCCGCCGCCGGGGTCAACCTGATGTGGGGCGTGCGCGTCACCGGTTTGTCCGCGGATGGCGCTTGGATCGGCAACCGCCTCTTGCGCGCCCGCTGGATTGTCGGCGCCGACGGCGGCAACTCGCGCGTGCGCCTCTGGGCGGGACTGCACCACGATTCCCGTGAGCGCCGCCGGTTCGGCTTCCGGCGCCACTACCACCTCGCTCCCTGGTCCGATCACATGGAGCTGTATTGGGGCCGCGGCGCTCAGATCTACGTCACGCCGGTCGCCGCCGCGGAGGTCTGCGTCGTGGTTATCTCACGCGATTCCCGCCTGCGACTTGGCGAAGCCCTTGCCGAATTTCCAGCGCTCCAGGCGCGCCTCGCCGCCGCCCATCCCATTACCCTGGAACTAGGCGCCGTTTCGGCTTCCCGCTCGTTGCCGCGCGTGGTCCGCGGTCGGGTTGCTTTGGTCGGTGATGCCTCAGGCTCCGTCGATGCCATCACCGGAGAGGGCCTGTGCCTCTCTTTCTGCCAGGCCCTTGCCCTCGGCGACGCCCTGCAGCGCGACGATCTCGCCCTCTACCAGGCCCGCCATCGAAGCCTCATGCGGCGTCCGTCATTCATGGCCGCCGTGATGCTGGCGTTCGATGGCCGCCCCTGGCTCCAGCACCGCGCACTGCGGCTGCTCCAAGCCCGGCCCGCCCTATTCGAAAAAATGTTGGCGCTTCACGTCGGTGCGCCGGCACCCGCTTTCGGATGGCATATGCTCCGAGCCCAAATCCTCATGAGGAGATCCTGATGTCGCTTCGTCTTTTTGCTTTTGCAGCCCTGGCTTTTTCTTTACCGCTCGCCGCCGAGCCGATCGTCTTTACGCTCGATCCCGCGCAGACCCAGGTGCATTTCACGCTGGGCACGCTCCTCCACACCGTCCACGGCTCGTTTCAGTTGGAAAAGGGAACCGTGAGCTTCGATCCGGCCAGCGGTCAAGCCTTGGGCGAAGTCATCGTCAACGCCGCCACCGGCGACAGCGGTAATACCAGTCGCGACAGCCGCATGCACAAGAGTATTCTGGAGAGCGCGAAATTTCCGCGCATCGTCTTCCGTCCCGACCGCATCGATGGCCAACTCCCGGACCACGGCTCCAGCACTCTCCAGGTGCATGGTACGCTTTCCATCCACGGCGCCGATCACGAGCTAACGGTCCCGGTCGAGCTGCAAACTGGTCCCGACCAGCCTTCCGCGGTTCTGCGGTTCACCATCCCCTACGTACAGTGGGGAATGAAAAACCCCAGCACCCTCTTTTTGCGCGTGAACGACAAAGTGGATATCGAAATTCAAGCTGCCGGGCGTTTTTCGCCGCCTCGAAGCTGAAACCGGCCCTACGGAGCCCAGCCTGGCGCTATATACGTATAGAACAGGACCACCAGCCCGATCAAAGACGCCAGCAGCACGCTGTGCTTGAACGTAAAGCGGAATAGGAGTGATTCGTCTTCGCGCTTCATCGACGTTGCCGCGGCTGCTACCGCGATGCTCGTCAGGCTGATCATCTTCCCCATCACACCGCCCGCCGAGTTCGCCGACGCCATCAGCACCGGATTCATCCCGAGCTTATTGGCCGTGATCACCTGCAGCGTTCCGAACAACGCATTTGCCGACGTGTCGCTGCCGGTCAGAAAGACCGCCGTCCATCCCAGCAGCGCGCTGAAGAACGGAAAGACCACACCCGTCGCCGCGAACGCCAGTCCCAGTGTTGCCGTCGCTCCGGAATAATTCATTACGTACGCCAGCCCCAGCACCGCCGCTAGCGTCAACTCCGCGAGCGCCAGTTGTTTCGCTGTATGGCCGACGGTCCGCACGTATCGCGCCGGCGACATCCCTACCGCCAGGGCCGCGAAGATTGTCGCCACCAGGCAGGCCGTTCCGGAAGCCGAAAGCCAGCTGAAATTGAAGACCGCACCGTATGGGCTTGCCTGCGGCACTACCGGCGGCATTCTAAGAATCGTGTTGTGCAGCCCCGGCCACTGAATGAGAATGTTCTGATTGCCCAGCCACGTCGCGATCGGCTTGAGGCTCCACACGGAAACGAAAACCACCAGCAGGATATAGGGACTCCACGCCCGCAGCAATTGCCTGCCGGTGTGAGACATGCCGCCGGAGTGCGCAGATTGCCACTGGCCCGATTTGGTGTCTTTCGGTTTCCAGAAGCGGGTCAGCAGCACCACCGCCCCCATCGCTGCCAGCGACGCGAAGATATCCGTAAGCTGCGGCCCGATAAAGTTGGATACAAAAAATTGCGTGAAGGCGAAGAACACTCCGCAAACCGCTACCGCCGGAAAAACCGCGCGCAGCCCGCCCCACCCCGACATCACCAGCATCAGGTAAGCCGGCACGATCAGCGATACCGGCGCGCACACGCGGCCCACTCCCGCGCTGACTCGGTCCACCGGTAAATTCGTCAGGCCGGCCAGCGTCGTGATCGGGATCGCCAGCGACCCGAACGCCACCGGCGCCGTGTTGGCCAGCAGACAGATGCCTGCCGCGTAAAACGGTGTGAATCCCAGCTCCGTCAGCATGGTCGCCGCCACCGCCACCGGCGTGCCGAACCCCGCCGCTCCTTCCACGAAAGCGCCGAACGCAAAGGCGATCAGCAGCACTTGCAGCCGTTTGTCATCGGCCAGGTGCGCGATCGAGTCTTTGAGTAGCGCGAAGCATCCGCTCTCGAGCGTGATCCGGTACAACAGCACCGCCGTGAAGACAACCCACCCGATCGGCCAGAGCCCGAACGCCGCTCCCATCAGCACGGACGTAGCGATTCGCCCGGCCGGCATGCCATATATGATTCCCGCGATCAGAACCGCCGCCGTCAGCCCGATCAATGATGAGATCCATGCCGGCTTGCGCCTCACTCCCAGCAGGAAAAGCAGCACGAAAATCGGGATCGCCGCCACGAGGGCGGAAAGCGCCAGACTTCCGGCGACAGGGGTATAAACTTGTGGCCACATGCGGACTTCGATTGTATAACAGACGTGTGAGGCAGGCCATCCTCGTTTGCGGCCTGCCTTCGGTGTGCCGGGTTAATTGCCGCGGCCGCTTTCGATCCGCATCCCGTAAAAGCTGCGGTACACGAAGAACAGCGCAATCACGAAGAACACCGCCGCCAGCGTGATGCTCAGCCCGGGACCCTGTTGCTTGGTCAGCGAAACCGCCAGCGAAACGGCCAGTAGTCCGAACAGCGTCGTGAACTTGATAATCGGGTTCAGCGCCACCGAGCTGGTGTCCTTGAATGGATCACCTACCGTGTCGCCCACCACCGTCGCCGCGTGCAGATCGGTCCCTTTGGCGCGCAGCTCCGTCTCGACCACTTTCTTGGCGTTATCCCAGGCGCCGCCTGCGTTGGCCATGAAAATCGCTTGGTATAAGCCGAATAGCGCAATCGATATCAGGTACCCCACGAAGAAGAACGGCTCCACAAACGCGAACGCCAGGGTAATGAAAAATACGGTCAGGAAGATGTTCAGCATTCCTTTCTGTGCATACTGCGTGCAGATCTCGACCACTTTCTTCGAGTCCGCCACCGACGCCTTCTCTACGCTGTCCAGCTTAATGTTGCGTTTAATGAACTCTACCGCGCGGTAAGCGCCCGTCGTGACCGCCTGCGCGCTCGCCCCGGTAAACCAATAAATCACCGCACCGCCGGCGATCAACCCGAGCAGGAACGGCGCGTGCATCAGCGAGAGCTTGTCCAGGTTCGTCGTCAGCCGGTCCGTCAGCAGCACGATCGTCGAGAAGATCATGGTCGTGGCGCCGACCACTGCCGTTCCAATCAGCACCGGCTTCGATGTCGCCTTGAACGTGTTCCCCGCCCCGTCGTTCTCTTCCAGGTTTTCCTTGGCCCGCTCGAATTCCGGCTTGAATCCGAAGCTCTTCTGAATCTCCGCTTCGATTCCCGGCAGAGTTTCAATGGTCGAAAGCTCGTAAATCGATTGGGCATTGTCGGTCACCGGTCCGTAGCTGTCCACCGCGATCGTCACCGGCCCCATTCCCAGAAACCCGAACGCGACCAGCCCGAACGCAAACACCGCCGGCGCCACCATGATCGACGCAAAACCGGAAGTGCTCACCGCGAACCCGATCGTCATCAAAAGCAGCATCGTAAAACCCAGCCAGAAGCCGCTGAAGTTGCCGGCCACGAATCCCGAAAGGATGTTCAGCGAAGCTCCGCCTTCCTTCGAGCTGGTGACGATTTCGCTCACGTGCCGGGAGTGCGTTGAGGTAAACACCTTCACGAACTCGGGAATGATCGCGCCCGCCAGCGTCCCGCAGCTGATCACCGTCGCCAGCTTCCACCACAAAGTGGTATCTCCGGCCAGCGTCGGAATCATCGCGCTGCTCACGATATACGTCAGTACGATCGACAAAATCGATGTCAGCCACACCAGAGTCGTCAGCGGAGCTTCGAAATTCATCTTCGGCACGTTTCCATAGCGCGCCTTGGCGATCATTCCGTTGATGAAATACCCCAGGCCCGATGAGATCACCATCATCACGCGCATCGAGAAGATCCACACCAGCAGCTGCACCTGCACCATCGGGTCTTTTACAGCCAGGATGATGAAGGTGATCAGTGCCACGCCCGTCACGCCGTAGGTCTCAAAACCGTCCGCGGAAGGTCCCACCGAGTCGCCCGCGTTGTCTCCCGTGCAGTCCGCGATCACGCCCGGGTTGCGTACATCGTCCTCTTTGATCTTGAAAACGATCTTCATCAAGTCCGAACCGATGTCTGCGATCTTGGTGAAGATGCCGCCTGCCACGCGCAGCGCCGCTGCGCCCAGCGATTCGCCGATCGCAAACCCGATGAAGCACGAACCCGCCAGGTTGCCCGGCACAAACAGCAGGATGAACAGCATGATTAACAGCTCTACGCACACCAGCATCATCCCGATGCTCATACCCGCCTGCAGTGGAATGTCGTAGCACGGATAAGCTTTGCCGGTCAGAGACCCGAAAGCCGCCCGCGAGTTGGCGAACGTGTTCACGCGCATGCCGAACGCCGCCACCGAGAAACTGCCCATGATGCCGACCACGCTGAAAAGCAGGATGATGACGACCTTGTACGCTTCAAAACCTTGCAGAAACCCGAAATAGAACACAATAATGACCGCGATGAACCCTTCCAGCAGCATCAGGAACTTGCCTTGGGTCGCCAGATAGGTTTTGCACGTTTCGTAGATCAGCTCGGAAACTTCCCGCATCGATGTGTGTACCGGCATGTTCTTCAGGCGGGTGAAGATCATGAGCCCGAACATGAATCCCAGCGCGCTCACCACCAGCCCCACCATCAGCAGGGATCGCCCGCCAATGCCGCCCAGAAATGTGGCCGAATCCAGGTTCGGAATAATCAGGTTGGCTTCGCCTCCGCCCTGTTCCTGCGCGATCAGCGGCCCCGCGAGCAGAGCCAGACTGAGTAAGACGAAAATCGCGCGCATGAGTGTTTTCATGCGCCCGGATACAGCCGCTGGCAGACGTGGCGCGCGCGGCCCGACACAAACAGTGTCCGCGAGGAATTGCATCTACGAAGAACCTCCTGGTTCAGGAAATCGCCCGGTCTCGGAGTGGCCGAGACACAGCGAGAGTTTTCACCCGAAGTCCACAGTATAGAAGATGTTGGCCCCTGAATACAAATGTGAAGAAACTGGATTTATGCGGTCCGGTTTGGAGCCCCTGGTACTTTTATTCGCGGCAGATTCCGCGCGTGCTCCCGCGGACAAACCCGACCAAATGCAGCGTTTCCGGCGTCGGAATTTCCGTTTCGATTCGCGCCAGGGCCGCCTCCAGTTTCAGCCCCGACCGATACAGAATCTGGTACGCCCTCTTTAGTACCGTGACATCGCTGGCCTTATACCCGGCCCGCTTCAATCCCACCAGGTTCAGCCCCTTCGCCTGCACGTTGAAGCCGGAGTACAGGAAAAATGGAGGGACGTCGCTGTTGACCCGCGTGTTGCCCCCGATCATCGCCAGCCGGCCGATCTTCGAGAACTGGTGCACTACCACCCCGCCCGAAATAAAAGCCTGATCTTCCACTTCGACGTATCCGGCCAACAGCGCGCAGCTCGCAATCACCGTGTCATTCCCGATCCGGCAGTTGTGGGCGATGTGGCCGGAGGTC
>DATGII010000253.1:0-2232 GCA_035295805.1 Bryobacteraceae bacterium | reverse complement strand
CATGGAGGCGAGATTCGAGAGGGCAAACAGGCGGTACGGCATGGCGCTGCGATGGGTGCGCGCATACCACGCCTGCAGCAACGGGCTGGTTGAAGCCAGCAGAAAATAGGGCAACCCAACCGTCACCGCCAGCAGCGCCAGAATCCGCAGCGAGGGGTTCCCACTTTGCGCGCTCTTCCAGATCGGGTTCGGCAGAATCGGCAGCGCCGCGAGGCTCAGACCCAGCATGAGCGTATGCAAGAGAGCCTGCCGCCGGCCGGTGACTTTCTGGTGCAGCCAATGCGCATACGCATAACCGAGAAGCAGGGCTGACTGGAAAAACAGCATGCAGGTGCTCCACACCGCCGATGAGCCGCCGAACCACGGCAAGATCATCTTCGCGATGATCGGCTGTACCTGAAAGAGGAGAAAAGCGGAGAGAAAAATTGTGACCGCGTAAACCAACATCATCAAATTATGCGCAGATCCTTGCTGGTCGGGGTCAGGATGCGGCAGCCCGATTCGGTCACCTCGACGGTATCCTCGATGCGGATGCCGCCGAAGCCTTCCAGGTAGACCCCCGGCTCGATGGTGACGGCCATTCCCGCCGCCAAGCGTCCTTTATCCCGCTTGCCGAGACGCGGCGGCTCGTGGATTTCCAACCCGAGGCCATGGCCGGTCGAGTGAACAAATGCCTGATCCAAACCGTATCCCTTGAGCACGCGCCGCGCCTGCCGGTCGACGTGGGCGGTGGAAACGCCGGCGCGGACCGCATCGATGGCCGCCAGCTGAGCTTCCAGAACAGCCCGATAGGTTCGCTTGACCTTGGCGCCCGGGGCGCCGACGAAGAGCATGCGGGTCATGTCGCTCGCGTACCCTTCCTGGAAGGTGCCCATGTCGACTACGACCAGGCCGCCGTCGGTAAGCGGCGCGGCGGTGGGCTGCGCGTGCGGCAGAGCGCTTCGCGGGCCGCCTGCCACGATCGTCTCGAACGAGGGTTTCTCCGCGCCGAGCCGCCGCATCGAGTACTCCAGCTCCGCCGCCAGATCTTGCTCTTTCATCCCCGCGCGAACCTTCGGCACGGTCTGCTCGAACGCGCACGAGTTGGTCTCGACCGAGCGGCGAATGCGCTCCAGTTCCGCAGCCGACTTGATCGCGCGCAGTTGCTCGATCCAGCCGGTTACAGGGGTCATCGCGGCCTTCATGGGAAGCCGCGCCTCGAGCGACTGCAGCAAATCGCAAGCCATACGAGGCGGCTCGTACCCGATCCGCCGAAGACGCAGTCTTTTGATGGCGGTGATTATATCGATCACCAGCGGCCCCTTGGCGATCTTCACTTGACTGGTAGTTTCCTGGCCGGACTGAATCTGGTAGCGCGGATCGGTGAACAGGATGGCGCGGTCGGGAGTCAGCAGGAGGTTTCCGTTGCTGCCCGTGAAGCCGGTGAGATAGCGCAGGTTCGGAGAAAAGGCCACCAACAGCGCGTCGAGTTTCCGCTCCGCCAGGCCGGAAGCAACGGTCTGGCGGCGCGCCTGGAATTCGTCAGCGGCCACTCTGCAACTCCCGAACCAGGACCAGCGCCTGCCCGGCGAGGGCATCCGCCTGCCGCCAGTCATTGCGCGTCCCGGCGTCATCGGATTGCTGGACCAGAGTGCGAATGCGCGCCACCAAGTCGCGCTGGGCGTTGTTCAGCCGTCGCGGGTCCGCCTGGTCAAGCACTTTTTTGATATCACGCTTGCGGGAATCGACGGAATCCTGAAGCCGCTTCTTTTCCGCTTCGGGAAGGATTTCTTGAATCGGGGCGCGTTCCACAGTCTCGGCTGGAGCTGTGGCTGCGGCAGGCGGCGGCGTTGGCGTTTGTGCCGGCGGAGCCGGTTCGGCTCTGGGCGGACCGGCCACTTGTCCGCGGCGCGCTGGAATCCGCGGGCCCGGCTGCGACTCGGCCGGTTCCTCGGGTGGCTTGAGCGTGGCCGTCGCCAGCGCATCGGGACTGATCGGCTGTGGCGCCGGCAACAGCGCAACCGTCTGAGGAATTGAAAGGGGCGCTGAGGCTGTGGGAGCCGCGGACGAGGGAGCCGACGAAACCGGTTTGGGGGGCGGCGGCACCGCGCTTACCTTCTTAGTCTTCTGCGCGGGGCTGAACACGCAGCCACCCAGCAACAAGAGCAGAGGAAGGCCCAGAATGTGCACTCGTTGCTTCATGCCGAATCCTCTGTCCATGCCGCTATCGGCAAGCGAATGATGAAGGTCGTT
>DATGII010000252.1:0-58412 GCA_035295805.1 Bryobacteraceae bacterium | reverse complement strand
CGGCTTGCCGTCGAGCAGCACCGTGCAGGCGCCGCATTCGCCTTTTTCGCAGCCTCGTTTTACGCCGAAATAACCTTCGCGCCGCAGCACGTCCAGCAAAAGATCTCCGGGCGCGATCGTCCATTGCCGGACGGCTCCGTTTACGGTCGCGCACACCATCATGGTTTTCATAAGGAGTACCCCGCGTGCTCTGCGCATTCCTCGAAAGCCCGGCCCACCAGGACGCGGCACAATTCGCGGCGGAACTCGGCCGTCGCGCGCAGATCGTCGATCGGCTTAACCGCGCGCATGACTTCCTTTCCGGCTTCGGCGAGCAGCGCAAGATCCAGTTCGCGCCCCGTCATGAGTTCCTCCACGCCGCGGACGCGGAACGGAAACTCGGCGACCGCCCCGAGCGCGAGACGCGCCCATTTCACCCGGCCGTGCGTGTCCAGTTGAAGTCCCGCCGCCGCGTTCACCAGCGCGATATCGATCTCGGTGCGCCCGAACTTTTGGAACGACCATCCGCACCGCGCGCCGTGCGGCGGCTCCGGAATCCCGATCTCAACCAGCAGGCAGTGAGGCAGCTCATCCCCATGCGACCGCGCCAGGTAATCCGTCAGCCGCATCCGCCGCCGCCCGTGCTCGCCGGCCACCAGCGCGGATGCATCCAGCGCCAGCAGAGGCGTCGCCAGATCGGCCGCCGCCGAACCGTGAGCCAGGTTACCTCCGATCGTCGCTCGATTGCGGATCTGCACCGAACCGCAGCTGGCCGCGGCCCGCGAAATCAGGCCGCACGCCAAGGCCCGGATCGCGGTAGATTCCTCGAGTTCCGCCAGCGTCGTGGTCGCCCCGACGGCGCAGATCGCATCGTGCTTGCGAATGTACGATAATCCGGCGCGCGTGAGGTCGATCAGAAACCGCACCGGGCGCCCTGCCTCCACGACCAGATCGGTGCCCCCCGCCACCAGGAACGCCTGCCCTTTGCCGCGCTCCAGCAACCGCAAAGCTTCGGGGACGCTTTCCGGCCGATAGAACGCTTCGACCTTCTCAAACATCGCGAGCCACCTCTTGCTGACCAGAATATAACAGGCTTACAGGTCTGAAACAACCGCTTTGGTCGGTTTCGCGCCGCTTACCTCGAAGCAATCAGCTTCGCTGCCAGGCGGCGGTGCCGGCCGAGCAGCGGCTCCAGCGCGATGCTCCGCAGTTCCCCGCTCTCCACGATGACGCGGCCTTCCACGATGGCGGTGGATACCCTCGCCGGCGCGCACAACAGCAGCGCAGATACGGCGTCGCCGGCCCCGCTGTAGCCCACGTCGCGCAGATCAAACAGAGCAAGATCGGCGCGCTTTCCCGGTTCGAGGCTGCCGATGTCATCGCGACCCAGGCACCGCGCCCCTTCCACCGTCGCCATGTGCAGGGCGTCGCGGATTGTCAGTGCCCGGGCGCCGTGCTTCAATCGCTGCAGCAGCAGCGCCTGCCGCGCTTCGGCCAGCATATGCGAACTATCGTTCGATGCGCTGCCATCTACTCCCAGCCCAACCGCACACCCGGCACGCCGCAGCGCCAATACCGGCGCACACCCCGATCCCAGCCGCATATTCGATGTGGGGCAATGCGCAATCCCCACTCCGGCGCCCCCCAGGCGTGAAATTTCCTCGCGGTTGAAATAAATTCCATGCGCCAGCCAGGTCCCCGAACCGAGCCAGCCGGCGTCTTCCAGCAGATCGAGTGGCCGCTTTCGAAAACGTTCGAGACAGTACCGCTCCTCGTCGCGGGTCTCGGCCAGATGCGTGTGCAGCCGGACTCCGGCGCGGGCGGCCAACACAGCGGTCTGGCGCAGCAGGCGCGGCGAAACCGAAAATGGCGAGCAGGGCGCCAGCCCCACCCGCACCATCGCCCCCGCGGAGCGGTCGTGATATTTCCCAATCACCCGTTCGCAATCGTCAACGATCCGGTCCTCGCGCTCGACTAACCGGTCCGGCGGCAGACCACCCCGGCTCCGTCCGACGCTCATGCTGCCGCGCGCGGGATGAAACCGGATGCCGATCCGCCGCGCGGCTGCGATCTCCGCATCGATCAACGTGCTCCGGCCCCGCGGAAAAACGTAGTGGTGGTCGGCAGTGGTGGTGCAGCCCGAGAGCAGCAGTTCCGCCATCCCGGCCAGGGCGGCCGCGTACACCGATTCATCATCCAGCCGCGCCCAGATCGGATATAGCCGGCCGAGCCAGTTGAACAGTTCCGCGTCCGCGGCCGGCGCGTAGGCCCTCGTCAGCGTCTGGTACAAATGATGGTGCGTGTTGATCAGCCCCGGAATCGCGACCGCATGCCGGCCGCTGATGACGCGAGCCGGCTTGGGCAGATTCGGCAAGCGCCTGCCTAGGTGGCGGATCACTCCGCCTTCGATCCATACGCTGGCGCCATGCAGCACTGTGCCGCCCGCATCCATCAGCACCAGCGTGTGAATGTCGCGAATCAGCAGCGATCCGGGATCAGCCGTTGACGGCATAAGATCTCTTCCAGTCCGGCGCCATCCGGCGGAACCTCGAAGGGCTTTCCCGCCGCCGCGCGCGCGGATTGAATATCCTTCAGGCCGTTGCCCGTGATCAAGGCAACCGCACTGGCCCGCCTTCCGACGATGCCCTCGGCCACGGCGCGGCGCAACCCTGCCACCGCCGCTGCGGCAGCCGGCTCCGCGAAAATACCCGCCAGACGCCCGCTGTAGCGCATTGCCTCTAGAATTTCGTCATCGCTTACGTTCAGCATCGCGCCCCCGGACGCGCGCACCGCATCCACAGCTTTCTTCCAGTTCCGCGGCACCCCCACCGCGATACTGTCCGCCACCGAGCGCGGTTCCACCGGCTGCATCGCTTGCCCGCTGCGAAACGCCTCCGTGACCGGCGCTGCTCCTTCGGCCTGCACTCCCAGGATGCGCGGCGTGCGCTCGATCCATCCCAGGGTCTTCATTTCCTGAAACGCTTTCGCGACACCTGCGATCGTGCATCCATCGCCGACCGAGACCGCCACCCAGTCGGGCGGCTTCCAACCCAATTGCTCTCCGATCTCCAGCCCCGCCGTCTTTTTGCCTTCCACCAGGTATGGATTTACGGCACAGTTGCGGTTATACCAACCCCATCTCTCACAGCCTTGCTGGCACAGGCGGAAGGCATCCTCATAACTGCCGCCTACACGAACCACGGTTGCGCCGAAAATTAACAACTGCGTGACCTTCGGCTCCGGCGCGCGCTCCGGCACGAAAATCAGGCTCTTCATTCCCATGGCGGCGGCCATCCCGGCACAGGAGGACGCGGCATTCCCCGTGCTGGCGCAGGCGATGATCTTGCGACGCTTCTCGCGCGCCCTTACTACTCCCAGCGCGCTGGCACGGTCTTTCAGCGAACCGGTGGCATTCCGTCCATCATCTTTTAGCAGTAACTCGCGGATTCCGATTTCTCGGGCCAGCGCGGGCGCCGGCGTTAGCGGCGTAGCCCCTACTGATAAGTGCGGGACTGCAGTATCAGGGCCGATCGGGAGTAACTCTCGGTATCTCCAGTGTGTGGGATCGCGCCGCCGGCCAAGGACCCGGCACGTAAGACGCCGCGCAATCGCGCGATAGTCAAACAGAACCTCGAGAATGCCTGAAACTCCGCAGCGGGAGCAGGTATATAAATCCCTGGCGGGATAGACGCGGCCGCAGAAGACGCAGCGAAGCCCTTCGACCAATTCCATGGCCACTTAGCCCCTTGGAAGCGAACAGAGTAACACTGCGCGGCGCCGAACACATATGTCGCATCCGGTCCTCTCCGGAATTCCCTTCTCCCCCGGCTGCGCATTCCCGTGATGCGACAGGAGAACGCGATGATATGTTGGCGAACTTGGGTTTTTGGCTCACTTACAAGCTCGACATGTTAGACTGAGCCAATGACTCTAGATCCAGCGCTCCTTCGCGCTGCCTTGATAGGATATGAAAATCAGTTAGCCGAGATTGAAAAAGCCATCGCCGACTTACGCCGCCGCCTCAAGATGGCGGGCCCGGCCCCCACGGCAGCCGAAGCGGAAAAAGCACCGCGGCGCAGCATGTCGGCCGCTGCGCGCCGTCGCATCGCGGCAGCGCAAAAGAAACGGTGGGCGGCCTATCGCAAGGGCAAGAAGGCGAAATAAACCGTTCCCCGGGATGCCGATCAGTCCGCGGCCGAAGCACTCGCGTCTTCTGACGCCAGGTAGACGCGACGGACCGTGCCATACCCCAGCCCGGTCACCCGGGCGATTGCCCGAAAACTGAGGCCCTGCACCCGCAACTGCCGGATCTGATCCGGGAGCGCGTCCCGGCGCGGCCGTCCTCTCTTTTTTAAATTCGTGCGGACGCCGGTCAGCCTCGGCTGGTGCAAGGGTTTTTCCTTCCCCGTTTCGTGCTCCTCCGGCTGCATATTAAACGTCACCGATCTTACCCGAACGTGTTTTCTTTTATTGAAATCATCAAACTCGGTTAGTTTTGTAACCGAGACGGCGGGTTAGGTCTGGCAGTGAGGTTCTCGGGCGGGCTGAGCTTCTGATTCCTATTAAGCAGCGGACCGCTAGTGGAAAGCCGATTTACCGGCTATCGATCTTTTTCAACGGCTCCGCGCCAAAAGCGGTGTGCAGCCGTTTCCAACTGGTCTCTAAATCCTCGGGCAGAACGCGTGTCTCTCCGATCGACGTCATGAAGCTGGTGTCGCCGGTCCAGCGCGGCAGGGCGTGCATATGAATATGGCCGGCGATTCCCGCGCCGGCGCTTTGCCCGATGTTGAAACCCAGATTCAACCCATCGGGCCGGTACACCGCGCGCAAATGCTTCTCCGCAAGCTGCGCCAGACGAATCAACTCCTCCAGTGTTTCGATCGCCGCCGCTTCCAAGCTGGACACGTGCTCATACGGAACCACCATCACATGTCCAGACGTATACGGAAAACGATTGAGCATCACTAGATTCCGGGCGCCGCGGTAAATAACCAGGTGGTCTCGATCGCGGTTTGGATCCGCCGCCGCTTCGCAGAAGATGCATGCCACCGGAACTCCCACGTTCGTGACGTACTGATAGCGCCACGGGGTCCACAGATAGTCCATGGGAGTAGCGCTGGGACGGGTTACCCGTTGGGCACGCGTTCGGGCGTCGGAGGTGTCGAGACGGGCGCGGAGGAGTTGTTGACTACGTCCTTTAACTCCTTGCTGGGCTTAAAGTACGGAATCTTTTTCGCCGGTACTTCCACGCGCGCACCGGTTTTTGGGTTCCGTCCGATGCGCGGCTGCCGCTGCCGCGTGCGGAAACTGCCAAATCCCCGGATTTCGATCTTGTCGCCGGAACGCAGAGAGCGCACGATGCTGTCGAAAATGGCCTCCACGATGACCTCGGATTCCTTCCGGGTCATCTCCACCACGCGGGAGACTTCTTCAATCAGATCGGCCTTCGTCATCTCATTCTCCTTGCCCGCTCAATAAGTTACGAAACCGCAGTATCTCTTGAATACACAAAATTTGCAAGCTATTCCAGGTTCCGATCCTTGAGGCTCATCACCTCTTCTATCGTCGAGGTGGCGGCGGCCGCCTGGCGCTGGTAATCTTCCAGGCGAGTCTTTTCGTCGTCGTCCGCGACCGCGCGCAAACTGAGGCCGATCTTCTTCTCTGCCTCGCTCATTTTGATAATTTTAAAGTCGAATTCCTGCCCGACCTTGAGGGGCACCTCCTCCGAGCCGCGCCGGCCCGAATAACCGGGCACCTCGGAAAAATGGCACAAGCCTTCCACCCCCTCGGCCAACTCCACGAACGCTCCGAAACTGGCCAGCCGGCAAACGCGCCCATGCACGGTATCGCCGACCTGGTGATTCTGGAAGTAGGTCTCCCAGGCGTCCGGCTGCAGCTGCTTGATCCCAA
This sequence comes from Bryobacteraceae bacterium, assembly GCA_035295805.1. GTDB lineage: Bacteria > Acidobacteriota > Terriglobia > Bryobacterales > Bryobacteraceae > PSRJ01. Next base: position 52,523 of record DATGII010000252.1, on the reverse strand, counting down.
GCGAAAGACGGTGCGCCGAAGAATCGATGTTCAGAATCACGGCCTGGACGATCTGCCCCTTCTTCAAAACCTCCGAGGCATGCTTCACGCGCTTCGTCCAGGAGAGATCCGACACATGCACCAGACCGTCGATGCCTTCCTCGATCTCGATGAATGCGCCGAAATCAGTCATGTTGCGCACGCGGCCCTCTACCACGGAGCCCACGCTGTACCGGCTGTCGATCGTCGTCCAGGGATTTGGTTCGAGTTGCTTGAGGCCGAGCGAAATGCGCCGATCTTTCGGATGCACTTCGAGCACCACGGCCTCCACCTCGTCGCCCGGCTTCACGACCTTGGAGGGGTGCTTCATGCGGCGCGACCAGGTCATCTCGCTGATGTGGATCAGACCCTCGACGCCGGGTTCGAGTTCTACGAAGGCACCGTAATCGGTCACGTTGACGACGCGGCCGATCACACGCGTGTTCACCGAATATCGGGAGGCCACGGTCTCCCACGGATCCGGCGCGATCTGTTTAAGCCCGAGCGAGACTCGTTCCTTCGTGCGGTCGAATTTCAAAACCTTGACCGTGATTTCCTGTCCCACCTGCAACAGCTCGGAGGGATGGCCAATGCGCCCGTACGACATATCGGTTACGTGCAGTAAGCCGTCAATGCCGCCCAGGTCGATGAACGCGCCATAGTCGGTCAAGTTCTTGACCACGCCCGTCACGACGGCCCCTTCACTCAGGTGCTCGAGCGTGCTGCTTTTGCGCGCGTTGGTTTCTTCTTCGATCGCCGCCTTGCGCGAAACCACCACGTTTCCCCGCCGCCGGTTCAGCTTGATGATTTTGACCGGAATATCCTGCCCGATCAGACCGTCGAGATTGTGAATCGGTCGCGGGTCCGCCTGCGAGCCGGGCATGAACGCCTGGATCCCCACATCCACCGCAAGGCCGCCTTTGACGCGGCCGAGCACCCGTCCGGAAAGAATCAACTGGCCTTCGTGAGCTTTTTCGAGATTGTCCCAAATCCGCAGCCGCGCCGCGCGCGTGTGCGATAGCGCGACATACCCTTCCTGCTGCTCGCCGCCGTGGTCGATCATCACGTCGACCTGGTCGCCGGGCTTGACCGTCAATTCGCCGCTGGGAGTCTGAAATTGTTCGATGGGCGCGATGCCCTCGGATTTGTAACCGAAATCAATGATGACGTCTTTACCAGTGATGCTGAGGACCGTACCTTGCAGAACCTCATCCGCGGCAGGCGGGGCGAAGTGGCTGTAATCGTCAAGAAGGTTCTCGTAGCTTTCCGGAACCGATTGGTCCAGTTGGCCGTTGTCTTGGTCCACGGCTAATGCGCCTCCGCCGACTACTGATTCACCGCGGGTCCCACGAAACGGAGAGCAGCGACCACGACAGATCGGGTCTCGCGTCGCGAGACTCCCGGGGAGCCGCGAGACCATGCATCTTTAGTAGCAAACCACTGTGAGATCAGTATGTTAGCAAATATACGCCAGCCGTATTGGGTTGTCAACGCCCCGTCCGACGGGTTTGGATGCAGTCATCCGCATGCCTACTCGGAAGGCGAAATCTGGTGCATTACGAATTTCACCCGGCCGGCGTACTCGGAGTCCGGATTGTAGGTCGCGAGGATTCCGTCGACATCCTTATCCCGGTAGAGCTCGGAATGCGACAGCCGGTACCCAACCGTCTGAATGCTCGCCACCGGCGAATCGAAGCCTGCCCGGCCGGAGTCCCAGCCGAACAGATTATTGTTCTTGGCCGCCTTGCCGCCGGTCGATTCCACAAAAGAGATGCTGGGCAGCAGACGCCAGTCCAGGTCGTACGTGTCGGCCGCTTCTAAGAAAACCTGCGAATACTTCTGGGCTGGACAATGGGCTTTTCCGAAAAATTTCTGGAGCGTTTTCAACCGGGCATCCTGCTGGTAATCGGGAAGCTGCGCGCTGCTGAGGGTCTGCTGATGCGAAACCTTGGCTGGCACCGACACCATTCCCGCAAACACCGCCAATCCGCTGGTCAACAGTTTTCTCATTCGAAAACCTCCTTTGTTTTTTTGGATTTAAAAGGTAGGCAGCACGCCGCTGCCAGAGGCCGTATGGCCTGGATCGGGACGGGAGAAAGCTTCCCCCGCGATGGGGACTACGGGATGTCCATAGGCTTCGATTTTACCATTGGAGGGAGGCGGCGCCAGTGGGGTACCGGCTATTTCCACCGAAATAAAGTTACATATCCGGTGATTTTCCCCACATCTTCGGAGATAAAATCAAAGCCGCCGAGAGACCACAGATCGCCGCAAACGACAGCCAGATGCCCGGAATTGCATTGTTTCCAGTAACGTGGATGAGGTACGTGCAGATTGCCGGGGTGAAACCGCCGAAGACAGCCGTCGCCAGACTATATGCCAGGGAAAAACCCGATGTCCGCACCATGACCGGCATAATTTCAGTTAGAAATACGGCCATCGCTCCGTTGTAGGTGGCGTACAGGGAGGCGAGCCAAAGCTCGACCGCGAGCAGCCTCGGAAAGGACGGCGCCGCGACCAGCCAGGACAACGCTGGATAGGCGGTCAACAGGGTGGCGACCGTACAGGCAATCAGGATGGGGCGGCGGCCGATGCGGTCTGAGAGGGCTCCCGAGATCGGGAGCAGGACAAAATTGCAGGCTCCCACGCACAGCGTGACGACCAGGTTTCCGGTATCGGCGAGCTTCAGCACTTTACTGCCGTAGGTGGGCGTGTAGGCCGTGACCATGTAGAAGCAGACGGTAGTCATGGTCGACATCATCATGCCGAGCACCACTACCGGCCAGTTTGCGAATAGCACGCGCACGAGCTCGGCGGGTTTGGGGCGATGGCGCCGCGCGCGAAAGGCGTCGGTTTCTTCGAGCGAGCGCCGCAGCAGAAACAGGAAAGGCAGCAACGAGCAGCCGGCGAGCAGTGGAATGCGCCAGCCCCACCTGGTCATCTGGCCCGTGGAAAGAGAGACAGTAAGAACAAGACCGAGCAGTGCGGCGAACATGACCGCGACCTGCTGACTGCCCGACTGCCAGGCTACGAAGAACCCTTTTCTCTGGGGCGTTGCGATCTCTGACAGATAGACCGAAACACCGCCCAGTTCGACGCCGGCAGAAAGCCCCTGAATCAGACGGCCCAGCACGACCAGCAGCGGAGCGGCGATTCCGATGGAGGCATAGCCGGGGACGACCGCGATCGAAAGCGTCCCGACGGCCATCAAACCGAGCGTAAGCAGCAGGCCGGCACGGCGCCCGTGATGGTCGATGTAAGCGCCCAGCAGAATGGCCCCGAGCGGACGCATGAGGAAGCCCGCGCCAAAAGTCATCAGCGAAAGCATCAGGCCGGCGAAGGCGCTGCCGCGCGGAAAAAATGTGAGCGCGATGGCGGGAGCGTAGTAGCCGAAGATCTGAAAATCGTACATCTCCAGCATGTTTCCCGCCGCTACGCGCACCACGGACCGGAAGTTCGATTGACGCGCGGCTACGGGAGGAGCGGGGGCCACTCGTCCAAGCATACAAGGTGAACCAGCGGGATGCAGCCGCGATTGACCTTAGGTACAATTCTGGAATTTGGAAGAGTCTATGAGCGATCTTCATCACGGACATTCGCGGCGCGATTTTTTTACGCGGTCATTCGGAGGCATACTGGCGGGAGCGTCATTGCTGGAAGAAGCGTTCTTCCGCGCCAACTGGGCGCGGGCGCAAGCGCGCACTGCGACCGCGGGGCTCTTCACGATCGAGAAGGTCGCCGACGGTGTCTACGCGGCCTTGGCCAAGCCCGCGATCATGACCAACTGCAACGCCGTGATTTTCGTGCTCTCGCGGGAGGTGCTCGTGGTGGATGCACACTCGAAACCCTCGGCGGCAGCGGCGCTGCTGGCGCAGATCAGGAAAGAAGTCACCGATAAACCCGTGCGCTATCTCGTCAATAGCCACTTTCATTGGGACCACACGCAGGGCGATGCGGCCTACAAAGCCGCGAACCCGAAGATCGACATCATTGCCAGCGACGCCACCAGGCAACTCATGACTCAAATTGGCCGCGACCGCTTGAAGGAGTCGCTCGACAGCGTGCCCGGAATGATCGACACGCTGCGGGCGCGCGCCGCCAAGGCGCGCTACGCGCAAGACCGCGATTGGGCGAACGATCAGATCCGCCAATTGCAGGCTTATCAGGAAGAGATGAAGAGCTATCCGCTGGAGCTGCCGACCGTCACCTTCTCGAAGACGCACGTGATCCAGGACAGCGCCGGCGATCTGCATCTCGAGTTCCACGGCCGGGCGCACACAGCTGGCGACATCCAGGTCTTTTCGCCTTCGAAGAAGGTGGTCGCGGCCGGGGACACCATCATCGGGTTTCTGCCGAATCTTAACGATGGGTACCCGCGGCCCTGGCCGAAAACCATCGATTCGATTTCCCAGTTGCCATTCGACCATGTTGTGGGCGGGCACGGTCCGGTGCAGCACGGGCGCGCGCGCATGAGGCAGTTCCGCAATTACATCGATGATCTGATAGCGCGTGTCGAAAGGGCGAAGAAGGCCGGCGTGCCGCTGACGGAACTGCAGAGGATGATTACCGCCCAATCGCTGCCTACGCTCAAAGACCAAGGCTTTGGGACCTACGTTGCCGAGAATCTGGCGAACCATTCGGTCTACATCGGGGCGCGAACGCCGCTTGAAGACCGGCTGACCGGAAATATCGCGGCGATCTATAACAATCTCGATCGAACCTGACCGCCCGGCCGTGTTATGTTCGTCACAATGGAGAGACGGCTGAAGGGGAAGACGGCGATCGTTACAGGTGCGAACCGCGGGATCGGGAAAGCAATTGCGCAGAGACTGGCAGCAGAGGGATGCCGTCTGGTATTGTGCGCGCGCGATTCCAGGCTGCTGCAGGAGACCCAGCGCGAGATTGAAGGCGCGGGCGGACCGGCGGCCTCGTTAGCGCTCGATCTGCGCACTCCTGAGGCCGCCGTGCGGCTGACGGAGTTCGCGAAAAAGACCTTCGGGCAAATCGATATCGTCGTCAACAACGCCGGGGCGACCAGGCGCGGCGAATTTCTGGAACTGACCGATGCTGATTGGGAGGACGGATTTGCGCTGAAATTTTTCGGCGCGGTGCGGCTGACTCGAGCCGCGTGGCCGCACCTGCGGGCCAGTGCGGGATCGGTGGTCAACATTTCCGGCGTAGGCGGGCGGATGCCCGGCGCGCAATTTGCAATCGGCGGCTCGGTAAACGCGGCGATGCTCTCATTCACGAAGGCGATGGCGGACGTGGGGATCCGCGATGGAGTGCGCGTCAACGCCATCAATCCGGGAAACGTGCGCACCGCGCGATACCTCCAAAGACTGGAACAGGTGGCGCGGGAGCATGGCGTGGACACGGCGAGCGCGGAGAAAAAGATCATCGCCGGCGCGCAGGTGACTCGCATCGGCGAGCCCGAGGATATCGCGGCGTTGGTGGCTTTCGTGGTCAGCGCCGAGGGGAGTTTCTTGCAGGGAGCGCTGATCGATATGGATGGCGGCGCCACCAAGGTGATGTGAGGGTGGGCGGAATGGCGGAACCGGCGCGAACGGTTTTAGTGGTCGATGACGATTCGCAAATGCTGCGGCTGGTGCAGAAGATGCTACACTCACGCAATTTCATCATCCAGGTGGCGCCCAAGCCCAGCGATGCACTGCGCATCGCGGAAACGCAGCCGGTGGACCTTCTGATTTCCGACATCGCGCTGCCCGAGATGGACGGCAAGAAGCTCTCCGAGCGCATCCTGAAGCTGCATCCGGGAGCGGCGGTGCTGCTGGTCTCGGGGCAGTACGATGAGAATTCGCGGATGGTGAAGTCGGCCCGCGTGAAATTTCTGAGCAAGCCGTTTTTTCCCTCCGACCTGCTGCGGGCTCTAGATGAATTGTTTCCGGGGCCGTAGCCGGCTGCCAGCGCTCTCCCGCCGGCAAGGATCTCGGTGAGTGGACGCACCAGGCGCGACCGTCTGCGTTGAAGATGCAAGGCGGTGCCCTCTGGGTAGCCGGTATGACCACGGAGAGCAAGCCCGAGCCGCGTATTCTGGAAGGCGCGCCCACCGCCTTCTACCGGTTACAGACGCAGTAGACTGGTAGTTGAACATGTCCGTTGTCGGTCCGTTGCTGATTCTCGGCGGTTACTTCGCGCTGATGCGGTGGGTGCTGCCGCGCCTAGGGATTCCGACGTGAATGTCACAGTCCTGTGACGTCGCGGTGCGGCGTAAAGAAGAGAAGCGCGGCGGGAACTCCGGAGACCTGCCCCTTAACACGTAAAAGCACGGGGCGCCGCAACTCGAAAGCCCCTGTGCATTGACTTGTCCGCCGGTACGGGCGCCCCTCGCCGCAATCGTAAGCCCTTGAAAATAACTATTGACTTGCCGGCACCCGCATGACAGACTACTGCCGATTCAGGGGTGGTGTTTTCCTTATGTGTGGAGGGTCAAATGAAAACCATTGCGTGCGTAGTCGCGTTGGGCTGCATGACGTCGATGATGGTGTGGGCTCAATCCTTTGCGCAAATCCACGGCGCCGTGCAGGATCCTACCGGCGCGGCGGTGCCGGGAGCGGAAGTCAAGGCGATTCAGGTCGACACGGGCGTGACGCGCTCGGTTCTCAGCGAGGCCGATGGCGGATTTGTTCTCACCAATCTGCCGCTGGGGCCCTACCGGCTCGAGGTCGGCAAACAGGGCTTCGCCACTTTCGTGAACACCGGAATTGTGCTCGAGGTCGGAAGCGACCCCGCTGTGGCGATCACATTGAAGGTTGGCGCTACGAACGAACAGGTCAACGTTGAGGCAAACGCCGCTTTGGTCGAAACGCGCAGCACCGGAGTCGGCGAGGTCGTACAGACGCAGCGGATCGTCGAACTGCCGCTGAACGGCAGAAACGTCACCGATCTGATCGGCTTGTCCGGCGCCTCTGTCCAGACAGGCAATACTCAAACGCGCTGGTTCAGCAATCTTCCGGTTTATAGCATCGGCGGCTCCGTCGCGGTCGGCGGCGCCGGCGGCACGGCGCTGTTCGGCACCGAGTACAGCCTCGATGGCGCGAACCACCAGAATTTTCTCTCCGGCACCACCATGCCCCTGGCGTTTCCGGACGCCGTCCAGGAATTCCGCGCCGAGATGAGCGGCCAGTCCGCGCAGCGCGGCGCTTCCACATCTGTAAGCGTCGTCACCCGCTCCGGCACCAATGAGTTTCACGGCGACTTATTCGAATTCCTCCGCAATGACGGCTTCGGCAGCGCGCGCGAGTACTTCTCGCCGGTAGCCAGCACTTACAAACGCAACCAGTTCGGCGGAGTCGTCGGCGGACCGATTAAGAAAGACAAGTTGTTCTTCTTCGGCGGTTACCAAGGCACGACGATCCGCCAGACGCTCCCCACCACGACGGTCATTCCAACCGCTGCGGTGATGGCCGGTGATTGGAGTACCTTTGCCGCTGCCGGTTGCAACGGAGGTGCTCCGAAAACGCTGCGCGGTGGCACTGTGAATAACCTGGCCAATGCCGCCGCCGTCTTCAACAATAACCAGATTTCCCCGGCGTTTTATACGCCCCAGGCGCGCTACATCGCCACTGCGTATCTGAACAATCTCGGCGGTCTGCAGCCCAGCCCGTGCGGGTCCGTCACCTATCAGGTGCCGACTCACGAAAACGACCACCAGTTCGTGGGGAAGGTTGATTATCAACTGACTCCCAAGCAATCCCTGTTCGTGCGGACGCTGGATACGCACGTCGCCTATCCGCCCGTGCTCGGCGGCTGCCAGTTCGATCGCGCTTCCGAAACGCTCGGCGGAGGCTGCCTCTCGAATAATATGTTGAATTCCACAGTCAGCGGCGAAGATCAGTTCGGCCAGTCGGACGCCATCGGGGACACTTACCTCATCAGCAACACCATGGTGAATTCTCTGCGGCTCGGCTTTAATCGAACCGCCGCCACCTTAACCAGCCCCAATCTCTTCACATTGTGCGACGCCGGCGTCAATATGTGGTGCGGGGGCACGCCCGGCCAGATCGGCACCGCGACCATCGCCGGCGGCTTTGGTTTTGGCACCGGGCTCGGCAATGGCGATTTCTGGAACGGATACAGTTTCGCGATCAACGACGATGTGAGCTGGGTCAAAGGCGCGCATCAGATGAGCTTCGGCGTCGGCGCCTGGCAGGGCCGCGTCGTCGAATTCAATCATTTCACTTCCGGCGGCGCCAACATCCTGTTCACCGGCCAGGCGACCGGGTTGGGCCTCTCGGATTTCCTGCTGGGCAACGTGAGCAGCTTCCTGCAAGGCCTTCCCAACAGCTATACCGCGCGTCAAAATTTCGTCGACATGTTCTTCACCGATACCTGGAAGATCTCCAGCCGGTTGACGTTCACCTTTGGAGTTCGCTGGGATCCGTTCCTTCCCCAGCAAATCACCAACGGCCAGATCTCGAATTTCGACCTGGCGCGATTCCTGGCCGGGACCAAGAGCACGAAATTCGTGAACGCCCCTTCCGGATTCTATTTTCCGGGCGACCCCGGTTTCCCCGATCAGTCTTCCGCGTACCGCAAGTGGTGGCATTTCGACCCGCGCGGCGGTTTGGCCTGGGATCCGAAAGGCGATGGCAAGATGTCGGTCCGGGCTTCCTATGCATTTGGCTACGCCTACGTGCCTGGCATCGCTCATGAAGATGAAGGCGGCTCCAATCCCTGGGGCGGTCGTGTGACGCTGACCAGCCCGGCCGGCGGCCTCGCGAGTCCGTGGCAAAGCTTCGCCGGCGGCAACCCCTTCCCTTATTCGGTTACACCCAACGTCCCGTTCACCCCCGCGGGACAATACATGACCACACCGTATGATCTCGCCTCGCCCACCAGTTACTCCTGGAACCTGTCCGTTCAGCGGCAGTTTGGATCCAGTTGGGTGGCCTCGCTGACTTACATCGGCAGCCGCGTCCAGCACCTCTATATCAACCAGGCCATCAACTACGGCCAGATCGTGAACGGTCCTACCGTCACCACGGGTTGCGCGCCGACCGCGACCAATTGCAATGCGCTCGCCAACGTCCAGGCGCGCCGTGTTCTCTCGTTACTGAATCCGGCCGTCGGCCAATTCGTCGGCAACATGGATACCTGGTATCCGTACGGAACGCAGCTCTACAACGGCCTCGTCACCCATCTCGAGAAGCGGTTCAGCCGCGGTCTGAGCGGCAGCGCCAACTGGACCTGGTCCCATTGCCTTGGCTACTACCAGGGATTCAACTCCAAGCCGGAAGAAACCGCCACCAATCCCTACAACCCGCTGTTCGATCGCGGCAATTGCGATAGCGATCGCCGTCACCTGGTCTCGATCAGCGCCGTCGCTCTGGCGCCGAATCTCTCAAATCATCTGGGACACGCCGTCATCACCGGCTGGCAGTTGGCCGCCATTTACCGCTTTAGTTCGGGGATACCGGTATCGGTCCAGGATGGCACCGATCAGGAGTTGAGCGCCATCAATCACCAGCGCCCCAACCTGATGGACCCCGCCTCCGTCTATAGCGGTCACGCGTGCGGCGGCTGCCTCTATCTCAACAAGGCCGCGTTCGCGCCGCAGCCTCTGGGCACCGTCGGCAATCTCGGCTGGAACAGCATCATCGGCCCGGCGTATTGGGACATGGATCTCGCGCTCTCGCGCGAGTTTCACTTCACCGAACGGCAGGCCATTCAGGTCCGAGCGGATGCGTTCAACATCAGCAACAGCTTCGTGCCGTCGCTGACCAGCACGGCCGCGCCGACCTCGCCCGCGGTTCCACCGTTCGCGGCGCTGAACAGTTCGCAGTTCGCCCAAATCCTGACCGGCTACCCGACGCGAAAAATCCAGTTCGCCCTGAAATACACGTTCTGATAACCCGGCCGGCGGCAAGACGGCCGGGGCTCAGAGCCCCGATTTTTGTAAAGTTTTGTTAAAGACGCATAGAATATTAGTTACACGGGGTCGCCTTTGAAAGACGAGCCTTCCCACGCCAAACGGGAGATCCGTTCGATTCTCCTGGTCGATGACGACGTCGGCCTCTGCAACCTGATGTCCGAGTTTTTCTCGGAGCATGACTTCCGCCTGGCTGCGGTTCACGACGGCATGACGGGCCTGTCTCGCGCGATCGCCGGAGGATACGATTTAATTCTGCTCGATATCATGCTGCCCCTGCTGGATGGAATCGAAGTCCTCAAGCGGCTGCGTGAGAAGAAAGTTCACACGCCCATCATCCTTTTAACCGCCCGCACAGCCCATCGCGACCGTATCACGGGCCTGGACGCCGGCGCCGATGACTACATTTCCAAACCGTTCGCGCCCCACGAGCTGCTCGCGCGCGTGCGCGCTGTTTTGCGCCGCATCAGCCAGCTTCCGGCGGCCACTTCCACTCCTGTCGAGATCGGCCGCATCCGCCTCGACCCTCGCCGCCGCGAGGTATGGAAGGGCAAGTACCGCATCGACGTGACCTCCATTGAGTTTGATATTCTCGATATACTGATGCACGCCGCCGGGCATGTCGTTTCCCGCGATCAGCTCGCCAGCGATCTGAGCCGCCGCGAATTCACCACATCCCAGCGCTTCATCGACGTCCACATCAGCCATTTGCGCAAGAAGCTCGAAACCAGCCACCAACCGCTGATTCGCAGCGTGCGCGGCGTCGGCTATCTCTTCTTGCCCGTAGAGGGACACGAGGCATGAGATCGGTTTATTTCAAAATTTCGATCTGGTCGATCGCCATTCTGATCTGCTCGTGTCTCCTGTTTTTGGTTATCTCCCGCGCGAACGTGTATCGGACCTTTGCCAGTGGCGATCTGCACCCGCGGCTCATTTCCCAGTTGGCGGTCGCGCAGCGCGTATATGAGACCGAAGGGAAAGAGGGCCTGGCGCGACACCTCCAGTCTCTGTTGGCGAATTACCCCAGCTTCCACTACTATCTCGCGGGCGGAGGCCATGATCTGGTCACCGGAGAAGATCTATCGGAGCCGTGGGCTCGCAGCAACTCGCGCTTGGAAATTTTCACTCTGCTCGCGCCCCTGTACGCGTCCGTTTCCTCGGCGGACGGCCGCTATGCTTTTATTGCCACCGTGCCCTCGCGCATGTGGGACATCCGCCCGTATCTTTGGTATTACCTGGTCCTGCTGTGCGCGATCGCGGGGCTCGGTTGGGTGCTTGCCTTTCAGTTCGCGTCTCCTCTGAACCAGCTCGCCGAAGCTGTCCACCGCTTTGGCGCGGGTGATCTTTCGGCCCGGGTGCGCTCGGCGCGGCACGACGAAATCGGCGAGCTGGCCCGCGCGTTCGACCAGATGGCCGATCGCATTCAGACCCTGTTGACCGCGGAGCGCCGTCTGCTGCAGGACGTATCGCACGAGCTGCGTTCTCCGCTCGCGCGCCTCAGCCTGGCGGCGGAACTGACCCGCACTTCTCCCGACCGCGAGACCGCCGCGGCTCGTGTTACCAAGGAGATTGGCCGCCTGACCGACCTGGTGGAAACGCTTCTGGAAGTCACCCGCGCCGAAGGCGACCCCACCGAGCGCAATGTCGATGACGTCGCATTGGACGGGCTGCTGCACGAAGTCGTCGAAGATTGCGGCATCGAGGCCAGCGTCAGGGGCTGCCGGTTGCTTCTCAAGGGCAACGGCCATTTTCATCTGCGAGCCGATCGGGAACTGCTGCGCCGCGCCATCGAGAACATCGTGCAGAACGCGATCCGCCACGCTCCGCAGGGCAGCAGCGTCGATGTCACACTGAACGGCTCGCTCTCCCATGCGTCGGTTTCAATTCGAGACTACGGCCCCGGCGTGCCGCCCGACGCGCTGGCGGCGATTTTTAAGCCGTTCTTCCGGCTGGATCACTCCCGCGACAACGCCAGCGGCGGCGTCGGGCTTGGCCTGGCGATCGCCCAGCGTGCCGTACAGGTGCACAACGGCCAGGTCTGGGCGGAAAATGCGGATCCGGGACTCCGGGTCTGCGTCAGCCTGCCGGCTGAACACGCCGCCTGACTCTTGACTCACCGCATCCGTCGCTGCATAAACAAGAGATGAACTTTCCCGTCCTCGGTTTCGCGATTGTGACAGCGTCGTTTGCCGGTGCCACCCTCATGCAGCCGGTGCTGCCGGAGGAGAACACCGCCAAATCAGTGCTAAATGCTACGCACCGGCACCGCGAGTGGGTCAACGTGCAAGCAGCGTCCGCCCCGATTCGAGTGTTTATCGTCTATCCTGAACGGTCAAACTTAGCGCCCGTCGTGCTTCTTTCCGCGGACCGGCAGGGCGCCGGCGATTGGATTCGCGCCGTGGCCGATCAGACCGCCGCCGCCGGATTTATCGCCGTAGTGCCGGATGTTCTGTCGGGCTTGGGGCCGGGCGGCGGCGACACCGATTCCTTTGCCGGCCCGGATGCGATCGCGGCGGCGGCGGCGCGCATGAGCCGCTCCGAATCGGCGCGCCGTATGGAAGCAGCCCGCCGTTACGCCATCGCCTTGCCCGCCGCCAACGGCCGGAGCGCTACGCTCAGCTTCGGTTCGGGACACGTCGATGCCTTCGCCGCGGGACGGCGCGCCACATTCCCGCTGAGTCAGTCAGCATTTTCCGAAGCGCTTGGTTTCCTCACCCGGCAGACGCACGATCATCCCTTCTTTGCCGCTTACATGCCGGGCGCGGAGGACCACTCGGCGCATTTCGCCATGCTGCCGCAGGCCGCCTCTCCCCAAGCGGCCGCCGGAGGCCCCCCCGCCGTCCCCTACCCCATGGGCAAACTGGCCGATTTACCAGCCGGCATCTTCACCGCGAAATCGACGCTGCTCCATTCCAAACTCCAGAAGGAGTTTATCGACATTCCCGTAGGCAACGTGAAGCTGCACACCTGGATCGAATACCCCGCCGGCAACGGCAAGGCGCCGGTCGTGCTCGTCATGCAACACGGGCCCGGCCTCGACGACTGGCAGCGGGCGCTTGCCGATCAACTCGCCATGGAAGGCTTCATCGCCATCGCTCCGGACCTGTTCTCCGGCATGGGGCCGCACGGCGGCAATTACGATTCCTTCGAAGGCCCGGACGATGTGCTCCGCTCCAATGCAAAGCTGTCTCAGGACGAGGGGATCCGCCGCTACAAAGCGGCTTTCGAATATGGCCGCAAACTGCCCCGCGCCAGCGGCAAAACAGCAACGGTCGGCTTCTGCGCGGGCGGCGGCTACAGTTTCCGGTTCGCCGGCGAAGTACCGGAAATCGATGCCGCCGTAGTTTTCTACGGCACACAGCCCAACGAAGGCATCATGTCCAGGATCAAAGCGCCCGTGCTCGGTTTCTACGGCGAGGACGATGCGCGTGTTACGGCCACCGTGGAACCGGCAGCCGCCGCCATGAAGAAGCTGGGCAAATCTTTTGAGACCCACATCTATCCGCACGGCACGCACGGCTTCCTGGAGTATCAGGATGTCGGCGGCAACCCGCAGGCGACCGCGGATTCCTGGCATCGAACCATCGGGTTCCTGAAGCAGCACACCAGTTGACGCCCGATAACCGCTCAAGTTGAGCGGCGCCGTTTATGGAAATAAGGACTTGACCCAAGCCCACCGCTCAAGTTGAGCGGCCGCCGGTCTGCCGGTCTAAGATTGACAGGTCGGGCAACGCAGTGTACCATTGCCGGGTCTGGAGGAGACATGCGAACGATCAACGTCGGGGTGATTGGAACAGGCTGGTGCGGCGGAATTCGCGCCGAGACCTGCGCCCATAGCCCCTTCGTCAAGGATCTTCATATCGCGGAGATCAAAGAAGCAAGACTCAAAGAAGTCGCGGAGTTGACGAAGCCGGTCACGGCGACCACGGATTACCGGGTGCTGGTGCAAAATCCGACAATCGACGCAGTCATGATTTCGACCACGCCCGAGCCCACGCACTATCCGATCGCCAAGGAGAGTTTACAGGCCGGCAAACACGTGCTACTGGAGAAGCCGATATCGCTCACGCTCGAAGAAGCGGACGAACTGATTGCGCTGGCACGCTCGAAAAACCTGGCCTTTACGATCGGGTACTCGCAGCGGTTCAATCCGAAGTTCGCGTACGTGAAGCGGTCGATTGACGAAGGCCGCATCGGCCAGCCGGTGAGCGCGTTGGTGAGCCGGCACATCACGCGCAATCTGGGAAAGAAAATCGGCGGGCGCGTGAAGCTTTCGCCCGCAGCCATGGAAGCGACTCACGATATCGATTTTGTCCTGTGGTGCCTGGCGCCGCGCAAACCAGTAAAGGTCTATGCGCAGGAAGTCCGTAAGATCATGGGGCCGCAATACAACGTCCCGGACTGCGTGTGGATCGTGGTGACGATGGATGACGGCTCGGCCTTCACGATCGGCGCGGGCTGGGTCCTGCCGCCGGCATACCCCAATTTTTCTTCGACGTGGATTGAAGTGGTGGGCACCGAGGGCGCGCTGATGGTGGACGACACGCATCGCGATGTGTACGTCACCACGATGCAAAGTGGCATTCAGTTCCCGATCTCGACCATGCCGGGGGAGAGCGTCGGCCACGTCTACGCGGGGCCGATGGCGGGCGAAACGCTTCACTTCCTGGAGTGCGTGGCGCTGGGCCGGCAGCCGCTGGTGACGGCCGAGCACGCGAAAATGGTGATGCAGGTGTACCAGGCGGCTGACCTTTCGGCGGAGACCGGGCAGCCCGTGGATGTGGTTGTGGAAGAGCGCCCCGCGGAAACGCCGACTCTGGTCTAGCGTGTTGGAAGCCAGCCGTACCGCCGCTGTTTCGGCTACGGGTACGTCCAAGCCGACGAAAACCCGCTGGGTGGTCCTGTTCCTGATCAGCCTGATGTACCTGATCTGCTACATGGACCGCAGCAACATCACGGTCGCGCAGGTCGAAATCGCCAAACAATTCGGGCTCAGCCGGACTGCCATGGCGGTGGTATTCAGCGCGTTCACCTGGGCCTACGCGATCGGCCAGATTCCGGCGGGCTTTCTGGGCGACCGCCTGGGCCCGAAGAAAGTGCTGCTGGTGATCATGCCGTGGTGGGGGATTGCCGCGGCCATGACGGGCGGCGCCTTCGGCATCGGGTCTCTCTTCACGGCACGGTTTTTGCTGGGCCTCGGCGAAGCCGGTGCGTTTCCGGTAGCGAGCCGCGGCATGCAGTTGTGGTTTCCGCGCGCGGAACGCGGCCGCATCCAGGGCATCACGCATTTCTTCAGCCGGTTCGCGGTGGCGATCACACCGTTTGTCGCCGCCAGCATTATGCTGGCGTTCGGATGGCGCGCTATCTTCTATACCTTCGGATCGCTGGGGATCATCTGGTCGATTGCGTTCTACCTCTACTATCGCAACCTTCCCGAGGAACACCGCGGCGTGAATGCGGCGGAACTCGCGGAGATTCGCGGGCGGAATCCCGACGGCAGCATCAAACAGGTCGCAACCGCGCGGCCCGTAATTCCGTGGAAGGCGATTTTCAGTTCGGCTAATATGTGGGCGATCGCTGCGGCGTACGGCTGCTTCTTTTACGGAACCTACTTCTTTCTTTCGTGGTATCCGACCTATCTGCGCGAATACCGGCACATGACGCTCCAGGCACTGGGGTTGATTGGCTCGCTCCCGCTGTTTGCGGGCATGGCCGGCGACGTGGTCGGAGGCGCGCTGACCGACGTTTTGTTCCGCCGCACCGGTAACGCAAAGTTTGCGCGCCGGATCGTGGCCGCGCCCGCAATGATGATCTCAGGGCTGTTCCTGATTCCGGCGGCTACGACGCAGAGCACGTGGACTTCGGTCCTCTGCCTGGCGGCGTCGTTCTTTTTCCTCGAGTGGGTGATCGGGCCGGCATGGGCCGTTCCGATGGACGTCGGCGGACAGTTCAGCGGCACCGTAACCGGCGTCATGAACATGGCGGGCGCACTGGGCGCTTCCCTCACGCCGCTGGTGTTCGGGTATTTCATCCAGCGCGGCTCCTGGGTGACGCCGTTCTTCGTGACTACCGGCGTGATGGCGCTGGGAACTCTGATTTGGACATTCCTCATCAATCCTGAAAAATCCGTGGTGACCGATGATTAATGCAAAACGAATTGTGAAACTGATGGCTGGCGCGTGGTTAGGAGCGCTGGCGATACATGCGCAGGGCAAGTGGGTGGACCTGGCGCCGTTTCCCGAACCCAAAGAAGAAGTCATGGGTGAATCGGCGAACGGAAAACTGTACGTGTTCGCGGGGCTGATTCCGCTGTGGCACCCGGCCGGGCTGGTTTACGAATACGACCCGGGCAAAAATACGTGGACCAAGAAGAAGCCGATGGCGCTGCCGTCCCACCACGTGGCGTTCTGCGAGATGGATGGCAAGATCTACACGTTCGGCGGCTTCGTGTATCCGGAGCAAGGCGCGCCTCCGGGCTGGGTGCCGATCAACAACGCCTGGGAATACGACCCGGTGAAGGATTCGTGGAAGGCGCTGGCGCCAATGCCGACCAAGCGCGGCGCGGCGGAGGCCGTGGAGGTGGATGGCAAGATCTACGTGATCGGCGGGGCGACCACAGCGCCGGGCGCCAAGGAGAGCTACATCAACCAGCAGACGCGGCAGAACGTGTTGGGGACGGTGGAGGAGTACGATCCGAAGACCAACGCCTGGCGCGCGCGGACGCCGATGCCGACGCCCCGCAATCACATGGGCGCGGGAGCGGTGAACGGCAAAATCTATGTCATTGGCGGGCGCGTGGGCGCCGCGTTCATCGGGCTGGCATCGGACATCTCGCTGGTTGAGGTGTACGACCCGGCGGCGGATCAGTGGGGCCCGGTGGGCGCGCGCATGCCGACCGCGCGCAGCGCGGTGGCCTCCGCGGTCTACAACGGGAAAATCTACATTGCGGGCGGCGAGTGGCAGGACCCGGTGGTGCAGACGGCATTCCGCGTTTTCGAGGCGTTCGATCCGGCCACCAACACATGGTCGACATTGCCTCCGATGGCAACGCCGCGGCACGGCGTGGCGGGCGCGGTGATCGGGAACCGGTTCTACGCGGTGAGCGGAGACGTGCAGTCGTCGGGCACGGGCGTGGCGGTATCGACACCGGCGGCGACGGCGTTCGAGTTCAGTAAATAGTTAAGGCAGGCCGGAGACCTGCCCCACGGTCACTCTTGCCTTCGCGCGATGTTGACGTCGGTGCAGGCGGCGATTACATCGAGGAACTTCAGGTAGTTGCTCTGGCCTACGATGAACGGGTTCGGGTCGCCGGCCTTGCGCGACTTCAGCTTGTCCAGCTTGGGTTGGATTGGGTCCATCAGCGGATGATTCTGTAATTCGACTTCGACCTTCGCCTTCTTCGCTTCGGCTTTGAAGTGGTCGACGGACTTGCGGTACGTCTGCAAGCCTTCGTCGGAAACGATGCCGGGTGTCAGAACCGTGCCGCCGTAAAGAGCGGCGATGCGGGTTTTGCCGTTGTCCTTCACCGGAAAAATGTAGGCCATCGCACCGGGAGTATGGCCGGGGATCGCGACGGGCGTCATCCGGAAGTCGCCAAGGACGATCGGCTGGCCTTCTACCACCACCTGGTCATGTTTCGGCAGCGCCGGCGGGGGGCCCTTCTTCTGTCCGCCTCGGCCAGCGGGCGGATGCTCCATGAAATCCCAATCAGCGGCGGAAATGTAGATCTTGGAGCCGTAATGCTCCTGCATATAGGGCGAGCCGCCAAAGTGATCGGCGTGGCCGTGGCCCATCACGATGACTTTGACGTTGGCCGGATCAAGTCCCAGTTTCTGAAAGCCGGGGAGAAGCTGCGTTTGCACCTGGTCGGCGCCGAGCGAATCGATCATGAGCAGACCCGCGGAGGTGCTGATCACGTACACGACGGTGCCTTGATTGCCGATTACGTAGACGTTATCGAAGATTTTGGTGGGCTCAATCGGCGGATCATTGGGACTGTTGGCGCGCGGCGCTTCGCAGAAGAAGTGTTCTTCTTCGGCCCACATGGGGCCGCCTGCCTTTTTAGCTTTCTCGATCAGCGCCTTCACCTTGTCGGAATCCGGCTTGGCCGGGGCGGAAGCCGGCGGCTGCGCCATCGCCAGCGCCGCGAGCATGATAAATGGAATGATTTTGTTCATTTAGTCCTTCGGTTTACGCGCGATACCGCGGCAAAATTCGTTCGGCGTTGCCACGGTTGATCGCGCGGAGTTCTTCGTCAGTGAAAATTTTATTCGTCATCAAGCCGCGGGCCGTTTCGACCGAGTTGCGATACCAGTAGTCGGTCCCATAAACAATTTGTGAAACGGGTACGACTTTGCGAAGCGCGCCCATCGCCACCGGATTGGTGGTCTGCGCTGTATCGTAATACATCCTGCGAAGCTCGTACAAAGCGCCCTTGGGCACATTGCGCGGCGGAACGTTGCCCTGGCCCTTGGTCACGATGCCGGGTACGACTTCGGCTTGCGTTCCGGAAAGAAAACGCTCAATGACAAACGGCATCATGCCCCCGGCGTGCGAGAAGATCCAGGTGATGTCGGGATAGCGCGTGGTCGAGCCGCTGAAAATGAGACTGGCAATCGTACGGGTAGTGTCGGCGCCATATTCGACCACCGTGTCGGTCACGTCCTTCACGATATTGCGGCAGCAGTTGGCTTCGATGGGATGGACGTAGACCACGCCTTTCCGGCGGTTCAGTTCCTCGTGAACGGGGTTGAGCTTTGCGTCGCCCAGCCAGATATCGCCGTAGCTGGAATAAAGCCCGATGCCATCGGCTTTCAACGTGTCGAGGGCGTGCTCGATTTCGCGGAGAGCCCCTTCCGTATCCGGGGGGTAGACAGTGGCGAAACTGCCGAAGCGATGGGGGTGGTCGGAGCGCAGTTTCGCGGCATATTCGTTGCACTCGCGGACGACTTTACGGATTTCCTCCTGCTGGCCGAACCCGAAACCGGGAGTAGTGATGGAAAGAAGAGCGACCGCGGTGCCGCTCTTATCCATGTCATCGAGATCTTCGTTCAGTTTCCACCCGGCGGCCGCGGCGCTGAGACCGCCGCCGCGCCCGGCCCGAACTCCGCCGCCTCCCTGGTTATGCGCCTTCAGAAAATCGAGGTACGCGGGAGGAGTGAAATGATGATGGACGTCGATGCGCCGCGGATTGCCCGATGTCTGCGCGGCCGAATGCCGGCTGAGAAGGGATCCGAGTCCCCCGGCCGCAAGCCCGCCGAGAAACGATCGACGCGAGGAACCGTTCATAGGGCAGAAGTATGACGAAGCGAGAGTGGGAAGTCAAGGTAAAATCGCGTCTGCGGGCATCGGTGAAGTCTACTGTATACTGGCCCTTCCGGGGATCGAAAATGAAAATCACGGTTTGCTTTCTGCTGGTGTGCAGCGCAGCGGTGGCGCAGGATGGCGCAGAGGTATTTCGCAATCATTGCTCGACGTGCCACCGCGCGGGGAGCAGCACATCGGCGCCGCTGCCGGAGGCGCTGCGGGCTCTTCCGGCGCAGACCATCGTGGCTGCGCTGGAATCGGGCAAGATGCGGGCGCAAGGCTCGCTGCTGAGCCCGGCGGAACGCAACCTGGTCGCCAATTACCTGGGCACGGCGGGGGCGCAAACCATTCCCGCGTCCGCATCCTGCAGCGGCGCGGCGGGCGCGATTTCCAATGCGGCGGGCTGGAACGGCTGGGGCGCGGATGCAGCGAACAGCCGCTTTCAAAAGGCCGCCGGTGGATTGACACGAACCAGCGTGCCGAAGCTCGCCGTGAAGTGGGCATTCGGATATCCGGGCGTGACGACGGCGTTCGGCTCGCCGACGGTGGTGGGCGGGCGCGTGTTCGTTGGAGCGGCGGATGGAACCGTGTATTCCTTAAACTCGCGCAGCGGATGCATGTACTGGAGCTATCGAGCCGCCGATGGCGTGCGGACTGCGATTCTCGTCAGTGAAGATGGCCAAGCCGCGTATTTCGGCGATCTGCAGGGAAACATGTACGGGGTAAACGCGAACACCGGGGCCCTGCTCTGGAAGACGCGGGTGGACGAGCACCTCTACGCGGAAATCACGGGAACACCGAAGCTGGAAGCGGGACGGCTCTACGTTCCAGTTTCGGGCGGGGCCGAGCAAGTGGCGGCGGGGAACCCGGCATTTGCCTGCTGCACCTTTCGCGGCAGCCTGGCCGCGTTGGACGCCGCGACGGGCAAGCAGATCTGGAAGACATATACGATCGCCCAGACCCCGCAACAGACAGGGCACGGCTGGGGGCCGTCAGGCGCCGCGCTGTGGTCGTCGCCGACGATCGATCTTCACCACAGGACGATCTATGCGGGAAGCGGCGTGAATTACTCGGATCCCCCGACGAACACGAGCGATGCGGTACTGGCATTCGATATGGCGACCGGGGAGCTACGGTGGTCGCGGCAACTGCTGCCGGCGGATGTCTTCAATTTTGGCTGTACGACGGAAAAGCGGATGAATTGCCCGGCGCAACCCGGAAAAGATGCGGATATCGGGGCGCCGCCGATTTTGCGGTCGCTCGCTGGAGGGAAGCGCATCTTGGTAGTAGGCGCGAAATCGGGAATGGTGTACGGGCTCGATCCCGACCACGAAGGTATGATCGTGTGGCAAACGAAGCTGGCGAACGGCGGCCCGCAGGGCGGAATCATGTGGGGCGCGGCGGCCGACGACCGTATCGCTTATTTTGCGCTCTCGGATTGGGATCCGGGCAAGGCGGAGGCGGGTGGAGGCATGGCCGCGGTCGACATCGCGACAGGAAAAAAACTGTGGTCTGCGCCGGCGCCGAAGCCCGCATGCGCGGGTAAGCCGGGGTGCAGCGCGGCGCAGCCCGCGCCGGTGACGCTGATACCCGGAGTGCTGTTTGCAGGCTCCTTGGATGGGCACGTGCGGGCTTACGATGCGCGAAACGGGGCAGCCCTCTGGGACTTCGATACTCTGAAAGATTTCCCCACGGTGAACGGGATCAAGGCGCACGGCGGATCGATGAATGGCAGCGGGCCGGTGGTGGCAGGCGGAATGGTTTTCGTCAACGCGGGGTATTCCCGGCTGCCCGTGATGCCAGGGAATGTGCTGCTGGCGTTTTCCGTGGAGGGGAAGTAGGAGCGCCGGCCGACACGAGCCTCATGCCGCCTTACCGCGCTGGAGGGCGGCGCTGCACCAGAAAAGCCTCACCAGCCGCAGTCAGGCGAACCATCGAGCGTCCGTCGACCGGTACCGTCGTGAGAAATCCGCGATCGTTGGCGTCCTCCCAAACCGGGAGACGCGGGCACGATGTACGCCAAACGTCGATAACTTCTTCGTAGGTGCGCTCGCGCCTGCGGAGCCACTCGAGCAGATCCAGGATGAGCGGTTCGACGACGTCGGTCATGAGGCCATGCTGCGGCTATCGTAGCATGGCCCTGGCCCGCCCTATTGGGGCTCCGTCTTTTGGCGGACGCGGTCGGCGCCCTCCTCGGTCTTTCCGGCAGCTTTGTTAGTAACTTTCTTTGTCCCTTTCTTTACCTTATGGCCCGTGTTTTTAGCGGTCTTCTTGGTGGCCCTCCCAGCATCTTTGGCCGCGTCCTTGGTATGCTCTCCGGCCGCCTTGGCATCATCCTTGGCGGTCTGGGCTGGAACAATCGTGCTCATGCCTACAGCCAACAGCAGTGCGGTTCCGAATTTATTCAAAGCGTTCATGTGATTCCTTCCAGTCGCGCATCAGGCGCTTCTTCGGCCCGGCCTCAGAAAGTGAATGATGAGCGAAACAAATGCGAATAACAAAATCAGGTGAATGAGCCCGCCTGCGACGTGGAATGCAGCCCAGGCGGAAACCCAAACGGCCAGCAACACAAAGAACAGAATCAAAAAAATGAATCCCACGGCGCTACCTCGCCTGACATGGAGCACGCCGATTGCCAAGCTTGATCAGGCGGCGCTTGGGGCGTATTCGAACGATAGCTGGGCGAGCGAGTCCACCAGGCGCCGGCGTCGCCGGCCGCTCAGAAACAGATGGACGGGGATGTGGGCGATGTGTTCGCCCAGGTAGTCGCTGCCGGAATGGCCCATTGGAAATGTCTCGGCAAAACACGGATAGTGGGACGGCAGGAGATCCCACGTGCGCGATAAGAAGAGCCCGCTGGCATGGAGCCGTTTGAGAAGGGGATCGCGCACTTCACAGCCGAGGACGCGAAAAGAAACGAAATGACCCGCGGATTCGCAGCCGGCTGCAACCTCGATGGCGGCGAGGCCTTCGATCCGAGAAATGCTCGCTGTGAGTTCCCGGGCGATGGCACGCCGCTGGGCGAGGCGGGATTCGAAAGCGTCCAACTCGGCGGTGAAACGCTCCACACAGAGGCCATTCGGGAAGCCATGCACGGGGTCCCAGGCGGGCGCATGGCGCCCGGCGCTGCGTACGTCAAAGTCGGGCCGGGCGCGCTTGACAAGATCGTAGGCAAAGCGGAGAGGAGCGAGGGTGCAGGCCCGCTCGCGAAGGGTCGGGACAGCATGGCCGTTGTCGCGGAGGGCAAGCGGCGTGTTGGTCAACAGAATCGCCCCATCGCGCGAGCCGGCGACGGTCTTGTACATAGATATCAGGACCCAGTCGGAGTTCGCGCCGGGGAACTGTCCGTGAATTTCGGCTCCCAGCGCGCGCGCGCAGTCCTCGATGAACAGGACATCGGGAAACCGGCGCCGCAGGCGATCCAATCCCGGAAAGGGATAGCCGAAGGAATGATCGATCAGAACCGCGGTGTGCGACGGGTTCTCCCTCGCAAGACAAAGCTCGAGCTGGTCCATTCGCGGGTGCATCGTGCACGGATCCGCATCCACATGGATGACGCGTTTGCCGGCGCGGGCAATCGCGCTCGAAATGCCGGGACACAGGAACGCGGACAACACGACCGAGCTGCGTTGCTGGGTTTTAAGAGTTTCGTTCAGCAGAGTGGCGCCGCTGAGGCCGAAATAAATATGCGGCTGGCGCGGGAAACGCTGCCGGAGCCAATGCCGGATGCGGGAGAACTCTTCCACGGCGGATTCAACCTTCCTTGGCGGCCTGGCCCGGCCGGCGGCTGAGCGATCGGTACAACCAGGCCAGCATCGCGATGAACACGATGGCGGAGCAGTGATTCCCGAGCAAGGCGCCGGTGACGCCGAACCGGGCGGTGAGCGGAATCCCGAAGACGACGGCAGCCGCGGAAGAACCGATGAAAGCCCAAAACATGCGGTCGGGGCGCTCCAGCGCGCGCAAACCGTTGCCGATGGCCGAGTAGAGGCATGTGCCGATGGGAAGCGCGCCGGCAAGCAGCAGCGGCCCGCCGCGGTACTGAGTGTAGCGGCCGCCATAGAAAAGCTGAAACAGGTGGTCGCGAAATAGCCAGAGCGCCGAGAGGTAGATGGCGCATCCGCCGCCCAGCAGCACCAGGAACAGCGCCATGGTCTGATTCATCTTGCGCGTGCCATGACGGCGGTCGCGAACCAGGGCCGGGAGCATCAACATGTTCAAGGCCATTACGCCCTGAGTGGCAGGCATTATAAAGTTCGTCAGCGCGCGCAGGGCGGCGGGTCCCTCGAGGCCGAGCCAGGTGCTCAATAAAACGTAATAGATGTTGGAAGGGAACCAGCTGGCCAGCGCCGAAGCCAGCGACCAGCGGCCGTAGCGCCAATGGTCGGACGCAACCTGCGCGAAAGACGGAGAGGGGCCCCCGACGCCGGAGAGAGTACGCAGTTTCCATAGCAGGATGGAACTGACGAGCGCACCACCGGCCGCCATCGCGAGGAAACCGGTTTGCGGAGTCAGTCTGTGGAACACTACCAGAATTCCGAGCGCGGCGGCCAGGGCCAGGAAGTAAAGGAGACTGCTGATGACGCCCCAAGCCGGCTTCGATAAGACATAAAAGACGCGTCGCATCAGCCAGAACAGGAGAATCAGCGAAGAAGCCAAGGCCATGCCCTGGAAGGCGGGGCGCGCGCCCCCCAAATCGGAGCCGAACGCGGCGGAAATCAGCCAGAGCATGATACCGGCCGGAACCAGGAGCGCCGCGTGACATCCGATTAATAGCATCACGTAGCGATGGAAGCGATCAAAGTACTTGCCCGAGCCGAAGATCATCATAGGCTCGATCAGCAGCGCCTGGTGCAATGCGGCAAAGAGCAGGAACCAGGCGTAAGCGAGCGAATACGCGCCGTAATCATGAGGAGCGAGGCGCCGGGCCAGCAGCATATTCACCAGGAAGTTGGCGCCTGAGAACAGGGCCTGATCGCTGAGCGCGAGAGTTCCCTTGCCAAGCAGGGGGAGCAGCCGCGCGCGCGCGGCGGAGGGCAGGGTTGTGCCAACCCTGCCGGGAAGTTCCAACTTTGGTTCCGCCAATCCCGCCATTGTCTATTCGCTCACGCGGAAGCGCGCGGTGGAGGATGGATGCATGTTCCCGGCCAAGGCGCGAAGCATTCCGTTGGTTCCGCAAGCTCCCTCACAAAGCCTTGGTATAGTAGGGGACCATGACGATACGAACGCTTTTTACTCTCGCGGTTTTGGCAGCAGCGCCTCTGCCTGGGCAGTTGGCGGCCCCGAACAGCGCAGGTGATTCCATCGGACACGTTCACCTGAACGTCAGCGATATCGAAGCACACCAGCGATTCTGGACGGAAGTCGGCGGTACGCCGGTGAACAACGAAAAGCTCGTGATGGTGCAGTTTCCCGGAATTTACATCGTTCTACGCAAGCAGCAATCGACGGGCGGTACGGTGGGCTCGCGTGTCAATCACTTCGGATTTCACGTGAAAGATATGGATGCCTCGGTCGCCAAGTGGAAATCGGCGGGGTTGAAGATCGAAAACGGCAACAATCCGAAGCAGGTATTTCTTACGGCGCCAGACGACATCCGGGTCGAGATACTGGAAGACCCGTCGATTGCGGGTCCGATCGCCATGCATCACATTCACTTATTCGTTCCGGACGCGCAGGCAGCGCAGGCGTGGTACGTGAATCATTTTGGAGCGGCCGCCGGCAAGCGCGGCGCTTTTGACACGGCGAATGTGCCGGGCGCTGAAATCGCCTTTACGAAAAACGAAATGCCGCTGGCGCCCACCAAAGGACGCTCCGTGGATCATATCGGGTTCGAAGTCAAGAATATTGATGAATTTGTCGCGAAGCTTGAGAAGGCGGGCGTGCCGGATCGAGACGCAGATCCGCAACAGCGCGAATGCCTCGCGGCTGCGCATCGCCTACATTGTGGACCCGTGGGGAACGTACATCGAGCTGACGCAAGGGCTTACTCCCGCCCCGCAATCGGCGAGCCGGTAGGGCGCCATCAGTGCCGTTTGAAATATTGAACCTCGCGCTCGTGTAGCTCGGCTGCTTCACGCGATGAAAAAGTCCCTAAGTTCCGGCGCTTGCCGGTACGCGGATCACGTCTGCGCGAGTAAAGCCGGTACTGGCCGGACTTGAGCTTACGAATCATAGGGCGTTCGTTCCTGTTGGTCGCGGCGCACGCAAGTTGCCAATGAAAGATAGCGCCCAGTCGCGACTCAGGGGCGACAAACGGCGATCTCCTTGCACGGTAGACCGCATCGAGCGCTATGAGCGATGTTGAAATCCTGCTGCGAGGCATTGCGGCCGGCCTGATCATCTCGGCGCCCGTGGGGCCGGTCAATGTGCTGTGCATTTCCCGCACCCTCACCAAGGGGCGAAGAGCGGGCGCTATCGCCGGAGTAGGGGCCGCAGCCGCGGATACAATTTACGGCGCGATTGCGGGCTTCAGCGTTCATTTCGTGATCGGGTTTCTAATCCGCGAGGAATTCTGGCTGCGGCTGTTTGGCGGCGCCTTGTTGATCGGAATTGGTGCGCACTATTACTTTCGGACTCCCCGCGCCTTAAAGGACATGCAAAACGAGACATCGCCGCGGTCGGACTACATGAGCGCCTTTCTGCTGAACCTGACGAACCCGACGACGGTGCTTTCATTCCTGGCGGTGCTGACGGCGCTCGGTTTACATCAGCACAAGTCATGGTGGCAGGGGCTGACGCTGGTGGGCGGCATCTTCGTGGGTGCAATGGCGTGGTGGCTGTTACTCGCCGGTGTTTCGAACCATTTTCGCAGCCGGTTCAACGACCGTGCGACGGTGTGGATGAACCGGGTTGCGGGAGTCGCGATGGGCGGGTTCGGGCTGGTGACGCTGGCGCTCAATCACGTGCGGCACAACGGCGTTTGACGAGTCTGAAAACGGCGTTATACTACCTGTCAATCGGTCGGTTTGCACGGCCGCGGGAGGATTCCAATGGGTCACCGGCTATTTCGCGTTGTTCGTGTCTTCGCATTCGTCCCGGCGCTGACGCTTTCGGCCCAGGATGCCGGGCTGGTGCTGCGCACGGCGGTCACATATCGAACGCAGCGCCAGACACTGCAGCTGAGCGAAGCGCAACGAACCCAGGCCGACGAGCTGGCGCGCCAAGCGCAACAGGCAAACCAGGGCCGGCAGTACGGCGAGGCGCTGCGCGCCTACTATCACGGCCTGGCAATCATGCGGAATCAGGAGTGGACGCCGGCGTTTGAACTGGCATCCTCGTTAGAAGGCTCGCTTGACCACGCGATGCTCGAACCGGGTGCGACTGTGAAGGTGACGCTGAAACCGTATTACCAGACGGCGCGCGCGGCGGAAGCGCACATGCAGGCTTCGGTGATATTGATGCCCGGCGGACACACGGCAGGCACGAGCCGCGCGGTCGATGCGGCTACCCTTCCGCTCACGATGACCGTCACGGTGGGGGACGCGCAACCGGGGGATTACACGCTCGAGGTGCGGCTGAGCGCCGAGAACGCCGGGAACGCCGCGCCATTCGTGAAGTCATTGCCGGTTCATATCGAGGCGCTATCGGCGGAAGCGGACCGGCTACGCACCCGTCTGGCGCGCCTTACGAAGAAGAGCAGCGCCACCGCCACCGCCGAGTACGCGCTGGCGCTTTTCGAAATGGCCGACCGCGGCGCCGTCAATCCGCACCGCTACAAGCTAAGAGACGAGTTCGCGGCTGCCCATGCGACGCTCGATGCAGTGGAGGCGGGCCGGGATCCGTTCGCGGACAGGCATGGCGATATGAGGAAGGCGTATCGTTCGGCGGTGGACAACACGCTCCAGCCGTACCGGCTGTTCGTGCCGCAGTCGTATGACGGCGCCAAGGCAACGGCACTGCTGGTGGCGCTGCACGGGATGGGCGGCGACGAAAACTCGCTGTTCGATGGCTACAACAATGGCGCCTTAAAGCGCGAGGCCGAGCGGGTGGGCTTCATGGTGGCGGCTCCGAAGGGACGCGACTCGGCTTCGATGTACCGCGGAGCGGCCGAGCAGGACGTGATGGACGTCATTGCCGAAGTGCGACGCGACTACAAGATCGATGCGAACCGCATTTACCTGATGGGCCATTCGATGGGCGGCTACGGCACATGGAGCGTCGCGATGGATCATCCGGACCTGTTCGCCGCCCTGGGACCAATCTCGGGAGGCGGCGATCCGGCCGGAATCGCGAAGATCCGGCAGATGCCCGAATACGTGGTTCACGGGGATGACGACCGCACCGTGAACGTCAACGAATCGCGGCGCATGGTCGAGGCGGCCAGGAAGGACGGCATCGACGTGGTGTATGTCGAAGTGCCCGGGGGAAGCCACATCAGCGTGGCTGCACCGCAATTCGGGCCGATGCTGGATTTCTTTGCCAGACAGGCGAAGGGCACGGTATCGGCGGGGGCCGGATCAGACAATTTTGCCGGGCATTATAGCGGCCAGTATCGCGGCGGCTCGTCCGGAACGTTCAGCCTGAAAGTGGCGCCGGGCGCCGGCGGCGCGTGGCAATGCGAAGTGTCGTTTACGCTTTCGGGTGAGAGCGTGAAGACCACCATGCGCCAATGCCAGGCGGATCAGAAGAAAATCGAAGCCGCTTACGATTTCGATGCGCAGGGCTTCACGCTGCGCTCTCGCATCACCGGACAGTGGAAGCAGCAGGGCGTTGAAGGCACTTACAAGACAAGCACGACGGACGGTTCGGCCGATGTCGACCAGGGGAACTGGAGCGCAACGCGCGACTGAGCGATTCAGCGGCGCGGGTGCAGCGGGACTGCTCACCGAAGGGACGGCGATTGATCACCGGCAATCGCAATGATAGTATACACATACGTTTTGGCTGCCTGGCCCTCCTCCGGTGAGCGGGCGGAGCGCCTGGGCAGTTCGGGAGAGAGCCAGTCCCAATGACAGGGAAAAAGACATTTCTCGTTGCGGGCATAGGGTGCGCCGCGTTGCTGATCACGGCGCAGACGACGGCGAATGGACCCATGCCGAACTTCACGGCCACCACGGACAACCTGACGACGAACGACACCATTCGAATTAATTTGCTGCGCTGGTCCACGGACGCGGAGCGCGACCAACTGTTGGGCGCCTGGAACCTGACGGCACGGGCCGAGAGAGGCGGCGGCGGACGAGGCGCGCGCGCGGAAGATGGATCTGGGGTCGGGGATCCGGCACCGGCGGGCGCGCCTGCCGGAGGACGCGGCTCCGGCCGCGGCGGGCGCGGGGGAGCACCGCCTGCTCCGCGGACGCCGGAGGGGTCGCTCGCCGCGGCGCTGGACAAAGTACCTACCGTCGGGTACCTGTGGTCTTCGGAAGTTGCCGGATATGCCCTCCGCTACGCGGTGCGTCTGCCACAAGCCAATGGCGGGGAGCGCATTGTTCTGATCACGGACAGGCGCTTGGGCGCATTCAATGATTCATGGAAACCGGCCGATACGGTGGAAGCGACGATTCCAAAATACGAATTCTCTCTGATCGAGCTGCGGCTGAACGCGAAAGGGGAGGGCGAGGGGAAAGCCTCGCTGACGGGCAAAGTAACCGCAGACACGGCCGCGAAGACGCTCGCGCTGGAGAACTATGACGCCGCACCCGTTGTTTTCAAGAATGTGCGGCTGAGCAAATGAACATCAGGCGAATACGATCGGCGCCGGGACGCTCGGCATCACCGGCAGCCTAGGAAAGGAAAAGCAGCAACGCCGGCGACGTGAAACCGAGCCGCCGACCCGGAATCTCATGCCCATCTACGAATACGAATGCCGGCAATGCGGACATCGGTTCGAATACCTCGTGCTGTCATCCACTCGAGCCGCGGAGTGTCCGGCATGCAAGCACAAAGACCTGACGCAGTTGATTTCGTTGTGCTCGATGAGCTCGGAATCGAGTCGCGAGGCGAACCTCAGCGCGGCGCACAAGAAAGTCGCCGGCGCCCAACAGGAAAAACAGCGCGAAGACCACAAACACCTGCACGACCATTTCGACTAGCGGCAGGCGGCGATCTTCGCGCCGGTTGCGAGCACCGGATCAGTAGCAGCCCGCATAGTAGTGATAATAGCCCCAGGCGTCATAATAGCCGCTGGGATTGCAGTATCCGGGTCCGCCGTAGTAATCGGGGCCGTAGTAGTATCCCGGGCTATAGTAGGGTGCGGCGTAGTAGCCGGGACCGCCGTAGTAGCCGAAGCCGAACCCAAAGCCGCCGCGACCATCGTGGTCGCCGTGGCGCCAGCCTCCCCCTTCATACCCGCGGCCCCCGTAGAACCGTCCGCGGCCATAGCCGCGACCGTAACTGCGGCCGCTGAAAGCGTGCCCACCACCGGAGCCGTGTCCCCCGCCAAAGCCACGGCCTCCGCCGCCGCGTCCGTCGCGCGCCAATGCCGTCGTGGGCGAAAGCGCCAAAAGCACGCCCAATAAAATCGCCGGTAACCCGAGTTTGCGAAGCATTTCCAATGCCTCCTACCGCATTGGACGCATGCGGCAGACGGCGAGTTTATACCGTCAATACAGTAGGAAGGACTCCCGCCTGCTTGAAAACGGACGACTTAAGCCGTCTACCAAAGTTTGCATTGCTGCGTGTCCGGGCGCACCATAGAATCACCGGGCTTGCATTGAAAGGCGCGATGAAATTCCGGCATATTCTGCAGGGTTCCGATGGCGCGGTACTGGGAGAGCGGGTGATTATTGGTGTTCAACTGCAGCCGCATGGATTCCGGACGATATTGCTGTCCCCAGATGCGCGCGAAGGCGATAAAAAAGCGCTGGTCAGCGGTGAAGTCGTCCATTGTCGGGCCCGGCTTGCCGCCCAGCGACCGTTTGTAGGCGCGGTAGGCCACCGAAAGCCCGCCCAGATCTCCCAAGGCTTCGCCGAGTACCTGTTTGCCGTTGTGATGCAGCCCATCGCCCACCGCGAGCGTATTGAACTGGTTCACTACGCAGGCCGTGCGCCCGTCAAATTTCCTTCGATCATCTTCGGTCCACCAGTTCCGCAATGCGCCGGTGGCATCGAATTTGGATCCGCCGTCGTCGAACTGATGGCCCATTTCGTGCCCGATTACGGCGCCAATCGCCCCGTAATTCGCGGCATCGTCCGCCTGCATGTCAAAGAACGGGGGCTGCAAAATTCCCGCCGGGAACACCAGTTTCACCTCGAGCGGATTGGAGTAGGCGTTGACGGTGGGCGGCGTCATCGCCCAATCGATGTGACTGACGGGCTTGCCGATTTTTGCAATCTCGTACCGGTCGCCGCCGATCCATGCTTGGCGGATGTTTTCGAAAAACGTTTTCCGGCTGATCGCCACGGCCGAGTAATCGCGCCACCGTTCGGGGTAGCCGATCTGTATCTGCAAAGCGTTGAGCTTGGCGATCGCGTTCTTCTTGGTTTCCGGCTGCATCCACTCTGACCGCTCGATCTCTTCGCGCATAGCGGCGCGCAGGTTCTCCACCATCTGACTCATGCGGCGTTTGGCTTCGGGCGGAAAATATTTTTCCACGTACGCCTGACCCAAGGCGTCACTCAGATCGCGGTCCACGAAATTCGAGCAGGTTTCCCAGCGCGGCGGCTGCTGCTGGATCCCAGAAAGGACCGTGCTTTCAAAATGAAAATTCTCGTCGGCAATGGATTTCCGAAGGTAAGGCGCCGCCAAAGTCAACGCGCGCCAGTGCAACCAGACCTTCCAGTCCGCGACGGAAGCGGCTGTCAGCTGCGCGTTGAATTTCTTGACCAGCTCCGGTTCGGTCACGTTGATGGGAGTCGATTCGGGTAAACCCTCCTCGCGCAATAACCGCTCCCAATCGAAATTCGGAGCCAGCGTTTTCAGAGCCGCCAGATCCGTCAGGTGGTAGGTTTTGTCCGGATCGCGCTTTTCGGCAATGGTCATCACCGACCCGGCCAGCTCGGTTTCAAACCCGAGGACCAGCTTCGCCTGCGCCTCCGCCGAAGCCCGCGGGATCCCGGCTAACTCCAGCATCCGGGCGACGTGCTGCAGGAATGCGGCGCGAATGGCGCGCGACTTTTCGTCGGTTTTGAAGTAATAATCCCGGTCCGGAAGGGAAAAGATGGAGGTGCCGGTGCGGCCGGCAGCATCCCGTTCGACAATACGCGCCACAACGCGAGCCGGATTTTTCGGATCCTGACCGGATGTGAACCGGAAGGGCCCGACGACCACGCCGTTTACCCCGCCAAAGGGCCTGGCTTCGCGCTGAAAAGCGATGATCGCCGCTCCGAGGTCCTGGACCGTTTGGATCGCGGCAATGCGGTCGAAATCCGGCTGCAGCGGCGCGAGCCCCCGGGCCTCAATGCCGCTCGTATCCATACAACTCGCGTACAGATCACCGATCTTGCGGCGGTTGGTTCCTGGCCTCGCCGCCGAATCGGCCGCGGCGCCTTCCAGAATGGTACGGATGCGCTCGCGGTTGGCGTCGGTCAGCACGCCAAACGGGCCCCAACTCGAGCGATCGGCGGGGATCGGATTCTTTTGCAGCCAGCCACCGTTCACATAACGCCAGAAATCCGTGCACGGCTTACACGTCAGATCCATATCTTCGCGGTGGATGCCGCTGCGGGAAACCTTTTGGCCCCAGAGGCCGGCAACCAGGAAGGAGGCGATTAGCCAACGGCCGATGCGCATGTCTGCTCCTTAGCCGAGTGTATCGCGGCGTGGAGCGGTCGTCCCGTCGCAAACATTCCGATTGGCCGGCGCCACGGACCTCAGTAGAATAATAGGTCCGCATGCTGGAGTCCCTCAGGTACGCGCTACGGATTTTGCCCCGATCGCCCGGGTTCACGCTGGTGGCGATCTGCTCGCTCGCGATCGGGATCGGAGCGACGTCGGCTATGTTCACTTTTGCCGACGCACTCCTGCTGCGGCCGTTGCCGGTCCGCGAGCCGGGCCGGATCGCGGCGGTCGCCACCGCCATCTCCTCGGCGCCCGCCAGTAATCCCGCCGTTTCGTATCCGGACTACCGGGACTTTCGCGATGCCAATCGAAGCTTCGACGGCTTGATTGCCGCCAGTTTCACATCCGTCGCGTTCAAGACTGCCGCCCCGGCAGCGCCGCGCGTCACGTTCGGCTTCTTTGTGACCGGCAATTTCTTTCGCGTGCTCGGCGTCGAACCGGCGCCGGGCCGTGGATTCAGAGACTCAGAGGACCAGGCGGCTGGCCGCGATCCGGTCGTCGTGCTGGGCCATGATTTTTGGAAGACCGAATTCAACGCGAACCCGGCCGCGGTGGGCTCGACAATCTGGCTGAACGGCGTCCCCTGCACCGTTATCGGAGTCGCGCCGCAAAGCTTTACCGGTATCGATCAGGTGGTGAAAGCTTCGGTATTCGTACCGCTGGCGATGTCTCCGCGCCTGGGCGGCGTGAATTACCTGGAGCAGCGCGACTATCATTGGCTGACCGTCAAAGGCCGTTTAAAACCTCGCGTGACAATCGCGCAAGCCAACGCCGACCTGGCGGCAATCGCCGCGCGGCTGGAGCAACTTTATCCGCGAACCAACCGGAACCGGAAGGTCGAAGCGCAAACGGAATTTCAGTTCCGCCGGAAGCAGTCGCCCGGCAACGCCACACTGGCAGCTTTGCTGCTGGTGCTGGCCGTTTGCGTGTTGGCGGTGGCCAGCGCGAATGTCACGGGCCTGCTGCTGGCGCGCGGACGCGGCCGCGCTCGCGAAATGGCTGTGCGGCTGGCGGTGGGTGCGGGCCGCGGAACCCTAATCCGGCAACTGCTCGTGGAAAACCTTCTGCTGGCCCTGGCGGGCGGGATCGCCGGAATCGCGATCGCATACGCAGGCGCCCGATTCCTGAACGCGTTGCCGGTTCCGTCGGATGTGCCGCTCGCCTTTCACGCCGCGGTCGATCGGCGCATGCTTCTTTTCACGGTGGCTGCGTCCCTGCTCAGCACGCTGCTGTTCGGATTGACGCCCGCTCTGCAATCCACGCGTGTTGACCTTGTGACCTCATTGAAGGCGTTCGACGCCGACAGCGGCGGCCGGCCGCGCCTCTGGGGCCGCAACGCAATCGTCGTGGGACAGGTCGCGGTTTCCCTGCTCCTGCTGATAGTCTCCGCGGTCCTCCTGCACGGTTTTCGCGCGGAACTGTCGGCGGGCCCCGGTTTCCGCACGGATCATCTGTACCTCACTACCCTCGATACGCAGCCGGCTCACTACTCCAATGATCAAACGCAGCGCTTTTTTCGAAATCTTTTGGCCCAGATGCGGATTGCGCCGGGAGTCCGCTCGGCGGCACTGACTTCCAATGTTCCTCTTTATGGAACCCGCAACGTGGGGATGGTGCCGGAGGGCTACTCGTTGCCTCGCGGCGAACAGCCCTTTTCCGTCCCGGTTGCCTATATCAGCGAAGGCTACTTTGCTACGATGGACATCCCCGTCCTCCGCGGCCGTGGATTTCAGGACTCAGACCGGATTGACACGCCGCTGGTGGCGGTTGTGAATGAGCAGTTCGGGCGTCATTATTGGCCGCGCGAAGATGCCCTGGGTAAGCGTTTTCATCTGCGAAACGCCGAGGGTCCGCTGGTACAAATTGTAGGCATCGCGCGCATGTCCAAATATGTTTGGATCGCCGAGCCGCCCCAGGACTTCGTGTATTTACCGTATACGCAGGACAACCGTTCCAACCTGACGCTGGTGGTGGAGTCGGCGGCGCCGGATGCGGCGTCGTTGGTCCCCGTGGTGCGCGGAGTGATCCGTCAGCTCGATCCCGAGATGCCGTCCTACGATGCGCGGACGATGCGAAGCTTCTTTGAACAGCGCGCCGCCGAGACTCCGAATATGATCGCGCAGAGCGTAGCGGGGCTGGGCCTTCTGGGCCTCATTCTGGCGATCGCCGGCTTATACGCGCTGATCGCCTATGCGGTGAGCCGCCGCGCACGGGAAATCGGCATCCGCATGGCGATCGGGGCGACCCCGAGCCAGGTAATTCGGATGGTGCTGGGACAGGGGTTATGGCTGGGCGGAACGGGCCTGGCAGCGGGATTAATCTTAAGTTTCTTCGCGTGCCGCGCGCTGACGTCGCTCGTCTTTATTGCTTCGTTCCGCCATCTGGACTATGGCGCTTTTCCGGCAATCGCATCGCCGCTGCTGGTGCTGATCCTGTTCGCGTCGTACCTACCCGCGCGCCGCGCGTCCCGGATTGATCCCGTGCGCACGCTGCGCGCGGAGTGAGAAGCTATCCGACGCGGTAAACATCCCCTTCCGGTTCTCTTGAGATCGGTACGTCGCGGAAAGCCAGGTGCAACAGCGGCGGCGCCAGCATGGCTGCCGCGACGGCCACGATGATCACCAGCGAATACATACTCTGCCGGATGATACCGAGCGTCAGGCCGACCCGCGCCACCGCCACGCAGACCTCGCCGCGGGGAACCATCCCCACACCGACGCGGGCGGCATCCATCCGGCCGAGCCGCATCGCGCCGAGCCCACAGCCCACAACCTTAGACACGACTACCGCTATCACGACGGCGACGGTGAGCAGCACGATGCCCACGTGCGCAAACGCCGAGAGGTTCACATACAGCCCGATACCGGCCAGGAAAAAGGGGGCCAGGAAATCGGCCACGCCCTGCGTCAGGTCGCGCGCGCGCGGGCCGGTGTGCTCGGCCAGCGCCATCCCGGCCAGGAATGCACCGACAATTGCGGCGATTCCCGAATAAACCGCGAGAACCGCGAACAGGAACATCAAGATCAGCGCCAGAATGAATTGACTCTCCGAGGCTCGCAGCCGTTCTTCGAGGCGCGGAGCCATGACCCCGACCGCCTTGGTCCCCCACACCGCTGTCACGATCGTGAAGCCCGCCGCGAGTCCCGCCGTCAGCAGCAGTTCCATCACGTTCCATTGCCCGCGCGCCAGGCTGGTCACCACCGCCAGCACAATCAGCCCCAATACGTCGTCGATTACCGCCGCGCCCAAAATGACCTTGCTTGCGGTCAACGCCAGCAGCTTCTGCGAGGTGAGGACCTGCGCCGTGATTCCGACGCTGGTGG
The DNA here is from genome assembly GCA_035295805.1 of Bryobacteraceae bacterium. Classification (GTDB taxonomy): domain Bacteria; phylum Acidobacteriota; class Terriglobia; order Bryobacterales; family Bryobacteraceae; genus PSRJ01. The sequence goes on along the minus strand of DATGII010000252.1, from coordinate 17,266 downwards.
CTACCAGCGCGGCCGCGATAAACAAGATTTCATTGCGGGCGGAGCCGCTGAACATGAGCACCACCGAGACCATGCTGAACGTGAAGATCACGCCGAGCACCGCAACTGTCGCGGCCACGCCGCTCACCTTCAGCAACTCGGAGGATTTCACCTCCAAGCCGACGCGGAACAGCAGGAACATCGCACCCAAATCGGCCAGAGCCGAGAGAAACTCGTTGGGCGCGATCCAGCCCAGCACGCTCGGCCCGATCAGCACTCCCGCCAGAATTTCGCCGACAATTCCGGGCTGACCCAGCCGCTCGAAAATCTCCGACATCACCTTGGCCGAAGTGAATACGACGAGCATGGAAAGCGGGATTTGCACTGCGGTCACGGTTCCAGGATAGCGGCTGCAGCCGCGATTTGCGATGATATTCCACATGAGAGCTGCTTATCTCGGCGCCTTGATCGCAAGCCTGTGTTGCACCGTGCTCCCCGCCGCAGAATCCGCTTCCGACAAGCGGGACCTGTCCGGATACTGGAATCTCCCTTACGTGCCAAACATGGCGCAGGGCAAGGAGGACACCGTTCCTTACACGCCGGCCGGGAAGGCCGCCTACGTGAACCACGATTCGAAGGACGATCCCACCGGCTTTTGTCTGTATCCCGGCGTCCCGCGCATCATGCAGTCGCCGTACCCGGTGCAGTTCGTGCAGACCGGCAATCAGCTCCTGATGCTGTTCGAGTACATGAAGATGTGGCGGGCCATTTATACCGACGGCCGCGAGCACAACCAGCGCGCCGATTCAACATTCATGGGAGATTCGGTCGGCCGATGGGAAGGCGACACGCTCACGATCGATACGATCGGCCTGAACGACCGCACATGGCTCGATACGGCCGGTCACCAGCACAGTGACAAACTCCACGTGATCGAGCATCTCCGCCGCACCGGGCCGGACACCATCGCCTACGATTACATCGTGGATGACCCGTCCATGTACGCCCGGCCCTGGAAACAGGAGCGCGTGCTCACCACGCTGAAGCCGACGCCGGGGCTGCCCGAACTGCTCGAATATTCCTGCAACGAAAATAACAAAGACCTACAGCATCTGATCAGCACCAAACCCGGGAAGTGAGTGGAAGCCGTCTTCAGAGGGCGGGGGCGTTTCTCAGGGTTTCGGAAATTCCGGGCTCCTCATTGTGGGGGTACCGGTTCCGCTCGCCCAAGCGCGACTGGATCGAAAACGGGACGATCACGCTGATCGGCTCCTCGACGCCGATCGTAGCCGCGAAGTTGTGAAGCCGCACAATGGCGGACCCCGTGACTTCCTGGCCCTTGGCGAGAAGCAGTAAGCCGCTTTTGCTCAGGACGTCCGCATTGATGATCATGCGCGTGCGCAACTGACGCACCGAGACCGCCCGGATTTCGGTGGAGTCCTGGGCGACGTGAACCTGCTGCAGAGCCTCGACGAAGGCGGGATTATATTCGGAGCGCTTCCACATGTTATTCACCACGTCGTCGGGCTGGGCGCCGCGCACGACCGCGTCGTCAAAGTCCTGCGCGATTTTCAGAAGTTGGGCGCCGACCATGACCGGATCCGGGTGCCGCTCCTTCGGGTTCCAAGCCTCCTGCTGCCGCGCCACCATCTGCGCCACGACTTCGAGGCGCGGAATCTGCGAAAGCAGGTCGAAACCGACCTGGCTTTGCGACGCGATCATGCCGGCTTCTTCCGGATGCAGGCGCTCGCCGTTGCGATACCGTTCCAAAATCTCGGGTGGAATGGAGACACATCCGATTTGGGAGAGCAGGCCGGCCGTTTCAAACTGCCATTGGTCAGCCAGGCCGAGGCGGTCCGCCAGACTATGGACATAGTGGCGGATGCGCTGCGCCCGGCTGAATGCGAGCGGATTACACAGGCTGAGAATCTCGGTCAGAACGCCGAGGCTGCGGCGCAGCGTCTCCTCCAACAATTGTTTCTCGGAGGCGATCAGCCGGTATTGCTCCAGCCCCGCCTCCAGGGCATGGCGCAGCACTTCGGCCGGACAAGGCTTCGTGAGAAACTGGAACACGCTTCCGCGGTTGACTGCATCGATGGTCGTGACCAACTCGGCTTGGCCGGTCAACATGATCCGGACGGTATCAGGAGCCAGGCGCTTGACCCGCTGCAGAAACTCAACGCCGTCCATGCCCGGCATGCGGAGATCGGAAACCACGACGGCAAACGGACCATTCCGGGAGACGACCTGTAGTCCCGCTTCGGGGCCGAGCGCGGTCTCCAGTTCGAACTCATTGCGGAACTGGCGCTCGAACGCCTTCAAGATGTTCGGCTCGTCATCGACACAGAGCACGCGTCTGAGCATGGGTTTAAACGCCGGGCCGGCCTGTCACTCCGGCAGCAGACCAACTCATTAATAGTGTTGCGTGGGAGCTAACAACGCAAGACTAACGATTGTTAGTAGCGAAGCCGGCACCCTTCAGTCCGGGAGCCAGGAAAGCCAGGATCTGCCGGGTTTGATCAGGTAGCAGGTGTCCCGGGCCGGCGAGGTAAACGACTTCGGCCTGCGGCGCGTTTCGTTCCAGCCGGCACCGGGTTTCCGCGGAGTCGAGAAGCACGTCGCGGCCCCCGACGACCGCCAGCAGTGGCATGTTTAAACGGCGCAGGGCTTCGTCGGAGAAGATCGGGAGCTTCACCATTCGCGGCCGGAAATGCCGGTGTATGAGGAGCACAAAGTCAATGAACGCTTTAGCGGCCGGAGCCGGATCGGCGGGCGGGCGGCCCAGGATAAGTTCCAACAGTTTCCGTTTTCCCCAGGCGCCGCACATTTTCAAAAAGATGGTCGCGAACACGATGCCCACTTTCTGGCGGCCGACTCCGCCTGGGCAGAGCAGGGCCAGACGTTCCACCCTCTCCGGCCGCCGCGTGGCGTAATCCAGAGCGAGCCAGCCGCCCAGCGATACTCCGGCAAAACACGCGCGGTCAATCGAAAGCGCGGCGAGCACGTCATCCAGCCATAGAGCATGAGCGTCGGACGCCAGCGGAGGCCGCGACGCCGCGCTGAGACCGGGTTCGCCGATCAGATCGACTGCATACACCCGGAAATGGCGGGCTAATGCGCCGATATTGCCCATCCACATCGCGGAGTTCGCCGCGCCACCGTGGAGCAGCACGAGTGGCGAGGCGCCCTCGGCGCCGGACGCGACGACAAAAGTCTCTCCCTGCCCTGTCAGAACGCGCAACTGCTGATGCGCAGCCGGCCACCGTTGAAGGAACGCGCGATAGCGTTCTTTAACGAGGCGCTCTCCTGCGGACGATTTGTAGATGCGTGGCATAGACACTTCTCCTGTGCGTTGTCATTGACTTCAGTTTTCGGCTAAGGCTGGTTACTCGTGATCGGCGAACGCGAGTTTGATGGCGTAATCGCGGATGTCCTCAGGCCATCCCGCGATGAGTTCGCCGAAGCGCCGCCGCTCGTACGCAAACAGCGCGCGAGTTGCCTCTTCGAATTCGGGAAGATTGCCGGCCAGGGCGGCCATGAAGCGATACGCCGCCTCCTGGGCGCCCCGTACCCGGTCCCGGTCGCCGCTGCTCTTGCGCGCTTGGTCCACCAGTTTTCTCAAGGCCACTGACGCCCCGCCCGGCTGCGCTGAGAGCCAGTCCCAATGGCGCGGAAGCAATGTGACCTCTTTGGCGATAACTCCCAACCGTGGACGCCCCCGCCCGCGCGCCTCCGGGACGGGCTCGCCGGCGTATCGAAGGGCAATGTCCTCGGCCGACCCGCGAGTATCAAGATCGACCTGGCGGCCGGTCGCGTCGTCGAAAACCAGAAATTCCCCGCCCTGTGGGGCATCTTTGAGAAGCACAGCAACTTCGGAAAGACTCCCAGCGGCAATCCGGCGCTGCCCCTGGAATGCTGTGTAGCTCATGGGACTAATATTACCCGGGTAAAAACATCTTGTCAATATTACCCGGATAAAAATTTGAGCGGAGGCTTTACTGTATCTGCACCAATCCCTGCGGGTCTTCGCTAACCGGGATAGGCGTCAGGTCCTGCTCGCCGCGCCAGAAATCCAGGTACGCCACCTGGTGCACGCAGGCTACGGTGCAGCGCGGCGCGCATTCCTTGACGGTGCGGTATTCGCGGCGGATGTCCGTGAGCGTGTATTCCATCAGCGGCTTGGCCGGGTAGCCGCGCTGCTGGGAGCAGTAATGCACGAGGCCGTCTTCGCAGATGTACAAGTATCGCGCGCCCGAACGGCACCGCCACTTGTTCTCCAGCCCGTGCGCGATATTGTCCTGAAAATAATTGATCTGAGCGTAACTGCGCTTCTCCATCGAGCGCATCGTCATGTAAACTTCGCGCTCCACGTCGCCCAGGGGCTGCAGTTGCCCGTCGCCATCATGGATGATGCCGACAGTGGACGTGAATCCCAGCTCGACGGCGCGCTTACCCACCACGAGCGCGTCGCGCGGGTTTTGAATCCCGCCACCGACCACGGAGTTAATATTCACGTGAAAATCGGCGTGCTCGGAAAGCAGGACCAGTTTCTTGTCGAGCGTCTTCAGACTTTTCTTGGAGACTTCGTCCGGCATCACGTTGTCGATGCTGATCTGCATGTGCTCGAGACCGGCCCGGTTCAACCGGCGAATCCGATCGACCGTCAGCAGGTAGCCGTTCGTGATCATCCCGGCGATCATGCCGCGGCGCCGCACATGCGCGATGATGCGGTCGAGTTCGGGATGCAGCAACGGCTCACCGCCGCTGATGGTAATGATGGTGGTGCCGAGATCCGCCAGCCGATCGAGCCGCTGGAACATTGTCTCGACGGGCACCGGCTTGGAGACATCATCGTATTCGTTGCAGTACGCGCACGACAAATTGCAGCGCCGCATCGGGATCACATGCGCCAGGATCGGATGGTCGGTCGAAACCAGCGCCTTGCCGATCATACGCAACTCGCGCGCGCGCCGGTGCGCGGCAATCCCGTTTCTTCGGAGACGGCGGAGCAGGTGCGCCATACGGAATTCTTAATTAAACCACAAGTCGCTTGATTTGTTGCGTTTCCATAGGTAATCGGCGCAGAACCGGGGTTGAACGGCGTCCCCGGGGCATTCAGAGGCAGAACGCTACCAAAGCAGCTTCAATCCGAACTGGATTTGCCGCGATGTGGTAGAGGTGCCGGTAATTACACCGGCGGTCGGCGAGACCCCCGACGGCGTGAACACGACCGCATTTGGCGTATTGAAATTCGCCCGGTTCAGAAGATTGAAAAACTCCGCCCGAAACTGGAGGTTGAGGGTCTCCCGCAGCCGCGTGTCCTTCAAAAACGAGAGATCCCACGTCGCCAGACCCGGCCCCATCAGCGTGTCGCGCCCCAGGTTTCCGTAGAAACCGCTGTTGGCGGGCGGCGCCAGAAACGCGTCGGGGTTGAACCACCGGTCTGGCGAACCCAGAATGGCGGAGCCGGTGAACGAGGGATTGACAAACGGCCGCACCGGGTTTCGCGTGTCGCCGTTGTTGGAGGGGTTGTAGCTCAATTGCGGCGTAAACGGGAATCCGCCCTGGAGCGTGACAATCGAATTCATCGTCCAACCGCCGGCCAGCGTGTTTCCGAGGCCGCCGGCGTTATGCAGGAAGTGTTTTCCCCTGCCGAAGGGGAGGGCGTAGACGCCGCTGACGACGGCCACGTGGCGCACGTCGAAGTTGGCCAGTCCGCGGTCGGCGCGCAGATTGAAGGGATTCGAAGCCAGCGCCGGCTCATTTCCGGAGGTGGTGGCATTTACCGAATCGCCGTCGTCGATGGTCTTCGACCAGGTGTAGGCCCCTCGCAAGGCCAACCCACCGGCAAACCGGTGATTGAAGTCCACCTGCAGCGCGTGGTAAGAGCTGTCGGCCTGGGAAAAATAGGTCCAGGTGTTGTTCAGCGCCGGATTGGCTTTGGTGGCGCTCGGGAGGTAATACGTGCCCGCCGCGACCGGCGTGCCGGCCACGCCGGCCGGGAAGTTCGCGGGATAGGTTGCGGGACACGGGGCCGCGGGACAGACCACGGGAAACGGTTCGTTGGCGTCGATGCCGAGGATTTCGTGGTATCCATGCGATCCCACATAGCCCACCGTGAGAGCGGAATTGGCGCTGAGTTGCTGCTCGACGCGCAACGACCAGGTGAGCAGGACCGGTGTCTGCAAATCGGGCTGAACACCGCCAGGCACTAGTTTCGCAGTCGCGGGCACGGGCGCCGACGGAGAAACCGGCAATTGCGATACCAGCGCGTTCGGCAGGCTGTAGGTCGGGTTGAATGGCGCGTTCTGGTCGGTGCGATAGCCGAGCGCGTCCTGCAGGTCGTTGTACATGCCAAAGCCGCCGCGAATCACTGTCCGCTTGTCGGTGCCGAACGGGCTCCACGCCAACCCAAGGCGGGGCTGGGGCAAAAATTTCCCATTGTTGACGGTAAACGCAGAGGCGCCGACATTCGGCAGCGTCGAGATCACGCCGTTCGGATAGGTATAGGTGGCGGCGCGGCCCTGCGCTTCATTCCAGCCGGTAGTGAACTCATGGCGAAAGCCGAGTGTCACGGTCAGGCGCGGGCCGAGCCGGATGGCGTCTTCGGCGTACCAGGCGCCGTACCAGGAACGCCAGCCGAGCGGCGTGGGCGCCGGGTCGTACAGCAGCGATCCCGCGGTTCCCTGGAGCAGCGTCTGCAAGCTCGTAAAGGTCGCCTGTCCGTACTGGCTGAGCGCCAGCATTTCGTTCGAGCGCAGCCTTTGGAACCAGGCACCGGCCGTAATCAGATGCCGCCCCCTGGCCACTGAAACGCGGTCTTCATACGTGAACAGCGTGCGGGCAAGCGGCAGGTTGCTTCCATTGTTGCTGCCGGCCAGCGCGAGTTGCGTGGCGGGATTCGAAGCCGCGCTGCCCCCGACGACGATCGCACCGATCGGTTTTCCGGCGAGAAATCCGGGCAGCGCCGCGGCCGGGCTGCCCGGCGTCGGCTCTCCAGTAAAGAAATAGCCGGCCCGGGAAAAGCCGAATCGGACCGTGTTCAGCCAGGCCGGCGAGAATACGTGCGTCTCCTCGAGGCTCGCCACCTGCTCTCGCAGGCTCGCCACGTCGGTGCTGTACAGGTTGAAACTGGTGGGCGTGTAGTCGCCGCTGTCATCCACGGTGTATACGCCGCTCAGCGTGTCCTTTTGCGAAAAAATGTGATCGAGCCGGAGCGTCCCGAAGTCGTCGCGGATGGTTTGCAGCGGATTATTGAACGCTTCGGAAATACCGCCGAAATCGGGAGCTCCGGGGCTCGCCGCCGGCCAGGCGCCGATCAGCGGGGAAACGCCCACGAACGCCAGGCCGGAGGCCGGGCACGGGCTCGGAGCGGGCGTGACCAACTTACAGGGAAGATACCCCCGCCGGGCGTTGTCGTCGGGAACAAGATCCACGCCGGTCTGGCGCAGGTGCTGGCTGAGCTGCTCGAAATTGCCGAACACGAATGTTTTGTCCTTCTGAATGGCCCCTCCGGCCGAACCGCCAAATTCGTTCCGCTGGAAGCCTGGAGTGGAACTCCCATCGAAGAAGTTCCGGGCATCCAAGGCGTTATTGCGCAGGAATTCATACAGTGAGCCGTGAAAGCCGCGGCGGCCGGATTGCGTCACGATCAGCACCTGCGCGCCCGGGCGCTTGCCGTACTCGGCCCCATACGAATCGCGGAGCAGATTGAATTCCCGGACCGCATCCACGCCCAGCAGTTCCTGGCTGACCCCACCCGGCTGCATGTTGTTCTCAGCGGCGCCCGTAAACTCCACGCCATTCAACAGGAACAGATTCTGCTGCGGGCGGTTTCCCGACACCACGAAGTTATTTCCCGAGGTCGAATTGGAAACGCCCACTCCGCCAAATTTCTCCCAAGTGAAATTGACCACTCCCGGATTCAATGTGAGCAACTCGTCGAAGCTCCGCCCGTTGAGCGGCAGGTCCTTGATCTGCTCCTGCCCTACGAGGTCGGATATGTCCGCCGTGGTCACGCTGACCGGCGCGGCGTCCGCGTTGACGGTAACGGCCTGGCTCGCATCGCCGACCCGCAGTCCGATATTGACAGTCGCCTGCTGCGCGACCGCCAGGCGGATTCCGGTGCGGACTGACGGCGCAAACCCGGGTTTCTCGGCTCGAATTTCGTACGGGCCCGCTGGAAGCGCGTCGGCCTGGTAGTGTCCTGCGCCATCGGTCAGCAGGGTGCGGGCCGACCCGGTCTCGCTATTCTTTACCGTGACCGAGGCCGCCGAGATCACGGCCCCGGACGAGTCGGTGATGGTTCCGGAAATTCCCGCGGAAACCTGGGCCGCGAGCGGCCCGCCCATCATGGCGATGCAGCAGGCGAGGAGGCAGAAGCGCGCAGACGATGGAGGCATGTCTTGTAAGAACGACAGTATATCGCAAACAGGACAGAGCCGGAATCCGCCGTTCACCTCCCGCAAAAATTTACCTGTCTTCCGAACGCCGATTCTGCTATGACAAGAAGTATGCTATCCGCCAGAAACCAATTACCCGGAATCATCGAAGAAGTGCGCTTCGGTACGATCATGGCCCATGTCGTGGTTCGGATCGGAGAGAGCCAGGTGGAGAGCGTGATTACACGCTCCAGCGCGGAGGAAATGGGCTTGAAGAAAGGCGACTCCGTGCACGTGGTGGTCAAGTCCACCGAAGTGATGCTCCAAAAACCGTAGCCCCCGCCATACATGACGACGAGAGTGAGTGCCGAGATTGAAAACAACCTGGCGCGGCTGCGACAGAGCCGTGGTTATTCGGCCGCTGAACTGGCACAACTGGCCGGGGTCAGCCGCCAAACCATTTACGCGATGGAGGCGGGCGGATACGTACCCAATACGGTGGTGGCGCTTCGGATGGCACAGGCGTTGGGCGCCCGCGTCGAGGAATTGTTCACGCTGCGGGGCGAAGCTGCGGCGCCGCAATTGCGCGAAGAGCAGGTTGCGCTGCTCCCGGGCACGGCCGTTCCCTTCCCGGGCCAAGCCGTCCAACTGTGCCGAGTCGACCGGCACCTGATGGCGTCCATCCCGTCTCCGCTGCCCTGGTATTTCCCGGCCAGCGATGCGGTTGTCTCCCGCCGCCCGGCCAACCGCGGCCGAGCCCAAGTTCAAGTGTTCCACGAAGACGCGTTTCGCAATCGCATCCTGGTTGCCGGATGCGATCCCGGCATTTCCGTGCTGGCGCGGCATGTTCAGCCCGCGGGCGTCGAACTCGTGCTCGCCCATCGCAACAGCTCGCAGGCGCTCAAGTTGTTAAAGGCGGGCCAGGTGCACGTGTCAGGCACGCATTTGCGCGACGAGGCCAGCGGCGAATCCAACCTGCCGGAGATCGGCCGGTTATTTTCGAAAAACGCGGTAGCGGTCATCTCGTTTGCGGTTTGGGAAGAAGGCATCATCACCGCCCGCGGCAATCCAAAGGGCATCCGGGGCATCGAGGACTTTGCGCGGAACGATGTATCGATCGTGAACCGCGAGCCGGGCGCAGGCAGCCGCCTGTTGCTCGATGCGCGATTGAAAGCAGTCCGGATTACATCCGCTAAAATCTCCGGCTATGAGGACATCGCGCTCGGCCATTTGCCGGCCGCGTGGCAGATCTACTCCGGCGGCGCCGATTGCGCAATCGCCACGCGCGCTGCCGCTCGCATGTTCGGTCTCGGATTCATTCCTTTGGTCAGCGAGCGCTACGATCTGGCCATCCGTCGCCAGCACCTGGACCTTCCCGGCATCCAAACCCTCCTTGACACGCTAAACCGATTGAAGTTCCGCCGCGAACTGGAAAGCCTCGGCGGCTACGACACCACACCGGCGGGCCGGCGTATTCTGTAATTCGGGTATTAACACCTTATTTGACTAATTTGAGGCGGGGTGATACATGTATTGCTTCAGGGGGAAGCGATGCCCGACCAGCCGAATCCGACCCACCCCGAAGCGCCGGCCGCCGCCCCTCCTCCTGCCAAAGCACCTCCATCCAAACCGCCTGCCATCATGGCGACCACGCCATGGGACGGTGACCTGCCGCGCCAACTGAAGGAGCAATTCGGGGATTCCATTTCGGAAGCGTCTACCTACGCCAGTCAGAATTTCCTCGTGGTGAAATTCGATGCCGTGATTTCCATCATCAAGCATCTGAAGCACGAGGCAAATTTCGACTATCTAGTGGATATCACCGCAGTCGACTGGCCCAAACGTACGCAGCGCTTTGACCTTATTTATATCCTCTACAGCTTCGCCAGGAACGAACGAATCCGAATCAAGACGGCCGTTCCGGTTGCCTCCCGGCCCGAATCGGCCGTATCAGTGCACGCTACGGCCAACTGGCTCGAACGCGAAGTCTTCGACATGTTCGGCATCGAATTCGAAGGCCACCCCGATCTGCGCCGCATCCTGCTACCGGAAGACTGGAACGGGCACCCGTTGCGGAAGGACTATCCGCTGCTCCAGCAGGATCAGGGCTGGGTCCAGGCGAACCTGGGCATCGAAAGGGGGCAATAACCTTGCCGGAAGCCACCTTTCTCGACACCACTGAACTGGTTCTCAACATGGGCCCGCAGCACCCGTCGACCCACGGGGTGCTCCGGGTGGTTCTCAAGCTGGACGGCGAAAAGGTGCTGGGCACCGATTGCGTAATCGGGTACCTGCATCGCGGTGTGGAGAAAGTGGCTGAAAACCGGAGCTGGGTGCAGTTCAACCCGTATGTCGACCGGCTGGATTACGTGGCGGCAGTTTCCAATGGCTTGGCTTATTGTCTCGCGGTGGAGAAGCTGTTGAATGTGGAAGCGCCGCCGCGCGCGCAGGCGGTTCGGGTAATCCTGACGGAGCTGAACCGCATCGGCAGCCACCTGCTTTGGCTGGGAACCCACGCCCTCGATATCGGCGCGATCACGCCGGTGTTCTACTGTTTCCGCGAGCGCGAAGAAAGCATCAAGATTCTGGAAAAATACTGCGGTGCACGCCTGACCACCCACGCCTTCCGTATCGGCGGCTTGCCGGCGGAGCCCTATGACGGGTTCGCGCGCGATGTGATCGCTTTCTGCGACATGTTCCTGCCCAAGGTGGACGAATACGAAGAACTGCTGACGAACAACCGCATCTGGATCGGCCGCCTGCGGAACGTGGGTGTGTTGACCGCCGAAGAGTGCAAGCAGTACGGAGTCACCGGGCCCATCTTACGCTCGGCCGGCGTCCAGTGGGATATCCGTAAGGCGATGCCGTATTCCGGCTACGACAAATACGAGTTCGAAATCCCGACACGCACCAACGGCGATACCTATGACCGGTATATCGTGCGCATTCAGGAGATGCGGCAATCGGCTCGAATCCTGCGCCAAGCCGCGGAAAGCCTGCCGGAAGGACCGGTCATGGCCAAGGTTTCCAAGGTGGTCAAGCCGCCGGTGGGCGAGGCCTATGTCTCGATCGAAGCGCCCAAAGGGGAGTTGGGCTTCTACGTGGTGAGCGACGGCTCGGCGCAGCCGTACCGTGTCCGGGTGCGCCCGCCGTCGTTCATCAATCTACAGGCGCTGGACCGGATGGTCCGCGGCGCTTTAATCGCGGATGTGGTGGCGGTAATTGGAACCCTGGACATTGTGTTGGGCGAGGTGGATCGATGATGCCCGCGCTGCTGAAAAAACTCTTGCTGGCCGATTTGTTCGAAGGGCTGCGCGTCACGTTTCGCAGCCAGAACCCCAAATACATCTATACGGAGCAATATCCCGCACAGCGGCCGGAAGTGGCCGAGCGGTACCGCGGCGCGCCGCGATTGCGCAAAGATCCGGAAACCGGCAAGACTCTTTGCAATGGATGCGGCGCCTGCGCGCTGGCCTGCCCCGAAGACCTGATCGTGGTGGGCAGCGAGCGCAATCCGGAAACCAAGAAGAAGGAGCTGGTCACCTATACGTTTGACCTCTCGCGTTGTATGTTCTGCGGCCTGTGCCAGGAGGCCTGCCCGACCGATGCGATTGTGCTGACACAGCAATTCGAAATCGCCACGTACTCGCGCGAGGGGCAGATCTGGGATCGTCCGATGCTCGAAAACGGCGTTAAGCCGACAGAGTACAAATGCTAGCCGATACTGTTTTGTTTTACATCTTCGCGCTGATGGTGCTGGGCGGCGGCGTCTTGACCATCACTCGGCGCAGCGCCGTTCACAGCGCGATCGCGCTCATCGTTTCACTACTCGGCGTAGCGGGTCTGTACCTGCTGCAGCAAGCGGAGTTTTTGTTTGCCGTGCAGATCGTGCTGTATGTGGGCGGCATCATGGTGCTGTTTCTGTTCGTCATCATGCTGGTCAATCTCGATATTGCGGCCAAGCAGCGGCAGTTCAACCGCCAGTGGCTGGTGGCGCTGGCGGCCGTCGGGGCGGCGGGCATCGAAATCGGCTATTTCATTTTGCACGGCAAATCTGAGTTCCGGATTGCGGAACTGGGCGCGCGGGCTGCGACGGCGCCCGGCCTGGGCAACACGGAAGTTTTGGCGGACACGCTGTTTTCCCAGTATCTGCTGCCGTTCGAACTGGTTTCGCTGCTGCTGCTGGTAGCGATCGTGGGCTCGGTAATCATGGCGAAAAAGAGGATTTGAAAAATGTATCCGGTCACGACCATTCATTACCTGGCGCTGAGCGCGGCGCTGCTTTTGATCGGAACGGTCGGCGTGCTGACGCGGCGCAACATCGTGATCATTCTGATGTCGATCGAACTGATTTTGAACGCGGTAAACATCAACCTGGTTGCCTTTTCGCACGCGTATCAGGCCGTCGGCGGCCAAATCTTCGCCATATTCGTGATTACGGATGCAGTCGCGGAGGCGGCGGTGGGGCTGGGCATTCTGATCGCCCTGTTTCGCAACAAGGAAACGGTGCTGGCGGATGAAGTCGATTTATTGAAGTGGTGACCATGAACTTTCTCGACCAGATCGGGCTCATCCCGCTATTCCCGTTATTGGGTGCGGTGTTGATGCTGTTATTCGGCAAGCGGCTCGACCCGCAGCCTGCCTCCGATGTGGCGATGGCTCCCGAGCTATCCGCCCCACCCTCGCCGGCTCACGGCTCCCGGTCTCGCTTGAAATTCGTGATCAGCCTGGTCTGCCCGGGAATGGTCTTGCTTTCCTTCCTGCTGTCGAGCGCGGCGGTGTGGCAGCTGGCGCGGACGCCCGGCCGTATTCACCAGGTCATCCAATTCACCTGGGTCGCCGGGCTGCCGTTTCACATGGCGAACGGCCACACCGCGGTCTTCCAGGCGGATTGGGGTTTCCTGCTCGACCCGCTCAGCTCGGTCATGATCCTGGTGGTGACCGGCGTTGGTTTCCTGATCCACGTGTATTCGATCGGATACATGGCGCACGACAGCGGCTACTACCGTTTCTTCGGCTACCTGAACCTGTTTGTGTTCTTCATGCTGATGCTGGTGCTGGCGAACAATTACGCGCTGCTGTTCGTGGGCTGGGAAGGCGTCGGCCTGTGCAGCTATCTCCTGATCGGGTTTTACTTCCATAAGAAATCCGCGGCGGATGCGGGAAAAAAAGCATTCGTTATGAATCGCGTGGGCGACGCGGGGTTCATTCTGGGCATGCTGCTGATGCTGTGGGTGCTCGGCAGCGTGCGATTCACCGAGATCAACGCGCTGCTGCGGGGCAGCGGCTTCCATGCCGAGGTAGCGGGCTTCGGCGTCCTCAGCGCCATGTCGCTGCTGATGTTCATCGGCGCCACCGGCAAATCGGCGCAGGTGCCGCTGTATACGTGGCTGCCGGATGCGATGGAAGGCCCCACCCCGGTTTCCGCCCTGATCCACGCCGCCACCATGGTGACCGCGGGCGTTTATATGGTGGCGCGATCGGCTGCGTTGTTCCAGCTCACTCCAGCCACCTCGGCCATCGTGGCCGTAGTCGGAGCATTCACGGCGATTCTCGCCGCCAGCATTGCGCTCACGCAAAACGACATCAAGCGCGTGCTTGCGTATTCCACCGTGAGCCAGCTCGGCTATATGTTCGTGGCGCTGGGAGTCGGCGCATATTGGGTCGCGGTGTTCCACTTGTTTACGCACGCCTTCTTCAAGGCTCTCCTCTTCCTCGGTTCGGGCTCGGTGATTCACGCGCTCGGCGGCGAGCAGGATATGCGCCGCATGGGTGCGCTGCGTCAACGCATTCCGGTTACTCATTGGACAATGCTCGCCGGGTCGGTGGCTATCGCCGGCATTCCCGGCCTGGCGGGCTTTTTTTCCAAGGACGAGATCCTTTGGCAGGCATACAGCGCGCTGCAGGGCAGCGCCATCCTGTGGCTGGTTGGCCTGATTACAGCGGGGCTCACCGCCTTTTACATGTTCCGGCTGATGTACCTGACGTTCTACGGCGCATCGCGTGTTCCCCCGGAGAAAGCGGCCCACATTCACGAGTCGCCGGCGGTGATGACGGTGCCGCTCGCGATCCTGGCGCTCGGCAGCGTCCTGGCCGGCTGGCTCGGTACGCCCAAGTTGTGGAACCTGGGTGAAAGTTTCCGGCTCTTCGAGGATTGGCTCGCCCCGGCGTTCGGCCCGGCCGTAGCCGTGGAGCATCCGGCCTCGACCGAATGGCTGTTGATGGGCCTTTCGGTCGCGGTCGCCCTCATCGGCATCGGGGTGGCGCGATATTTTTACGCCATCCGGACCGATATCCCCGGACGCCTCGCTGAGCGCTACCGGCCGCTTTACACCGTTCTTTACCACAAGTGGTACGTCGACGAGCTATACGATCTTCTATTCGTCAATGGCGTCGGCAAAGGCTTCGGCCGGCTGTGCGCCCGTTTCGACCTGAGAGTTGTCGATGGCGGTGTCAACGGCGCCGGCTGGCTGACGCGCTTCACAGCGCGAATTTCGATGTGGTGGGACACCTGGATTGTCGATGGCGCGGTGCGCCTCACCTCTTTCCTGATCAAGTCGCTGTCCTATCCGGTCTGTATTCTGCAGACCGGGCGCGTGCAGGCATACGCGTTTTATGTGGTGATCGGGTTCCTGGCATTTTTCGGATATTACGTGACGCGGTGACACTATGGAGCATCATCTGCTGAGCATCGTGCTGTGGACGCCTCTGGCGGGAATGCTGATTTTGTTCTGCATTCCCGGCCGGAACAAGAACCTGATCCGCCTCTGGGCCAATGTGGCGGCCTTCGCCGGCTTCGTCGTGTCGCTGCCGCTGGTCTTCCGCTTTCAAACCGGCGCGCCAGGCTTTCAATACGTCGAACGCGCCGATTGGATCCCTTCGCTGGGAGCCCGCTATCTGATCGGCATCGACGGCATCAGTCTGCTGCTGATCATGCTCACTACTGTCGTGGGATTCCTGGCGATTCTTTCTTCCTGGAACGCCATTCAGGACCGGCTCAAGGAATACTACGCCATGTTCCTGCTGCTGCAGGCCGGCATGCTCGGGGTCTTCATGGCGCTCGATTTTTTCCTGTTCTTTGTGTTCTGGGAAGTGGTGCTGGTGCCGATGTACTTCATCATCGGGATCTGGGGCGGGCCGCGCAAACTCTATGCCGCCATCAAGTTCTTCCTCTACACGCTGGCGGGCTCGGTGCTGCTGCTGCTGGGCATTCTGACGCTCTACTTCCAGTACTACAAGCAATTCGGGACGTACACGTTCGAGATCTCGGAGCTGATGAAGCTGCAGCTGCCGCTCGGGCTCGAACAGGTGGTCTTCTGGGGCTTTTTCCTCGGCTTCGCGGTCAAGGTACCGATGTTCCCGTTCCATACGTGGCTGCCGGATGCCCACGTGGAAGCACCGACGGCGGGCTCGGTCATCCTCGCCAGCATTCTGTTGAAGATGGGAACATACGGTTTCCTCCGCTTCTCGCTGCCGCTGCTGCCGCAGGCTTCGGCCGACCGCACCATCGTCCAGATCCTGGTGGTGCTTTCGCTCATTGCCATCATCTACGGCGCCCTGGTCAGCCTGATGCAGCAGGATTGGAAGAAACTGGTGGCGTACTCTTCGGTGAGCCATCTCGGGTTCTGTACGCTCGGCATCTTCGCTTTGACGCCCAACGGACTGGCCGGCAGCGTGATCCAGCAGGTCAATCACGGGATCTCCACAGGGATGCTCTTCCTGGTTATCGGCGTGGTGTACGAGCGGCGGCACACGCGTGAGATCGCGGAGTACGGCGGCCTGGCCCACGTCATGCCGCGGTTCGCGACAGTCTTCGCGATCGCGATGCTCAGTTCCGCCGGTCTCCCGCTGCTCAACGGCTTCATCGGGGAATTCACGATCCTGCAGGGGACATTTGAAGTCAGCCGAGCATGGGCGGCATTTGCCGTCAGCGGCGTGATCCTCGGCGCCGCCTACCTCCTGTGGCTCTACCAACGCACGATGCTCGGGCAAGTCACGAATCCGAAGAACGTGGCCCTGCCGGATTTGAGTCTCCGCGAGCTGGCCGTCTTCCTGCCCCTCATTCTGTGGGCCTTCTGGATCGGCCTTTATCCAAAGCCGTACTTCGACGTGCTGCAGCAGCCGGTCTCCGAAATCGTGCAGCGCGTGCAGAACACGAACGCGGGGCAGGTCGCCGACCTGCCCCGGGCCGGCTGGAAGGCAGCCCCACGAGGTATCCGATGAGCCAGTTCTACACCGCCATCGACCACTTCACGATCCTGCCGGCTCTCCTGCTGGCGCTGTTTGGCTGCGGCATTCTGCTGTTCGACTTCCTGATCTTCCCCGACCCGCGCCAGCGCAAGTGGCTGCTCCTGTTCGTCCTGCTGGCGGAGGGCTTCGCCGGTTACGGCTTATGGCGGCAGCAGGCGTATCTGGCTTGGAACGGCCTGACCGAGATCGCGGGCTTTCATGGCTCGGTCACGATCGACCGCTTCGGCCTCTTTTACAACTGGATCTTCGTGGCGGCAGCCGTCATCGTGGCGATCGTCTCCTACAAATACCTCGAGATCGCCGGCGAGCATCACGGCGAGTACTACGGCCTGATTTTGTTTGCGCAGTCCGGCATGTATTTCTTGGCGGTGGGAACCGACCTGATCACACTCTTCATCGGCCTGGAATTAATGGCGCTGTGCTTTTACGTGATGGTGGGTTTTCTGCGAGCCGACAAGCGCTCGAACGAGGCTTCGATCAAGTACCTGTTGTTGGGTGCGTTCTCCAGCGGCTTTCTGGCGTACGGATTCTCGGTGATGTACGGCCTGGCGGGCTCTACGAAGCTGGCGGAGGTAACCACCGCGATTGCGATGCGGCCGTCTTGGGATCCGGTGGTCTTCCTGGCGCTGGCCACAACCTCGGTGGGCCTTCTCTTC